>JBDLJA010000033.1:0-27951 GCA_039714595.1 Thermodesulfobacteriota bacterium | reverse complement strand
CCTGGCCGCCTGCGGCGACGGCGGCGGCGAGACCGGCCCCACTGGCGGCTCCGCCACCGTTGATACTGGCTCCTCGGTGGGGGCGATCAACCTGGCCGCTACCGGGCTAACCGCATCCATTGCCGCCGGCGATGACGGCGCCTTGCAGATTGGGATCAAACCAAGCCAATCTCCTCGTTATCATGCCAACGGCAACGGCACCATCACCGATACCATGACCGGCCTCATGTGGATGCAGAATACCGACTGCTTTCGTTATGATGTTTATGGCTATTATACCTTATGCAAGGATACTGATGGTGATGAGTCACGAAAAATATTTGCTGAGGGCTATAATTGCAGCGATATTGGCTCACCTAATACCGAAATAACTTCAAGTAGTCCAGGTGATGGCCGGGTTGGCTGGGCGCTGGCACAACAGTATGCGGGATGGCAAAACACCAGAGAGGTCAATTGCGGCACCACCTCTCGCTATACCGACTGGCGGTTACCCACGGTCATCGAAATAGAAAGTGTCATTGATTTTTCCGTTCCCGGATCCTCCCTGGGAGGTGCTCCATTTACTAATGTGGCAGACGATTATATCTGGTCCGGTACTGAGACCGCTGGCGGCAGCGCCGCCTGGGCCGTCAATATATACACGGGTGAGGTCTTAGACATCGACAAAGTAGCTACGCCAAATGGGTCTAACTCGAATATTGTTTGGCTGGTCCGCAACGACGAAAATTACTTCAAGTAACACCCCTCCTCATTTGAACTAAAGGAGATCCACCGTGAAAAAACTGCTCTTAATATTATTAATTATGTTGGTTGCTCCCGCTGGGCTTTGCCTGGCTGCCGACCCCGACATCCGCCTTCCCCATACCGATGGTTCCGATGCCCCTTCTGGCCGGATCACCTGGCCCCCTCAGCGCTTTGCTGACAACGGCAACGGCACGGTGAGCGACAACCTCACCGGCCTGATGTGGATGCGGGAAGCCAACTGTATCGACACCTATGACCTTACCGTTGGCTCAAATATCCGTCTTACCGGCATGGTTACCTGGGCCGAGGCTCTCTCTTTTGCCCAGATGGTCAACAGCGGGGCGGTAAGGTGCGGAGTCACTACCACCTATACCGACTGGCGGGTTCCCAACCGGCGGGAGATATGGAGCCTCACCGACTTCTCTCTGGGAAGTACCGGGGGAACGAGCTCCTCCCTGCCTGCCGGCCATCCATTTATCAATGACGAATCGATCTACTGGAGTTCCACCGTCTACAGCGGCCCAGCCATCTTTGACATTATAGGCGATCCGCTTCCCCCCGCAGCCTGGGTTTATAACCTGCACGACCCATATCTGCTGCCAGAGGATAGAACCGACTACCACTTTGTCTGGCTCTGCCGTGGCGGCAACTAACCCGCTCACTAGGACCAGTTCTTCAGACAAAAAAGGCCGGTTCCCCTCTATAGGGAATCGGCCTTTTTATATTCTCGAACTTAGAAGTTTAAACGGCCATGGGCTCAATGTGGAGGACATGGTTCTTATTAAAAACCATAACATCGAAGCGGTCGTTATCGCCGTGGCGCACCACCTTGGTGAGGACGAAGAAATCTGTGCCAGCCAGCTCCTCAATGAAGAACTTGGAGACTTTTTTTGTTGTCCTGGTGTTCAGGGTGCCGAGATACTCCTCGCCGTTGGTCAGGTGTATCTTCACCTTGATATTAGTGACGGAATAACCGGTCACGCTATCTTCTTTCATTGTCCCCCTCCCCCCTTCTTCCCTGTCTGTCAGGCAGCCAGGGCCGTCTTACGAAATTAACACTGCGGTCAAATCGAGCCTTTTTCAGCAACGCGCAGAGTCGTCAAGTTATAATTAATTGCAAAATCAGTGCGTTACCCTGGCACCTTCACCATCTCAGCTTATCTAAGGTCAAGATGCTGGTTTTTTGAAAAAAATTCAAAACTCCCATAAACATTATGGGCCAAAGGGTGGTTGGTTGGCCAATTAAAGTAGCAGGGAACCACTTTTTTAACCGAGCGGCTGCACCCTTGGTTGCCATCCTGGCCAAGTTGGCGTAAAGTCCGTTAATATTTTCTCCTTTCTCAACCTCAGCCGCTCTGCCGCCATGACCAGCCCTTCCTCCATCCTCGACCTGGTGGGCAATACGCCCCTGGTACCCATTCAACGGCTACACCTCCCCGGGCCGGTGCGCATTCTGGCCAAGCTGGAGGCGATGAACCCGGGCGGCTCGGTGAAGGACCGCATCGCCAAGTTCATGATCGAGACGGCCGAGGACAGCGGCGAGCTCACCGGCGACAAGACCGTCCTGGAGGCCACCAGCGGCAACACCGGCATCGGCCTGGCCATGGTCTGCGCCGTCAAGGGCTACCGCTGCATGCTGGTGATGCCGGAGTCCGCCTCCATCGAGCGGCGCAAAATCATGGCGGCCTACGGGGCCGAGATCCTCCTGACGCCAGCCAAGCGGGCCACCGACGGCGCCATCGAGCAGGCCTACGCCCTGGCCCGCCGCCACCCGGAACGCTACTTTCTCACCGACCAGTTCAACAACGACGCCAACTGGCAGAGCCACGTCCATGGCACCGGCCCGGAGATCTGGCAGCAGACGGACGGCGAGGTAAGCGATGTGGTGGCCACCTTAGGCACCAGCGGCACGGTGATGGGTCTCTGCCATTATTTTGCCACCCGCCACCCCGGGGTGCGGATCACGGCGGTGGAGCCGTTCCTGGGCCATAAGATCCAGGGCCTCAAAAACATGAAGGAATCTTACCGGCCCGGCATCTTTGACAAGAACCTGCCGCAGCATATCGTCAACATCGCTGATGAGGAGGCGTTCGCCATGGCCCGGGAGCTGGCCAGGCAGGAGGGGATATTTGCCGGGATGAGCTCCGGGGCGGCCATGGTGGCCGCCCTGCAGCGGGCGAAAGAGATTGAACAGGGCACCATCGTGGTCATTCTGCCGGACAGCGGCGAAAAATACCTCTCCACCGAGCTCTTTTCCCAGCCCAGTCCCGAGGACGAGGAGGCTAAACAAAAATCGCAACTGCGCTTTTACAACGGCCCCCGCCATAAAAAGATCCCCTTCAGCCCCCTGTCCCAGGAGAAGGTCACCCTCTACGCCTGCGGCCCCACGGCCCATACCGCCACCAACCTCAGCCATTGCCGGCGCTTCATCGTCGCCGACCTGATCCACCGGGCCCTGCAGTCCCGCGGCTTTCAGGTCCAGTTTCTGATGAACTTCACCGACCTGGACGACAACACCATTGCCGGGGCCGAGAACAGTGGCCAGTCGGTGGCGGAGTTCACCACCCCCTATATTGAGGCCTTCAGCCGGGATATGGAGACCTTAAGGGTCCTGCCTCCCAGTGAGCGGCCCCTGGCCTCCGAGTATGTGGAGAAGATGATAGAGATCTCCCATGAGCTGATCCACAAGGGCTTTGCCTACGAACTGCACGGCTCCATCTACTTTGACATCTCAAAATTTCACGACTATGGCAGCCTCTCCCGGGTAGACTTAGGCAAGGTGCGCTCCGGCGAGTCAGTTGACCTGGAAAATTACGAAAAACACAGCCCCCTTGACTTCACCCTGATGAAGCGCTCCACCTTGAATGAATTGAAGCGCGGCATCTTTTTTGAAACAGACCTGGGCAACATGCGGCCCGGCTGGCATATCGAGTGCGCCGCCATGAGCCTGGCCAACTTCGGGGCCACCATGGATATCCACACGGCCAGCCGCAACCTTATCTTTCCCCACCACGAAAACGAAAACGCCATTGCCCAGGCGGTAAGCGGCAAGCCACTGGCCAACCACTGGCTCCACTCGGAACTCTTGCTGGTGGACGGCAAGATGATGAGCGACGAGAACAGTAACGTCATCGGCCTGGCCGAGGTCATTGCCCAGGGCTACAGCGGCCGCGAGATCCGCTTCCTCCTTCTCCGCCACCACTACCGCAAGCCGCTGGACTTTACCTACAACAAGCTCAAGGCGGCCCGCACCAGCCTGCGCCGCCTGGACGAGTTTTGCCGCAAGCTCCTCTGCCTGCCGCCGGGCGACCCGCACCCGGAGGTGGCCTCCTTCCTGGGCCGCCTGGAGGATGATTTCAACCGGGGGCTGGACGATGACCTGAACATCTCCAAGGCCTTGGGCGCCCTGTTCGACTTTATCAAGAAGGTCAACCCGATCCTGAACCAGGGACGGCTTGACAGCGACCAGAAGAAGTACATCGTCGAGGCCCTGGAAAAGATAGACACGGTCTTAAGGGTCATGGAGCTGGAGGAATGCCCCTTGAACCCGGAGATCAATGAGTTGATCGCCCAGCGTCAGGCGGCCAGGGCCAGGAAGGATTGGGCCACCGCCGATATGGTGCGCCAGACCCTGGCCGAGAAGGGCCTGACAATCATTGACACCCCCAACGGCCCCATCTGGTGCCGCAAGGACGGGGTGTGCGACTCATGCGGCATCCATGAAGGTGTCTGCGAGAAATGCGGCGCCTCGGGGCAATCGCCCTGCAAGCTGCCCGTTGAGCTGGACCAGGAAAGAGCTGAGAATGAGCCTTAGACTCTCCAGGTAAGGGAAAACTCCAAAGAAAAAGGGGGGGCTCTTTTCTTTGTTGAAGGATAAATCCTTCCTGCGCTACTGTCCGGCTCGCTTTTATTTAACAAGCAACAGGAGGCCCCTTCGGTATGAAAAAAATCCTTTTCCCCATCATTGTTGCGACTCTGCTTAGCCAACCGCTGACGGGCTGCGCCAAGTCAACCGTCCGTTATGATCAACCTCCCCCTTCCCCCGTGGCAAAAACGCCCGCATCTTCTGCCCGCCAGGCCGTGCTGGAAAAGCAGCTCAAGAAGTGGCAGGGGGTACCCTACCGCTACGGCGGCCTGTCAAAAAAGGGGATCGACTGCTCCGGCCTGGTCCACCTAATATACCGAGATACCTTCCATATCAAGCTGCCCCGCTCCACCAAGGACCAGGTTGGCAAGGGCCGATCCATCAGCCGAGCAGAACTCACGCCCGGAGATCTGGTCTTCTTCAAGATCCCCGGCAAGGGCCGCCATGTGGGGATCTATCTGGACAAAAACCGCTTCCTCCACGCCTCCACCACCAAGGGCGTCCTGACATCCCGGCTGGATAACCCCTACTGGCAGGAAAATTACTGGCAGAGCAGACGGGTACTTAAGTAAGCGGCCCTTCTCCCCGCACCCCAGGCGTACTGGATAACAAAAAAAGCGCTTCCGGCCTGGGCCGGAAGCGCTTTTTCTTGCTGTGATGGGAAATCGGCTGGGATTTTACTCCGGCCCTGTGCTCATCACGGTACTGAGTTCCTCTATCTTGTTATTTTTAATCCGCCAGTTATAGATATCTTCCATATCCTTATAGACCTGGAAGATCTGGAAGAAGCCATGCCAGTGGGCATAATCAGGGGCGTTCATCGCCGCGCCCTGCCGGGCCCGCCGGCCGGTGTGATGCCAGAGGAAGTACATCAGCTCCTGGTAACCGTCACGCCAGGCGTCTTTTTTCAGCAAGCCTTTTTTCTTAAGCTCCGCCTTCATCTTCACGGCCCGGTCCCAATACTCGTTATAGAGGGCAACCGCGTCATCCAAGGTCTTTTCCTGGGTGGCGGTGTGGCTGGGTCCGTGACAGTTGACGCACACCTTGCGCATCTTCTCCCGGCCCTTCTTGCCATCGCCGTGGATGCCACTTCTCACCTCACTGCGCTTATGCATCAGATCCCAATGGAGGCGCTCTTCCACGTTATGGGTAGTCTCCAGCTCGCCAATGCCGCTCATGTGACAAACGGCGCAGGTGGGGGCGGTATAGTCGCCCGGCTGCCAGGTGTCGGGAGCCGCGTCCCAGTTCCAGCGCTCGCCCTGGGTCTGGAAGACCTGGCCATGCTTACTCTCGAGATAGATCTCGATGTCCGGATGATCCGGGCCCAGATGGCAGCTGGCGCACGCCTCAGGCTTCCGCGCCTCAGCCACGGAGAACTCATGCCGGGTATGGCAGACCGTACAGGTGCCCACTGAGCCGTCCGGATAGAGGGTACCAACACCTGCAGGCCAGGTTCCGGCCACGGGCTTATTGTTGGAATCAACCTTCACCTCGGAGCCATGGCACACCTGGCAGCCAGCCTGGCGGGAGGCGCCATGAGCCGGGGAGCCTTCTTTGACCCCCATGAAGCCGCCACCCTCATGGTGGAGCTGCAGGGCGACCAGTTTACCCCCCGCCTTTTTCTCGTCATAGACCGCTATGCGGGAAAGATCGGCATGGGCGCTGTTCAGGAACTGCTCCACCTCGGCCGGATGGCAGCGGCCACAGGTCTTGGACGAGACCATGGGGGAGATAAATGTCTTGCTGCCCTTGATGCCGGAACATTGACTGGCCATGGGGGAGCTCTTCTCCACGCCATGACAGTCATAGCAGGTGATATTGGCATGGCCCATCTTGCCGTTTTTCCACGACTCGATAATTCCCGGTGTCTCCTTGGCGTGACACTCGATACATTTGGCCGCCTCCTCAGAAATCGCCCGTTTGACAACGATCTCTTTGGGGGCAAGGTTGGGCATTTTTGCCGCCACGGCGGCGGTTGCCCCACCCGCCACAGCCACCCCGGCAATAAGGGCTGCAGCTGTCAGCCCCTTTGGTATGATCTTTTCTCTCATTTTCATTTCCTCTCTCTTTTCTTAACCAGTTCTTTCCTTATTTTTGCCGTTTAAAAAACGTGGTGGCGGTTTCCACCATGTCTTTGTGACCCACATGGGAATGACACTCCACACACTGTTTTTTAATCTTGCCAGTGAGGTACTCCCGATGGGCGATGAGCCCCCCTCTTTTAATGCCTGGCGGTGTTAAATTCACGTGGCAGTGGCGGCAAGCGCTGTCAAAGGTGAAATCAAGCCGGTTTTCTTCCGCATTGGCGGCCCAGTCGAATTCCTCTGGGTTAAAGCCGATATTGTGAATTACATCACCGGTGCCGGTAATCGCCTTTGTGGTCAGATACTCGACAAAATTTCCGTGGGGGAGATGACAGTCCACGCATTGGGCGGCAAAGCCCTGCGGGTTCTGACCGCCATGGACCGACTCCTTCCATGACGCCCGGAAAGGTGTCATGGCGTGACAGCTGACGCAGAAGGTATCGGTGTTGGTTGTTTCAACCATAAATCCCGACGCCAGGACTGTTACCAGGGCAAGAAGTACCCCCATGAAAAGGCCGACCCACAACGCTTTTTTGCCCCTCGCAGGTTCGGACTTTAATACCATTTAATCACCTCCTTTCGTAGCCATAAAAGTAATTGTTACTAACTCCCTGAAATTATTATGTTAGGCAGACCTGACCTAATATTGCAACAAAAACCCCTGGCGGTAGCGAAATTACCTCTCGTTGCTGGCTTAGGGCCCAGAGTGCGTGCCTCCCGCTAAACCGAGGAGAAGGTACGTCAGGCAGGAGGGTGACCGGCAAAGGTCCGCGGGTAAGCTAGCGCTAGCCGGAGATGAAAACAGCTAATAATGAATATCGAACCGCGGGTGAACAGAGCGAAGAGGGCCGGGATGGCGAATGGAGAAGGGCGGATTGCTGGAGTTAGCTGCTCCGCCCTGCCACCCTAAAAAACCGTTGAAGCATCGAGGTAACTATACTAAATAACTAACTTAAATTCTTGTACGCCTAGTTCTTGCTAGATCAAGACAACTATTTTGTGACTGCCAAGGGTTCTGCAGCGACAAAATAATTTCTATTTTTGGATTAATGAAGAGTTACTCAACAAAAAAACATTGCCCTGCCAGCGGGGCAACGAACCACCGGAGAAAACGATGAAAAAAACAATTTCTGTTATAAGCGTCACCATGCTACTGGCCAGCGCCAGCGCAATCAGTGCCAAGGAAGGCGCCTATGTCGGCGGCAGCCTTGGTGTAGGCCTGGCCAGCGACGCCGACGCAACAGAGGCAGGTGCGACCTCTTACGCAACCTTTGAATCAGATGCGGGGGTCACCGTCGGCCTTACTGGTGGGTACAGGTTACCGAACAACCTCCGGGTGGAAGGTGAGCTCTCCTACCAGAGCAATGACTTTGACACCGTAACCCTTAGCATGCCAGGTTTCTCTGTGAGTTACCCTCTAGCGAGCGGGGATGTCACGAGAACCTCACTGCTGGTCAACGGCTACTACGATATCCCCACCAGCTCCAACTTCACTCCCTACGCCAGCCTTGGCCTCGGCTTCTCCAAGATCGATGTCGGCGATTTCACGTTTGAAGATGGAGAATCTGTACAAGGCAATGACGACACCGTCTTCACCTACCAGTTCACTGCCGGCGTGGCTTACGCCCTGAGCGAGACCCTGGCCATTGACGCCAAGGTGTCCTACCTCGCCACCTCTGATGCAGATATCAATTTCGAAGGTGACGTTATTTCCTACGAGTACGCCACCACCAACCTGCAGTTGGGTCTGCGTTACGGTTTCTAATAATCCCAAGCCCAGTAGGTCTGGTTGAACGGAGTGAAACCGGACATCCCGACCTGGGCAGTTATTGTCTACCTAGTTATCATTGAGTAAAAATATAGCTAACTACTTTAAACAGATAAATATTTTTTTCGATTGCGCAGAAACTGTTCCAACCGAAAATTACCAATTTTTACCCAAGAAATACGAACAGAAAGTGAGGCGTGAATATACGTTCAACCATGCACCGGGGAACATTTGTACCAAATTTGAACCTGGCTCCCAGGCTCTGCGAGGGAACGGGAAAGAAAATATTAAATTTTACTCACAAAAAAGGGAGGACAAAGTTTGCAATCTCGAAAAGTTTTTATGATTCTTGGCGGTTGTCTTGTTATGGGCATAGGATTGTCGGCCTGCGGGGGGAGCAGTGGTTCCTCAAGCGGTAGTAGCGCCCCAAACGCCTCCCCAGGCGGTATCTGGTCCGGCCAAATAACTTATATCGAAAGTGGTCAGACCATACCTGCCTATGGGTTTTGCACTGAAGCCGGCGAACTTAGGTTTCTCAGTGAAGATGGCGAACAAACCACCGGGGTCGTAACGGTAAGCGGCAATTCATTTACCGCCACCATTACCTCCTATGCCCCTTTGGGTTATGTGTTCCCGCCATACAACACAACTGTCCTTTCAGGCACTGCCTCTGGAAATATTAACGAAAGAAATGCCTTAACTGGCAGTGCAGTCTTTATGGGACAGACAGCATCTACTTTCAGCCTCAGTTATGAGCCAATATATGAACGGGGATCAAACCTGGCCGATATAGCCGGCACCTATACCGTCAATGAACTAAACTACTCATCAACCTACACCATTGACAGCAACGGTGTTCTGACTGGCAACAACAGTGACGGTTGCCAAATCGCAGGTACGGTGGGAATAATTGATAATAATTACAACATGTATCGAATCAATATGACCGTCAGCGCATGCAATATGAACGATACATATATTGGCCTGGCCGCTTTATTGGATGAGGGGGGAGGAGAAAACGACACCTTGGCCATTTCGGTTTCAGGCAACAGTTATGTCCTAAGCGTTACTGTTCCCCGCCAATAGGAGGCAGAAAATTGTCCGCTTTCGCTGCGCTCTAGCAGACCTACCGTTAAAGCCCAGAAAGAGCAGGCGGCAAACGACATAAAAAAAAAGCCCTGACCGAACTATTCGGCCAGGGCTTTTTCGGTTTCGGGACCAGGCCCGTTTTAGCGGGTCAGCTGGCGGTACTTGATGCGGTGGGGTTGCACGGCGTCCACCCCCAGGCGTTTCTTCTTATCCTCTTCATACTCGGAAAAATTACCCTCGAAAAAATCCACCTGGGAGTCGCCCTCAAAGGCGAGGATGTGGGTGGCGATGCGGTCTAAGAACCAGCGGTCATGGCTGATGACCACGGCGCAGCCGCCGAAATTCTCCAACGCCTCTTCCAGGGCGCGCAGGGTGTTGACGTCGAGATCATTGGTGGGCTCATCCAGGAGAAGGACATTGGCGCCTTCTTTAAGAATCCGGGCCAGGTGGACCCGGTTGCGCTGACCGCCGGAGATATTGCCCACCTTCTTCTGCTGATCGGAGCCAGAGAAGTTGAAGCGGCCCACATAGGCCCTTGAGTTGACCTCCCGGCCCCCCAGGTCAAGGATATCGTTGCCCTCGGAGATCGCCTCCCAGATGGTGGCGTTGTCGTCCAACACGTCGCGGGACTGGTCCACATAGCCCAGCTGCACCGTCTCCCCTAGTTTAATATTGCCAGAATCGGGCTGTTCCTGACCGGCGATCATCTTGAAAAGGGTGGACTTACCGGCGCCGTTGGGGCCGATGACGCCGATGATGCCGCCCGGCGGCAGGGCAAAGCTCATGTTCTCCACTAAAAGCCTATCGCCGAAGCCCTTGGTCACCTTGTCCGCCTCGATGGCGATCTTGCCCAGGCGGGGGCCGGGGGGAATGAAGATCTCCAGATCTTTCTCCCGCTGCTGGGCCTCCTGGCTCAAGAGTTCATCGTAGGCGTTGATCCGGGCCTTGGCCTTGGCCCGTCGGCCCTTGGGGCTCATCTTGATCCACTCCAACTCGCGCTTTAAGGTGCGCTGGCGGTCCGACTCCTTCTTCTCCTCATGGGCCAGCCGCTTCTGCTTCTGGTCCAGCCAGGATGAGTAGTTACCCTTCCAGGGGATACCCTTGCCCCGATCAAGTTCCAGGATCCAGCCGGCCACGTTATCGAGGAAGTAACGATCATGGGTCACGGCGATCACCGTGCCCTCGTAGCGGTCCAGGTGCTGCTCCAGCCAGCCCACCGTCTCGGCGTCGAGATGGTTTGTCGGCTCGTCCAGCAGGAGGATATCAGGCTTCTGGAGGAGCAGGCGGCAGAGGGCCACCCGCCGCTTCTCGCCGCCGGAGAGCACCTCCACCTTGGCCTCACCGGGCGGGCAGCGCAGGGCGTCCATGGCCTGGTCCAGGCGGGCGTCAAGATCCCAGGCCCCGGAGTTGTCCAGCGCCTCCTGGACCTTGCCCTGCTCCTCGATGAGATCGTTCATCTCCGTGTCATCCATGGGCTCGGCGAATTTCTCGTTTATCTGGTTGAACTTGGCCAGGAGATCCACCGTCTCCTGGACACCTTCTTCGACAATCTCTTTGACCGTCTTACTATCATCCAGGTCCGGCTCCTGGGCCAGAAAACCCACCTTCAGCCCCGGCGAGATGGAGGTCTCGCCCTGGAACTCGGTGTCAAGCCCGGCCAGGATGCGCAGCAGGCTACTCTTGCCCGAGCCGTTAAGCCCTAGGACGCCGATCTTGGCCCCGTAGAAGTAGGAGAGATTAATATTGGCCAGGACCGGCTTGTTATCGTAATACTTGGACACCTTGATCATCGAGTAGATGATCTTGTTCGGCTCGTCACTCATAGTTGTAACCAAAGTTTATTTTTTGAGGGAGATTCGTTATTTCTTCACAAGAAAGCGCAAAGGGCAAATGAAACGCAAAGAGCGCCAGAAAGCAAAGTTTTTTTGACCCCTTACCCCAAGACTTAGGTGAATATTTTTTTCCTTTCGACCAGGCTGAGTAGTTGAACCTGTAACAGGTCTCGTCTTGGCTAACCGCCAAGGGCGGCCGAGTCTTCACTATAGCAAATGTCACCTTGGCGACCTCTGCCCCTTTGCGGTTAACTGAAATCAGAGGCTCTGGCAGTTATCACAGGTGCCGCAGCTATCCGGGTGATCCACGCCAAAGTAGTCGTGAACATAGCCCTTGCGGCAGCCTTTAGTCTTGCAGTACTGGACCATCAGATGCAGCTTCTTTTGCTCGGCCAGGGTCTTGGCCCCGATCTCGCCTGGGCCAAAACGGTCCGGCAACTCACCTGCCACGGCCAGGTCACGGCGGGCCAGGCTGCCCCTGGTCACCTGGTAGCGCTCCAGCAAGGCCAGGGCGGTCTCCAAGCGAAAGTCCGCCTTGTGGCGAAAGAGGAGGCGTTCCTTGAGGCCATCCAGGCCGCCGCTGTTCACCTCCTCCGGCTCGTCACTTATGACCTGCCAGAGCCGCTGGTAAAAATCGGCCTCCGGGTTATTCCACTTGATAAAATTCATCTGGATGAGGAGATCGTCCTGGTCATAGAGGAGCAGGCAGCGGGACGCCTTGCCATCGCGGCCGGCCCGGCCGATCTCCTGATAGTAAGACTCCAGGCTGGCCGGGATCTCGGCGTGAATCACCATCCGGATATCACTCTTATCGACGCCCAGACCAAAGGCGTTGGTGGCCAGGATAAGGGCATCGCCGGCGGCCATGAAGCGCTCCTGCCGACGCCGCCGCGCGCTGGCCGT
Organism: Thermodesulfobacteriota bacterium; assembly: GCA_039714595.1. Classification (GTDB taxonomy): domain Bacteria; phylum Desulfobacterota; class Desulfobulbia; order Desulfobulbales; family SURF-16; genus JAOZSN01. The sequence goes on along the minus strand of JBDLJA010000033.1, from coordinate 15,666 downwards.
GAGCCCCCCATGGTAGACAAGGTGATCCAGGCCCATATCCGTCAGGGCCTCGCTCATGCGCTCCAGGCTTTTTATTAAGGCGAAGTAGACGATGGTACTGCCCCTTGTCTGCCGGCGGGCATGGGCAATGGCCGCGAGCTTGGCGCCATGGCCATGGACATCATCCACCAACAACTGCAGATTGGCCCGTTCAATGCCCTGGTTGAAAACCGTTACCTGGGACTTTGTCAGGCCAAGCTGAATGATAATATCCTCCTGCACCTCGGGAGTGGCCGTGGCGGTAAGGGCTATGGTGGTGGGGTTATTCAGGCTGGCCCTGATCTCCTGCAGACGGCTGTAGTCGGGCCGGAAGTCGTGACCCCACTGGCTGATGCAATGGGCCTCGTCCACCGCCAGCAGGGAAATCTCGCGCCCCTTGATGATCTCAACAAACTCTTGCTTGCGGAAGCGCTCCGGCGTCACGTAGAGGAGCTTATAGTCGCCGGCCGCCAACCGGGCCAAGCGCTCCTGGCGCTGCTCCCGGTCCAGGGCCGAGTTGATGAAGGTGGCCGCCACCCCCCGGGCCGTAAGGGCCGCTACCTGATCCTGCATCAGGGCGATAAGGGGCGAGATCACCAGGGTCAGGCCGGGCAGGAGCAGGGCGGGGATCTGGTAACAGAGCGATTTTCCAGCCCCGGTGGCCATGAGGAGCAGAACATGGTCACCGGCCATGACCTGACTGACCACCTCCGCCTGAATAGGACGGAACTCATTGTGACCAAAGGTCTTTTTTAAAATACGATCGGGTGTGACCAACATAACGCAGGTTCCCTGCTTGCTATCTTTTTTATTGACAAAGGGGCCTATTAGTAATAATTATTACCTACTGTCTATCAACCAATAACCTTCGTACAGGAGTTACAAATGGCGTGCAAGAGTTGTTCAGCAAAGTCTTTAAGCGACGAACATAAAGAGATCCTCCAGGCCATGGCCACGATGGTAGAGCCTTCAGCCTGTAAAGATATTGCCGCGGCCATTGGCCAGGAGTCCAAAAAGGTGAGCTGCAAGCTCACCAGCCTCAAGAAGAAGGGTTATATCCAAAGCCCGGTTCGTTGTAAATATGAGATAACCAGCGCCGGGAAATCAGCCATCTAGGCCCCTGGCGCTGGAGCAGCAAAGTTCATTGCCGGCCGTCAGGCCAGCCCCAAAAAAAGTTCTCTCTCCCCCTCCCCAGCCCGCCCCGCCCAGTTGTCTGCCACTGGACCCGGGGCGGGATTTTCTTTGTCAGGGCTGTTGCAGATCCCCTGCCGTACCGCTAAAATCACATCATAGGGTAGTAACCCGCCAGATCCTTGGCGGCAGAGCCCTTTCGGCCCGGCCGTGATCTTTCGCGCCAGACTGCCAGCCGTTACGCAAGCGCCCATCACCCGCAGCCAACCTCAGCCCTTAACCGAGTAAGGCCATGAGCAGCGATATCTGCCCCGACAGCCGTAAGTCCCGCTGGGAGCGGGCCTTTATAAAGGTCCGCTCCCCCTTTGAGGAGTTTGTCCATGACGAGGCCACCGGCGGCCTGCTCCTCATGGGCTGCGCCTTCCTCGCCATGATCCTGGCCAACTCGCCCCTGGCCCCCTGGTATGAGGATCTTCTCCACACCTACCTCACCCTGAGCTTAGGAGATTTCACCTTAAGATACACCGTCCACCACTGGATCAACGACGGTCTCATGGGCCTCTTCTTCTTTGTCGTGGGCTTGGAGATCAAACGGGAGATCCTGGTGGGCGAGCTGGCCGATTTCCGCCAGGCCATCCTGCCGGTGGCCGCGGCCCTGGGGGGGATGGTGGCCCCCGCCCTGGTCTACTTTATCCTGAACCGGCAGGGGCCGGGCTTAAATGGCTGGGCCATTCCCATGGCCACCGACATCGCCTTTGCCATGGGGACCCTGGTCCTGCTGGGGCCCCGGGCCCCTAAAGCCCTGCTGGGCTTTCTCCTGGCCCTGGCCATTGTTGATGACCTGGGGGCCGTGCTGGTCATCGCCCTGTTCTACACGGCCCAGATCAACTGGCCGGCCCTGCTTGCGGCCGGGGTGTGCCTGCTGTTGCTCATTATCAGCAATGTGGTGGGGCTGCGCCGCCCCCTGCCCTACCTAGTCTTTGGCACCGCCCTCTGGCTGGCCATGCTGAAGAGCGGTATCCACGCCACCCTGGCCGGGGTAATAACCGCCCTCACCGTACCCGCCAACTCCCCCTGTTCCACCACCATGTTTGTCAAACAGGCCCGGGAGCTGTTAGGCCAATTTACCGCCAGCGAAGAGCGGGACCGGCAGATCATGGAGAACAGTCAACAGCAGGCCATTCTCCAGGGTATGGAAACCACGGTGAAGCTAACCGAGTCACCCCTGCAGCGCTTGGAGCACCACCTTCACCTCTGGGTCTCCTTTCTCATCGTTCCCCTCTTTGCCCTGGCCAACGCCGGCATAAAGATAGACCTGGGCGGCCTTGCCGCCACCCTGGGCCACCCGGTCACCTTGGGGGTGATCATGGGCTTGGTGCTGGGCAAACCGCTGGGCATCTGCGGGGCCGTCTGGCTGGTGACCAAGATGTTCAAGGTGGCCATGCCCCCGGGAATGGGGCCCAGTCAGGTCCTGGGGGTCTCCCTCTTGGCCGGTATTGGCTTCACCATGTCGATCTTCATCGGGGGACTCGCCTTTGCTGGCGAGCCGCAGCTCCTGCTCAATGCCAAGATAGGCGTGGTTATCGCCTCGCTCCTGGCCGGCCTCACAGGCGGGGCCATCCTCTTTGTCGCAGGGTCCCCTAGGCCCCCCACGGCCAGCCGGTGAAGCTTCTCAATCAGGCCATAGACTCCCAGCAACTGGCCCAGTGGCGCCACCCCACTGGCGGCCGGGCCCTCCTTATCATGAGCGGGCTTGCCAGCCTCATGGCCCTGGTCGCCGCCCTGGTCTACCTCACCGGCGGGACAAAGTATGTTTACACCCACCTGATTTACCTGGCCATCATCGGCACGGCCGCCTTTTTCACCGTGCCCGGCGGCCTGATCAGCGCCATAGTGGCGGGACTCCTCCTGGGCCCCTTAATGCCCCTGGACGTCAGCGCCGGTCTCAGCCAGGAGCCGGGCAACTGGCTGTTACGCACCCTCTTCTTTACCTTTGTCGGCGTCACCGCCGGCTACATCTTCAAATTCATCAACTTCCAGATCGACTACCTAACCCGGCAGGCCTACATCGACCGTAACACCAACCTCCCCAACCACCGGGCCTTTCTGCTGGAGCTGGCCCGGCTGCGGCACCAGGGGGGCCAGGGGCCCGTCAAACTGGCCATTCTCCAGATCGCCAACCGCAATGAGATCATCGAGTCCATGGGTTACGCGGCCCTGGAGGAGATGAGCCGCCAGCTCATTGACCGCCTCCAGGAGGTAACGTCCGGCAATAGCAGAACAAAACTGTTCAGCAGTGAACCGGGCCGGCTGGCCCTGCTGGTGAACGACACTGGGAGAGAGGATTTCCGGGAGATCTGCAACCGCTGTTTCGCCCTGGTGGCGGAACCGGTGACCATTGCCGAGCTGCCCCTGGTGGCCAACATCCACATCGGCGTGGCCAGCGGTACCAGGAGCACGGCCAGCGAAGAGATCTTCTACCAGGCGGCCATTGCCGTGCGTAGCGCCGCCCAGCGCGGCGGGGTGATAGCCGCCTTTGACCAGAGCATTGATGACCGCAACCTGGAGGCGATGGAGCTCCTCGGCTCCCTGCAGCTGGCCATTACCAGAAACGAGCTCCTCCTCTACTACCAGCCTAAGATTGAACTTAGGAGCCAACGGCCGGTGGCGGTGGAGGCCCTGGTCCGCTGGCATGACGCTCACGGCGAGCTGATTCAGCCGTACCGTTTCGTCCCCCAGGCCGAGAAGACCTGGCTGGTCCAGCCCCTCACCCTCTTTGTGGTGGCCACCGCCCTGCGCCAGCTGGAGCTGTGGCAGGAGCAGGGTACTGACCTGAACATTGCCGTAAATGTCACGGCGGCCAACCTGCAGAGCCGCTACTTCATGGCGGAGCTTGACCGTCTCACCAAGGCCACCACCTGCGACCTGGCCCGGCTGGAGGTGGAGATAACCGAACGGACCATTATCCATGACTGGCAGCGAGTGGCAAGCTCGGTCCAGCAGCTGCGCAGTATCGGCGTTACCATTGCCATTGATGATTTTGGCACCGGTTACGCCTCCTTTGCCCTCTTCGACCGGCTGGACGCCGATATCCTCAAGCTGGACACCTCATACATCGCCACCCTGACCAGCTCAAAAATCAGCCAGGCATTTGTCGCCGGCAATATCAAGATAGCCCACCAGATCGGGGTAAAAACCGTGGCCGAGGGGGTGGAGACAGAGGAGCAGCGGGACCTCTTACAAAAATTCAACTGCGACATCGGCCAGGGCTACTTCTTCAGCCACCCCCTGCCCCAGGCCAAGTTTGCCCAGTGGCTGGAGCGGCAAAACGGCTTAAAGCTGCTTTAGTTGCGCCCAGCCTAACCTTGGCTGAGCCTATCTAGGTTCCAGCGGCAGGCGGGCCAGAACGGCCGCAACGCCGCTTTCTATCTGGGCCACCACCGCCGCCTCGCTGGCGGCCAGATTGACCTCGGTGGAGGAGCGGCCCCGCCAGAGAAGCTCACCACTTTCCGGGTCATGGAGATCGATGAGTATTGATCCCACCTCCAGGACAAACTCCTCCGGTTCCCGGCTGCTGCTCCGCCGGCCCACCGCCCCCACCTGATAGCCCTGCGGCATGACCCGTTTCTCCGAGGCAATAACCACATAGGCCGCCACGGCCACATCAGGTGAAGCAGCTTCCGTCATTTTTCGCTCCGCCAACCCCTTTTCCACAGCATCATCCAAGGCCTTGCGGTATGCTGGCCGTAACTGCCTCGCCTCCCCGGGTGGTACTTGCCACCGGTAAGAGGCCAGGGGACCAAGGGTGGCGGCAACGTCCACCTGGGCCGGGCCCATCTTGGCCCCGCCACAACCGGCCAGGAGCAGCGCAACCAATAGAAATAGTGCTAAGGTTATCTTCCGCAAATTACCCTCCCGTGGCCCCGATTCAGTACCCGCTTCCACGCCGGCCAGGCCACCTGTTTCATAAAAAATTCTCACCAGCAGAGACTTGCATCCATGATACTGAAAAATTGCCAGCCGGCAAAATTTATCAGACGGTATAAACGCTTCCTGGTTGACGTGGAACTGCCCGACGCCACTGTTATCACCGTCCATTGCCCCAACACCGGCTCCATGCGCGGCTGCCTGGAGTCGGGCTGCCCGGTGCAGATCTCCAGGTCAGACAACCCCAAGCGCAAATACCCCCACACCCTGGAGATGACCCGGGTGGCGGGGGAGTGGATCGGGGTCAATACCATGCGCACCAACCACCTGGTCCGGGAGGCCATTGAGGCTGGCACCATCGCCGAGTTGCCGCAGTTTACGGAGATACGGCCCGAGGTAAAAGTTTCTGACCAGAGCCGCCTTGATTTTTTAATAATTAGTGATAACAATCATATATACATCGAAGTAAAGAACTGCACCCTGGTTGAAGAGGGGGTTGCCATGTTTCCCGACGCGGTGAGCAAACGGGCCAGCAAACACCTGGAGGAGTTAAGCCAGCTGGTCAGGCAGGGACATCGCGCCATGATCTTCTACTGCGTGCAGCGGGGTGACGGGAGAAAATTTTCTCCAGCCCGCCATATTGATCCCCTCTACGCCGAGACCCTGACCCGGGCCGTGGCAGCCGGGGTTGAGGTGGTGGCCTACCAGGCCCTGGTGCAGCCCACGGCAGTCGTCATCACCAGGCCGCTGCCCATTCTCCTCTAATAGCCACCGGAACCAAAAAGCCATGGGCCCTTCTAAAAGATGCGTGGTTCTCCTCAGCGGCGGGCTGGATTCCAGCACGGTCCTGGCCATGGCCCGTGAGCAGGGCTATAGCTGCTACTGCCTGAGCTTCGCCTATGGCCAGCGCCAGGCCGTGGAGCTGCAGCGGGCCACGGCCATTGCCAAGGAGCTGGGGGCCAGGGAGCATCTCATTCTCAACCTCGATCTTGACAAGATAGGCGGCTCCGCCCTGACCAGCGACCTGGAGGTCCCCAAGGACCGTTCTCCCCAGGCCATGACCCAGCAGGAGATCCCCATTACCTATGTCCCGGGCCGTAATACCATCTTTCTCTCCCACGCCGCGGCCTGGGCCGAGGTGCTGGGGGCCTTTGCTATCTTCATCGGGGTTAACGCCGTTGATTACAGCGGCTACCCAGACTGCCGGCCCGAGTACATAAAGGCGATGGAGACCCTGATCAACCTGGGCACCAAGGCGGGCCAGGAGCAGCAGCGCCGCTTTACCATCCACACCCCGCTCCTCCAGCTGCGCAAGGGCGAGATCATTGCCCGCGGTCTGGCCCTGGGCGTGGACTATGGCCAGACCCTGAGCTGTTACGACCCCTCCCCCGCTGGCCTGGCCTGCGGCCATTGCGACGCCTGCCTCCTGCGCCGCAAGGGTTTCAGCGAGGCGGGCATCCCAGACCCCACCCCCTACCAGGAGGAGTAGATCATTGCAGAAGGCCATATCTTCCCTGTTCATGACCGGCCTGCCCGGCCCCACCGTCGACGACTCCAGCCGTGACCTCGTGGCCCAGCTGGGGATTAACCACTTCATCATCTTTAAACGTAATGTGGTTGATCCCGACCAGCTGAAAAAACTTTGTCAGGATCTGGGCCAGCTATGCCGGGAGCATCAGCTGGACCCTCCCCTGATCAGTATTGACCAGGAGGGCGGCACCGTGGCCCGGCTGGGGCCGCCATTCCGCCAGTTCGCCGATGCCAGGGAGTATGGGGAAGACGAGGAGGCCGAAGAGAGGGTGGCGGAATTTGCCCGGCTCTGCGCCCAGGACCTGCGGGAGTGCGGGATCAACCTGAACTTTGCCCCGGTCCTGGATGTGTGCCCGGCCAACCAGGGCTGCTTCATGGAGCAGCGCGCCCTGGGTAGCGATCCGGCCCGGGTGGCGCAGCTGGGACAAATCATCATCGAGACCATGCAGGCAGCTGGGGTGGCGGCCTGCGCCAAACATTTTCCCGGCCTGGGCGAAGGGGTGGTGGACCCCCATCTCCTCCTGCCCCGGGTGAGCAAGAGCGCGGCCGAGATCAGGGCCTTTGATCTCATTCCCTTTAAAGAGGCCATTAAGGCCGGGGTGGCCGCCATCATGACCTCCCACGTCATCTACCAGCACCTTGACCCAGAGACCCTGGCCACCATGTCCGCCCCCATCCTTACCACCCTGCTGCGCCAGGAGCTAGGCTATGAGGGGGTGGTGGTCACCGATGATCTTGAGATGGGGGCCATAGAAAACGACCTCACTGTGCCGGAGGCGGCCTGCCGGGCCCTTAAGGCCGGGGCCGACCTGCTCCTCATCTGTCATGACCACGCCAAGGTCCGGGCCAGCCACGCCCGGATCAACCAGGCCCTGGCCGACAACGAACTGAGCCGGGAACAGATCATGGCGGCCAGCCAGCGCATTGGCCGCCTAAGCGCCAGCTTATTTTCGGCCCGCGGGCCACAATAGGTGGTGGTGGCCCCCTTTTTTTCGTATACTTTTTAATGAACCGGAAACAGACAATATTGTCTAACTAAGTAACCAATAACCTTTAGGATTAATGGAGAGCTAACGCCATTTCTTGACATTTAGCCGGCTTAGCGGTTTACGGGGCTAAAGCCCCCGGCCGGCCATTACCAACAGAGCGCAAATCTATCCCCACCATGGTGCGGGAATTCTTGTCTCGACTGTCGTCTAGACAGCCAGGGCGTTCCATGGCCCCGAAGAGGTGTCACCCGACCCCGATTTGGAGCCAAACTCAGAATCAGGAGGGTATGTATGGAACTTAAAGTTGAAGGCTTGAACCTCAAGGTCAGAAATTCATGGCACGAAAAAATTTCCGAGGAGAAGGAACGGCTGGAGCGGCACCACGCCGGTCTGCTGCAGAACCTCAGGATTACCATTGAGGAGACCAACTCCCACCGGGAGGGTGGCAACGAGGTGCGCGTCATAGCCGGGGTCCCGAACGACACAGTGGTGGTAAAGCGCAAGGGCCCGTCTGTTCGACCATTACTGGTGGAAGCCTTTGACACCCTCGGCCTTCAGCTCAAAGAGTTACAACGCAAACGGCGCCACAACCATAAGCATCACGAGGGTTCGGCCAGCGAGGGCGGGGTGGGCAAGATCATGACCCTGTCCCCCTACGAGTCATACGGCTTCATCCTGGCCCAGGATGGCCGCGAGATATACTTCCACGAGAACTCCCTCAAGGATATGGCCATGGAGGACCTCACCGAGGGCGATATTGTCTCCTTTGGTGAATCTGCCGGCGATAAAGGCCCCCAGGCCAGCTGGGTGAAGACGGCCTGAGAGAGTCTCCCCTCTTCGCCGGCAGCTCCTTTTGGCGGAAAGGGAAAATTAACTGGTTTTTTCCCCCCGGCCTGTTTAAGGTTGCCTACCTTAAACAGGCCGTTTTTTTTGCTTCAAGGGCCTGGCCCAAAAGGTGCCAACCCTTCTTCTGCTAAGAACTTTAACTTATCTTGCCTCCTGCCATGATCAGCCAGCCACCAATTCCCAACTCCTACACAGAAACAGACACCGCCACCCTGCTCCGCAAGATCCAGCAGCACCGAGACAACTTTGGCGATGAACTCCTCATCCTGGCCCACCACTACCAGGAGGAGGAGACCTTTCAATGCGCCGACATCGTTGGTGACTCGCTGAAACTGGCCCGCCAGGCGGCCCAGGCAGAAAAGGCCCGTTACATCATCTTCTGCGGGGTGCACTTCATGGCGGAGTCAGCCGATATCCTCACCCCCCCGGAACAGGCCGTCTTCCTGCCCCACCTGGAGGCGGGCTGCCCCATGGCCGACATGGCCACCCTGGCCGAGGTGAGTGATGCCTGGCAGGAGATGGCCCAGGTCATTGAGATGACTGAGACCGTGCCCATAACCTATGTCAACTCCTCGGCCGAGATAAAGGCCTTTGTTGGCGAACATGGCGGCTCCGTCTGCACCTCCTCCAACGCCGAACGGGTCCTCCACTGGGGCCTGGAACGGGGCAGGCGCATCTTCTTCTGTCCCGATGAGCACCTGGGTCGCAACTCGGCCAAGGCCATGGGCATTGCCGACCAGGAGGTGCTCCTCTGGCGGCAGGGCGAGCCCCTGGGCGGCAACAGTGAAGAGGCAATAAAGAGGGCCAAGGTGATCCTCTGGGATGGTTTTTGTGAAGTGCATATGGAGTTTTCCCCTGAGCAGGTGGCAAGATGGCGCCAGAATGTCCCGGGAATCCAGGTGATCATCCACCCGGAAAGCAACCTGGAGTCCGTCCTGGCCGCTGACCAGTACGGCTCCACCGAGGCGATAATCTCGGCGGTGGCAGACTCTGAGCCCGGCTCCAGCTGGGCAATCGGCACCGAGGTCAACCTGGTCAAACGTCTGCAGCAGCAACACCCGGACAAAAAGATCCACCTCCTGGCCCCCACCCCCTGCACCTGTCAGAACATGGCCCTTATCACCCCGGCCAGCCTGCTCTGGCAGCTGGACAACCTGGCCGCCGGCCGGCTGGTCAATCAGATAGTGGTGGATCCCCAGGTAGCGGCTGGCGCCAAACTGGCCCTGGAGCGGATGTTGAAGATCTGACCCCCCCCTCTGCACTACCTAAGTCACCCCCTGCCAAGCCAACAGCTGAAAGAAAGCGTCAGGCAAAGGGCAAAAAAAAGGGCAGAACTGTCGTCAAGCACGGGGTGACAGTTCCGCCCTGGGGGCACAAGTTATTTGGTACTTCAAGCAGGAGGCCAATTCCGCCTTACCGGAAGCAGCGCTTAGGCTGCTTAGGGAGAGAGGGGACAGGCCTGAATCAATGTTTACCCAGGGCCAGCCTGGATTGCTTTGATTCGATGGGTCTAACATATTGTAAAAAGAGGACAAAAACAATAAGCACGCCGTTTAAATAGCCACTAAGCACTTTGCTTAGAAAAAACGGTGCTGTTCAGGGATGTTGGCTAACGGGAAGGGTAGAGCTGGTCGCGCAAGCGGACGATGAGTTCTCCGGTGGATTCGCACCCCAGCTTTTTCATGATATTGGCCCGGTGGACCCGCACCGTCTTGGGGGAGATGAAGAGCTGCTCGCCTATCTTGGCGGTATTATGACCCTGGGCGATGAGGCTGCTGATCTCCTGTTCCCGCGGGGTAAGATGGGCCACCTCGCTGGCCAGGGGGGGCACGGCCGAGGATGTGCCGCCACCGGCGATGATACAGTCTATGAGCTTGGCGGAGGCGGCCGGGCTCAGATAGGTCTGGCCCTGGTTGACGGCCCGGATGGCGGCCTCCAACTCGCCGGCGGGATCAAGCTTCAGGACAAAGCCCAGGCTGCCGGCATGCATGGCCTGCTGGATATAATCAGAGTTGTCATGCATGGTATACATGAGGATACGGGTGGCTGGCGACGCGGAGCGGATACGCGGGATCATCTCAATGCCCGACATACCCTGCATGGTGATATCAAGGATGGCCACATTGGGCTGCAGCTGTTCAATCATCCGCAACCCCTCAATACCATCGCCGGCCTCCCCCACCACCCGGACATCCTGAAACTCCGCCAACATACTGGCAATGCCCTGGCGGAGCAGGTGATGATCATCCACCAGAACGGTGGTTATTTCCTGTGACGGCTCAGCAGTCATACGTGTCCATGGGGCTGTGAAACGGGGAAGAACTCTTCTATACCAAGGGGCTCGGGTCCAGCCTAAATTATGACCCGACAAGGGTCATTAGTGGTTCTCATCTTACGGTAAATTTAAAAAAAAGCCACTTTTTCTTCTCCTAGCCAGCAACCGCCTGGACCCCTTGGCCGCTGTAGGCGGGCAGGCGGATGGTCATGGTGGTCCCGCGCCCCTCCCGGCTCACCACATCGATCTTACCATTATGGCGCTTGATAATGCCGTAGATCACCGCCAGCCCCAGGCCGGTTCCCTCAACCTCCGCCTTGGTGCTGAAAAAGGGCTGAAAGATGGAGTCCTGATGCTCCTGTTTAATCCCCTTGCCCGTATCGGCAATGGCCAGCTGGACCATATTGCCCACCACCATGGTGGAGATGGAGAGGGTGCCGCCGGCGCTGCCCATGGCCTGGGTGGCATTGTTAAACAGGTTCAACACCACCTGCTTCAGCTGATCTTCCACCCCCCAGATCTTGGGCAGATCCGGGGCATAGCTCTTGATCAACTTGATGTTCTTCTGGATGAAATTCTTATTGGACAGCAGGGTCATGGAATCAATGACCTCATGGAGGTCAACAGCGCTGCTCTTGCCCGAGGTTGGCCGGTTAAAGTCCTGCATGTTCTGGATCAACCCCTTGATGCGGTCACACTCTTTAATGGCCATGGCCGCCATCTCGCTCTCCTGCTTGGTCAACCCCCCCTTCATCAATATCTGCAATAAAAACAACCTGATGGCGACGATGGGGCTGCCAAACTCGTGGGCCACACTGGCCGACAGCTTGCCCACCGCGCTCAACTTCTCGGCATGGAGCAGCTGCCGGTAGGTATCCTTCAGGGCCACGGTCTTCTCCTCCACCCGCCTCTCCAGCAGGCCATGGGCCTTCTTCAACCCCTTCTCCGCCTCTTCCTTGCGGACCATCTCCTCCCGCATCTTGCGGTTGGCCACCTCCAGCTCCCAGGTGCGCTCCATAACCTCGCTCTCCAGGGTCTCATGGTGGCCGGCCAGCTCTTTGTTCAACCGCTCCAGTTTTTTCTGGAGATCCTCCTCGTCAAAGAGCAGGACCACATAGATGGTGAGGAGAAAGGCGGTACAGAGAAACTCACCGATGAAGATATTATTGATAAAACCGTGGCGCACCCCATAGTCATGGATGCCGCCCAGAAAAGCGCAGAGCAGGGCAATGCGGCTGAACAAGCCGTGGGGCCCCTCATGACTGGTGGTGATCAACTGAATCAGGGTGTAGCCACAGAAAACCGCGGCCACCAGGGCATAGAGCTGAAAGGCCAGGCCGCCGCTGGCCGAGTGATAGGTGAGGCCCAGGCGACCCAGGCTGCCGCTTAACTCCTCCACCGGGAAGCCGAGAAAGATATTAAAGGGCACCGTCAGGGCAAAGAGGCCGGTGATGATGAAAAATGTCTTCGGGACCTTGCTGGCGACAAAATTTATCTCATAGATGATGGCCAGCCAGGCGGCAAAGGAGACCATCAAGAAAAATATCCGGGCCCGATGGAGGTTGAGGATGGTGACATCACTCCAGGAGAAGGAGAGCAGGAGGCCGAAGAGGACAAAAAGGCTGCCGCCAAAGGTGGCCACGGAGAAGTAGACGTAGCTGGTCATCTTCTTATGGACCACAAAGACCTTGCCCAGATAAAAGAGGGTAAAGCTAAAAAGAATCGCAGAGATATGCGACAGTATTAGTTGATATGCGTTCATCCTAACCGAAATGTAGCGAGGGGAGGGGGTGAAGTCAACCCGTCTTCTTGGCCACGAAACTTTCCTGCCCTATTTTTATTCAATTTAGGGGATTGCAAATAATTGCCTGGTTACTTCCAAATCACTGAATAATTGACCGCAAAGGCGCAATGACGCAAAGATAACTACCTGTATTGTCGAAAAATACTCTTTGCGCCTTTGCGCTGAAAAAGTAGGTTTTTGAATTTTTCAATCTAGCCATTAGACCTTGTTAAACAACAGGGGCGGCCCACCCCTTGCCTTGTTGTAGAGACCCTGAAGATCAGAGCAACTCGCAGCCCCGGGCCGGCAGCCAGCAGCTTTCGCCACCCAGCAGCTCCACCTGCAACCAGCGGTCCCGCCGGGCCAGGAGGATAAATTCCGTGCCATCGGCCAGGGGCTCAGCAAAGCTGGGTTCATAGGTGCGGCCATCCCCCTGGCGGGCCACGAGCTCAGCCACCACCACAACCCCGGCAGCAGGCTCCGGCCGAAGTCGCTGCCAGGCCAGGGCAGAGGCCATTACCAGGGTCAGCAACCCCAGGCCCATTGTCAAGCGGGCCCAAAAACCGCGGCGCCAGCGAAACCAGGCGGCCAGGACCAGCCAGAAGGCCAGATATGTTCCGGCCAGCAGCCGCAGGGCCAGGTCAGAAGAGGCCAGCCAGTTGCGCCAGGGGGACCAGAAAAGGGCAGAGGCAGCCCCGTTCTCCCCATGTTGACCCTGGCGCAGGCTGCGGGCATGGGCCAGGTTGTGGCGGACATTATCATCGCCCGGCAACCGGGCCGCGGCCCGCCGATAGTTGACGATGGCCCTTCCCAGCTCCCCTAAGTGAACATAGGTATTACCGATATTATAGGCCAGCTGCGGCTGGCCATATTCAGCGTAGAGCCTCTCATAGCGCCAGAGGGCCTTGTGGAAGAGGGCGGCCGCCTCAGCCGGGTCTGCCTGGGCCAGGGCCTCTTGAAAAAAATCCGCGGCCGCGGCCAGCTCCGCCTCCGGCCTTGCCGCGGCCAGAGGGGACTCAGCGGCCGCCAGCCCAGAGGGGGAGACAAAAAGAAGTATAAGCAGTAAAAAAATTCTCATCGCAGCACCTCTTCCAGCTTGGCCACCAGGGCCAAGAGTTCGCCGCGCTCCACCCCTCCCTCTTCTTTCGCTCCCCCGCCATAGCGGGCCGCGTCCAGGGCCGTCAAGGCCCGGGCCAGCTCCTCCCGCAACTCGCCGTTCACCCCCCGGCTCTCAAGGTGCGGCGCCACGTCATGCCAGGTAATGGAGGCGGGATTTATGGCCAGCCGGGCCGCCAGATAGTGGCGGAAGGGCTGGGCCAGACCAGGACCGGCGGCCAGTTGCCGGCGGGCCAGGCGGACCTGACGTTTGGCCGCCTGGCGCTCGTTGCTGGCCGACCTGGCCACCATGGCGACCAGCCCGGCCAGCAGCGGCCCAGCAAAGAGAGCCAACCAGAACCAATAGTTGCCACCCCCTGAGGGCCGGGAGAGGGAGATGTCCCAATAGTTATGGCGCAGGCCGGGCAACTCCTCCCGGCCGTCACCCTCACCCCGGCCGCCGGCGCCAACAGCCGAGACGACTAGCTCCTCCCCCTGGGCGTCCCTGGCCGTAACCACCCTGGTGGCCTGGATGGCCAGGGGCACGGCCTCACTGCGGGCCTGTTTATACTGTCCCGCCAGCGGATCAAAGTAACTGAAAGCCAGGGATGGCAGCTCCTTCACACCAGGGTGGCGGCAGCGGACAGTGGTGGTAAACGATTTCTCGCCCCTGGCGCTGCTCTCCTCCGGCTCCTCCCGCCCCTCTTTGAAATCGCGGGGTGGCAGGGCATATTGCAGGTGGTGGGCCTGGATGTGCTCCACATGGTCACCGCTCACCGAACAGGTGAGGCGCAGGGGATCACCCACCTTGGCCGCGGCCGGGCTCACCGTACAGGCCAGGCCGTAACGCCCCACCAGGCCGGAAAAATCGGCGGGCCGCCCCTCACTGGGCAGCTCCTTGACCTGGAGGGCCAATTCATTGCCCGGAATCACCATGGTCTTATAACGGGGCTGGGCCCCGAAGAGTCCAAAGTGGTCGCGGCTGGAACGGGGCTGGGCCGGGCCGGCCTGGGCCCGCAGGGTGAGGGATGACTGGCCAAAACGGAGAGAACCGGCCTTAGGGGGGATGATGAGATAACGAAAGGTGATAGCCACGTAATCACGGCCGCCAAGGCGCTGGCGAACCCGGCTGGCCCTCACCTCTCTACCCGCCACCGTGACCTGGACCGTGTCCCCGCCGCTGGCGGGAGGAAGGGGGCGGACCAGCAAGCGCTCATCGGCCAGGAAGGGCAGGTTAAACTCATAACCCTTCACATCGGCGCCCACCAGCCAGGTGACGGAGAGGGGCAACGGCTGGCCCACGTAACAGTGGTCCTGGCCCAGCTGGAGCCTGAGCTTGAAATCGGCCACCTCCTTCGGCTTGACCACCGTAATGGTCAAGGGCTGGGAGTGATACTGCCGGCCTCCATGGGTCACCTTGATGGCCGGGATGGTTATTTCCCCCAGCCGGTCCGCCACAAGGTGATAGCTGTGACTCACCGACTCGTGGCGGATGGTGCGCCACCCCCCGCTGTCATAGATCTTTGAGGTCTGGCTGCGGCGGCTGGCTCCCAGGGACTCCGGCTGAAAAGGGGCCAGGGAAGACTCGTCCACCACCGTATCGCCTTCGGCCCCGCTGACCTCCAGCACCAGCTGAAAGGGCACATGGGCGTAGATTGGCCCCGCCGCCAGCCGGGCCGTGACCTGCACCTCGTCCGCCTGGGCCTGGCCCACGGCCAGCATAAGCAACAGAAGCGAAAAAATCTTAAGATAAACGCGCCAGCCTACCAATTCTTGCCTCCTTTACTGCCCTGCCGGCGCAAACGGTTGCGCCGCAGCTCCTGCAGTTCTCTTTCCAGGGAAAAGATATCCCGCACCTTCTCTCCCCCCCGGGCTCCATCATGGTCCGCACCCTCATCAGCGGCAGCTGGCTTAGAACCATGCTGCCCCTGGGGGGCGCCCTCACCACCCTGATCCGGGCCGCTCTCCTCCCCCTCCCGGGGCGCCTGCTCACCCCCGGCCCCTTGCTCCTGGCCACTCTCCCCTGCCTCTTCGGCCTGCTCCCCCTGCTCCTTATCTCCCTCGGACGGCTC
>JBDLJA010000032.1:0-29920 GCA_039714595.1 Thermodesulfobacteriota bacterium | reverse complement strand
TTTTGCCGCCCACAACAGTTATGGTGGGGCACTTCAGTTGATTCCGGCCTTCGACATTCGATATTTCTTGGTCGATATTCGAAATTCGCTGTTTAACGCTGCTACTAGAAAGCAGACCACCTAAAGGAGGCGCCACAGCGCCCACCGGTGATTACGAGTCGCTGGGCAGCTTCTCCTCCACCGAGGGGAAGAGGGACATGTCGGTGTGGGGCAGGAAGAGGGAGGCCATATAGTGGCTCATGAACTCCTGGTTCTCGGCCAGCTCCATATTGGTGATGAGCTGGCTCACCTCGTTACGCTCCCGGAAGCGCTTATTGTCATCGAGACTGATCTGACAGCCACGTAAGCTAGCATTGCCCAGGTAGAAGAAGTTATCGCGCTCCACATCGGGCAGCAAACCAATGGTGATGGCCCGCTCCAGATCGATATAGGCCCCGAAGTTACCGGCCAAAATAACCCGGTCGAGATCGGCGAAGGTGAGACCCACCGACTCCAGCAGGGTCTGGTAGCCGGCGTACATGGCCCCCTTGGCCCGGATCAGGTTGTCGATATCCACCTCGGAGATGATGATGTCCTGACCGATCAGCGAATCGTTCTCCCAGGCCAGGACATACTCGTAGCCATCCTCGCTGGTCCGCAGACGGGGGTGATCGATGGCCCGGTTGAACTTGCCCTGCTGATCAACCACCCCGCTCTCCAAGAGCTCCGCCACTATGGAGATAAGGCCGGAGCCGCAGATCCCCCGCGGCTTGGTCCGGCCCACAGTGAGGATCATCGGCTCAAAGGTCTCGGGATGAATATGGAAATTCTCAATGGCCCCCTCGCTGGCCCGCATGCCAAACTTGATGCCACCGCCCTCAAAGGCGGGGCCGGCCGAGCAGGCGGAGCACATCATCCAGTCCTTATTACCCACCACGATCTCGCCGTTGGTGCCGATATCGATAAAGAGGGTCACTTGCTCGCTCTTATGCATCTGACAGGCATGCACCCCGGCGACGATATCGCCACCCACGTAAGAGGCCACCGAGGGGTAAAGAAAGAGGCGCACTGAGGGGTGGGCATGGACGCCAATGGCCTCGGCCCTGGTCAGGGGGAACTGGCTGGCCGCCGGCACGTAAGGGGACTCGCGGACGTATTTGGGATCGATGCCTAAGAGGAGATGGCTCATCACCGTGTTGCCGGCCGCCATGATGTAACTGATATCGCTGGGGCTGATGATCACCTGCTTACACACATCGTGGATGATCTCGTTAATGGTGTAGACCACCTTCTGCTGCAAGGTTTTTAACCCACCTGGACGCTGGGAATAGATGATCCGCGAGATGACGTCCTCGCCAAAGGCAATCTGGGCGTTATAGGCGGAGGATTCGGCCAGCACCTTGCCGGAGTTCAGGTCCATCAGGATACCGCCCACCGTGGTGGTGCCGATATCCACCGCCAGGCCGTAGAGCTTGTCGGTGGTGTTGCCCGCCTCCAGGGCGATGATCCGATCCGGCTCCCGCTCCCGCTTGCCGCGCAAGAGAATAGCGGTGACCTCCCAGTCCGCCTCCCGCAGGACAAAGGGCAGATCCTGCAACAGTTCCGGATGATCGTAGGTGGGCTCTTTACAGTCATAGCAGCCCTTGCGAATGCCACGCAGCACCCGAGACAGATCAGGGACGTTATCATCCATGGTGGGCGGATCAAGCTTCAAGAAACGCTTCTGAACCGGCGGGTCCACATCCCACTTGCCCACCAACCCCTCCACCGAGCTGGCCGAGATGGCCCGGGTGGTCTTGGGCTTGCGTTTGTGGATCTTGCCCTTGCCCGCCCTATCCTCCGGCACCTCCACCACCAGGTCCGAGACCACGGTGGCGGCGCAGGCCAGGCGCCAGCCCGCCTCATGCTCCTCACTCTTAAGCATGTGGGAGCCATCGGTGCCCACCTCCCCTTCCACCACCTTAACCTTGCAGCGCCCGCAGACGCCATCGCCGCCGCAATAGGCTGGCACGTAGGCCCCGGCCGCGGCCGCGGCGGCCAGAAGATTTTCCCCTGGGGCCACCGAGATGGTGACGTTGTCGGGCAAAAAGGTGATCGTTTTATTATTCATACCAATAACCTGTGAGGTAAGTGTTTTTAGCCGGGCAAATCTTGGCCTCTACTATACCAACAAGCACTTTCTTCTTCAATGGATTCCAATTCTTAGCGCTAGGTTGACAGGTCTTGCGCCATTTGCTACCAATTACTGTTAAGCCTTCTTATTCTCCCCTTGCCCCTAAAAAAAATATGCGCAAAGGCATTATCCTGGCCGGCGGCTCTGGCAGCCGTCTCCATCCCCTGACCCTGTCGGTGAGTAAGCAGCTCATGCCGGTTTATGACAAACCGATGATCTACTACCCCCTCACCACCCTGATGCTCTCCGGCATCCGCGAGATCCTGATCATCTCAACGCCCCAGGACATCGATCTCTTCAAACATCTCTTAGGTGATGGCACCAGATGGGGGGTCCACTTCGACTACGCCATCCAGCCCAGCCCGGACGGCCTGGCCCAGGCCTTTCTCATCGGGGCCGACTTCATCGGCGACGATGAGGTGACCTTGATCCTGGGCGACAATATCTTCCACGCCCATGGCCTGGCCGAGCAGCTCCAGGACGCGGCCCAGCAAAAAGAAGGGGCCACCGTCTTCGGCTACTACGTGGGCGACCCGGAGCGCTACGGCGTGGTCCACTTCAACGGCGCCGGCCAGGCCCTGGACATCGAGGAGAAACCGGCCAGACCTAAGTCAAACTACGCGGTCACCGGCCTCTACTTCTACGACAACGAGGTCAAAGAGATCGCCCGGTCAATCAAGCCATCTTCCCGCGGGGAGCTGGAGATCACCGACGTCAACCGCATCTACCTTAAACGCGGCCAGCTCCAGGTCCAGCGCCTGGGCCGCGGCACCGCCTGGCTGGACACCGGGACCCACAACTCGCTCTTGGATGCCGCCAACTTCGTCCGGGTCATCCAGGAGCGGCAGGGCTTAGTCATCGCCAGCCCTGAAGAGGTGGCCTTTCGCATGGGTTACATCGATCATGACGAGCTATGTGCGCTGGCCGCTCCTTTAGCCAAGAGCGAGTATGGCCGTTTCCTCCAGACGGCCTGCGGGGAGCTGCCATGAAGGTGATCAGCACCCCCATCCCCGGCGTCCTCATCCTGGAGCCCCTGGTCTTTGGCGACGAACGGGGCTTCTTCATGGAGACCTTTGAGCAGCAGCGTTATGCCAGGGCCGGCATCGACCTGCCCTTTGTCCAGGACAACCTCTCCTTCTCCCAGCGCGGGGTGTTACGCGGCCTCCATTATCAGCGGCCCCACGATCAGGGCAAGCTGGTCACCGTCCTGAGCGGCGAGGTGTTTGACGTGGCGGTGGACATCCGCCAGGGCTCTCCCACCTTTGGCCAGTGGCATGGCGTCAGCCTGTCGGCGACAAACAAACGGCAGTTCTGGCTGCCGCCCGGCCTGGCCCACGGCTTTTGCGTGGTCAGCGACACCGCCCTCTTCTCCTACAAATGCACCGATTATTACGCCCCGGAGCATGAGGGTTCTGTCCGCTGGGATGACCCGCGGCTGGCCATTGATTGGCCTCTGGCAGAGCCGCAACTCTCCGCCAAGGATAAAGACGCGCCCCTGCTGGAAGAGATCGATCCCTTGAACCTGCCCAGATTTGGATCATGAGCCGGCCCTTGCGGATAGTAATCACCGGGGCCGATGGCCAGGTGGGCAACGCCCTGAAACGGCTAGCCCAGGAGCAAGGCCTTGACCACCTGGCCCTGAACCGCCAGGGGCTGGATATCACCAATGGTGAGCAGATCCAGGCGGTGATGGGCCAGTACCAGCCCAGCTTACTGATAAATTGCGCGGCCTACACCAATGTGGATGGAGCCGAGAAGGAAGGTGATCTGGCCCGGGCCATTAACAGTGAGGGACCAGGTCTGCTGGCCCACGCCTGCCACCAGGCGGGCATCCCCCTCTTCCACATCTCCACCGACTACGTCTTTGCCGGCCAGGCCAATGAACCATACTCTGAGAAAAACGAGACGTCGCCCCTGGGCGCCTATGGCCAGACCAAGTATAAAGGCGAAGAACTGGTGCGCCAGACCCTGGCCGAGCACATCATCGTCCGCACCAGCTGGGTCTACAGCGATCACGGTCACAACTTCGTCCGGACCATGCTGCGCTTGGGCCAGGAGCGCGACAGGCTGAAGGTGGTGGCCGACCAGCACGGCTGCCCCACCGCCGCCCATCACCTGGCCCATTTCCTCCTCCACCTGGCCAGGCTCCATCGTGACCAGGGGCAGCTAAACTGGTCCACCTACCACTTCTGCACCGGACCCGCCACCAGTTGGCACGGTTTCGCCAGCGCCATCATGATCGAGGCCAAGGGGCAGGGGCTGCTGGAGCGCGACATTAAGGTGGAGCCCATCACCACCAGAGAATTCCCCACTCCGGCCAAACGGCCCGCCTACTCGGTCCTCAACTGCGACAAGGCGGCCGCAACCTTCGCCTATACCATCCCCAACTGGCACGAAGGGCTGGCCCAGGTGCTGGCCTCGTTAAAGCTGGCGACCCCCTAACCCCTGCAAGGACAAGAACAGCAAAGAAAATGACCTACACCGCAAAAAACATCCTGATCACCGGCGGGGCCGGCTTCATCGGCGCCAACTTCGTCCACCTGATGCATGCCAGCCACCCCGAGCAGCGCCTGCTGGTCCTGGACGCCCTGACCTATGCCGGCAACTACGCCAACCTCAGCGGCCTTACGGAGTCACCCCGTTTCCGCTTTGTCCACGGCAACATCCTGGATCAGGAGCTGGTTGAGGGCCTGCTCAAAGAGGAAGAGATCGACACCATCGTCCACTTCGCCGCCGAATCCCATGTGGACCGCTCCATTCACAGCCCCGACGCCTTCTTGGAGACCAACATCCTGGGGACCCACGCCCTGCTAAAATCGGCCCGGGGGGTATGGCTGAAAGATGGCCGGGGCGCGGCGGAGTGCCTCTTCCACCATGTCTCCACCGATGAGGTGTACGGCACCCTGGCCCCCACGGATCCCGCCTTTTCTGAAACAACCGCCTACGCCCCCAACTCACCCTACGCCGCCAGCAAGGCCTCCTCCGACCACCTGGTCCGGGCCTACGCCGAGACCTACGGCCTGCCCATCACCATCAGCAACTGTTCTAATAACTACGGGCCGTACCAGTTTCCGGAGAAACTCATCCCCCTGGTTATCGCCAACATCCTGGACAACAAACCCCTGCCCATCTACGGCGACGGCAGACAGATCCGCGACTGGCTCTACGTGGACGACCATAACAGGGCCATTGACCTGATCATCACTGGTGGCCGGAGGGGGGAGGCGTACAATATCGGCGGCAACAACGAATGGCATAATATTGATATTGTAACCGAAATCTGTGCTATATTAGATGAGGTCTTCAACGAAGATCAGACCATGGCCAGCCGTTTCCCCCAGGCCCCTCAGGTGAGCGGCAAACAGGCAACCAGCCTCATTACCCATGTCAAGGACCGGTTGGGCCATGATCGCCGCTACGCCATCGACGCCACTAAGATCAACCAGGAGTTGGCCTTCGCCCCCAAAGAAACCTTTGCCACCGGCATTCGCAAGACCGTGGCCTGGTACCTGGCCAATGAACCATGGTGGCGGGCGGTGATGGATGGCAGCTATAAGGCCTGGCTGCAGAAAAATTATTAAACCCGCTTTCATGACCCGCAGGGATCACGCCAAGGCATAAAGTCCGGGGACTGTGCAGCAGCCCCGCAGTGGACTTTCATATAACAAGAGGAACCAAGCCCATGCCCCACTCACCCAACGCCATCCCCCATCAGGCCGCAGTCACCCGGCCCCGGCGGGAGACCTTGAACAGCCATCGCAGCATCAACCTCTGGTTCACCGGCCTCTCCGGCTCCGGCAAATCCACCCTGGCCCACGCCCTGGAGGAGAGGCTCCACCTCATGGGCTGCCGGACCTACGTCTTTGACGGCGATAATGTCCGCCATGGCCTCTGCGGCGACCTGGGCTTTTCCCTGGAGGACCGGAGCGAGAACCTGCGGCGCATTGCCGAGATGGTTGGCCTCTTCCTCGATGCCGGCACCATCGCCCTCACCGCCTTCATCTCACCCCTGGAGAAGGACCGGGAACGGGTCAAAGAGATCATCGGCCCGGAGAACCTGATCGAGGTCTACTGCAACAGCCCCCTGTCAGTCTGCGAGGAGCGTGATGTCAAAGGGTTATATAAGCTGGCCCGGGAGGGCAAGATCAAAAACTACACCGGCATCTCCTCGCCCTATGAGGCCCCCAAAAACCCTGAGATAGAGCTGGATACCGGCGGTGGTCAGAGCATCAATGATTGCGTCCGGGAGATACTGAACATCCTGGTGGACCGGGGGGTAATCCTCGGCCGCCGTTTTTGACCAGCCGCGCCGAGAGAAAACGGCCGCCAAGACCGGACAACCTCCATTTAAGCGTCAGAAAGGAGGTTTACATTTCCAGGTTACAGATGTATGTTTTTGACTATTTCCTGTATATTTCAGGGGATTTAATAGAGATCCCCTCCTCACAGCCAATCCCGAAAACCTGTTCTCCTCCATGATTACCCCAGTTATCCTCTGCGGCGGCTCCGGCACCCGCCTCTGGCCCCTGTCCCGGGAATTCTACCCCAAGCAACTCCTGGCCCTCACCGCCGAACACACCCTCCTGCAACAGACGGCCAGAAGACTGGCCAAAGAGGAAGGTATCCTCCCCCCCTTGGTGATCTGTAACGAGGAGCACCGTTTCCTGGTGGCCGAACAGCTGCGCCAGTGTGAGGTTAAACCAGCGGCCATAATCCTTGAACCCATGGGCCGCAACACCGCCCCAGCCGCCGCCCTGGCCGCCCTCCACGCCGCGGCCAGCGACCCTGACGCCTTACTGCTGATCCTGCCCGCTGACCATCTCATCCGCGACATAGATCGTTTCAGCGCGGCCGTCCAGCGCGGCATACCACTGGCCCAGGATGATCAGCTGGTTACCTTCGGCATCGTGCCCCTGGGGGCCGAAACCGGCTACGGTTATATCCAGCGGGGAGAGGAGCTAACTGATTGTCCCGGCTGCTTTACCATCAGCCGCTTTGTGGAAAAACCGGATGAGGCCACGGCCCAGGGTTATGTGGATTCCGGCGATTTCTTCTGGAACTCAGGCATGTTCCTCATCAAGGCCAGCGCCTTCCTGCAGGAACTTGGCGACCATAACCGGGAGATGGCCAACCAGTGCCAGGCAGCCTTTGCCAATAGCAGCCCTGATCTTGATTTTCTCCGGGTGGACACAGAACATTTTCAGGCCTGCCCCAGCGACTCCATTGACTACGCGGTGATGGAAAAGACAAAGGCGGGGGTGGTGATCCCGGTGGACCCGGGCTGGAACGATATCGGCTCCTGGGCCGCCCTATGGGAGGTGGGAGATCAAGACGCAGACGGTAACGTTGTCCATGGTGACGTGGTGCGCCATGACAGCCACAACTCCTACCTGCACAGCTCCAACCGCCTCATCGCCGCGGTGGGGGTGGAGGATATGGTGGTGGTGGAGACGGCGGACGCCGTCCTGGTCTCGCCTAAGGAGAGGGTGCAGGAGGTAAAGGAGATAGTCACCCTTCTGCGCCAGCAAGAGAGGCCCGAGGCCAACCTGCACCGCCGGGTCTTCCGGCCCTGGGGCTGTTACGAAGGCATCATGAACGGTGAGCGGTTCCAGGTGAAGATCATCACCGTCAACCCCGGCGCCACCCTGTCGCTCCAGATGCACCATCACCGGGCCGAGCATTGGATCGTGGTGCGGGGCACCGCCCGAATAACCAAGGGCGACAAGGTGTGCGTCCTCACCGAGAATGAATCAACCTACATCCCCCTGGGCACCAGCCACCGGTTGGAAAACCCCGGGGTCATCCCCCTGGAACTCATCGAGGTCCAATCTGGCTCCTACCTGGGCGAGGACGACATCGTCCGCTTCGAGGACCAGTATGGCCGCACGGCTGCCAGCGACACTTGAGCCCCCATTGCAAAAGTTTTTTTGCAATAATCAGCCAGGAACTCGCTACCTCCCTGGCCCTGGCCGGCTCTTCTGCTCAAGAAGTTAAGAGATCCAAATTTAAAAGGGCGTACTTTTCTTAAGTACGCCCTGCGCAAATTATAACTGCCTAAATTCTGCCCGCTATAGACGCCAGAAGCAAACGCCGCTAGCATCAACTTCCTCGGGGTCCAGGACACACTTCACATCGACGATACAACCATCCTCGGCCAACATCCCGCTGAACTCAGGGAGGGCCATGGCGCGATACTCCGCATGGGGCACGGCCATAATCAAGGCCCCCAGATCCTTCATCTCAGAGAGCTCACAGAGCTCCACCCCATAGAAATCCCTGGCCTCCGCAACATCGGCCCGCGGATCATGGATCAGGATGGTGGCGCCATAGGCCCGTAACTCCTTAACAATATCCATCACCTTGGAGTTACGCAGGTCAGGGCAGTCCTCCTTGAAGGTCAGGCCCATGATCCCCACCCGCTGATTGTGGCAACCACCCTGGAGCATGAGCTTAATGGTCTTCTCGGCGATAAATTTCCCCACACTATCGTTAAGTTTCCGACCAGAGAGGATCACCTCGGGATGAAAGCCCACGGTCTGGGCCTTATAGGACAGATAGTAGGGGTCAATGCCGATGCAGTGGCCACCCACCAGACCGGGCCGGAAGGGCAGGAAGTTCCACTTGCTGCCGGCCGCCTCCAGGACATTGAGGGTGTCGATATCCAGCCGGTCAAAGATCTGGGCCAGTTCATTCATCAGGGCGATGTTGACATCACGCTGAACATTCTCAATGACCTTGGCCGCCTCCGCCTCTTTAATATTGGCGGTGGGACAGAGGCCCGCCTCGATGATGGAACCATACACCTCCTCCAGAACCGCCAGGGTTTCAGGAGTATCGCCGGAGACGACCTTGACAATCTTTTTCAAGGTATGCTCGGTGTCACCCGGGTTGATCCGCTCCGGAGAGTAACCAACAAAAAAACCCTCCTGCCAGCTAAGCTCCGACTCCCGTTCCAGAATGGGGACGCACACCTCCTCGGTGGTACCGGGATAGACGGTGGACTCAAAGGCGACAACCGCCCCCTCTTTCATATGTCTGCCAACCGTGGTGGTGGCAGCCTGCAGAGGGCGCAGGTCAGGCTGTCTGGCATTATCAATGGGGGTGGGCACCGCCACCACCAGGACATCGGCCCGGGCCAGCTGAGCCGGGTCGGAGGTGAATGACAGTTTGGCGGCCGCCGCAAAGCCGGCCGCGTCCACCTCACCGGTGGGGTCACACTGCTTCCGAAAGGAGGCCAGGGCGGCCTCATTGATATCGAAGCCAATGGTCTCATATTTCTCCCCAAAGGCCACGGCCAGGGGTAGTCCCACATAGCCTAAGCCGACAACGGCAATGGTCTCAACGGTCATCTTCCTTACTCCACGGTAACGGATTTGGCGAGATTACGGGGCTGATCCACATCGCAGCCCCGCAGGTGGGCGATGTGATAGGAGAGAATCTGCAGGGGAATGGTATAGAGCAGCGGATTCATCTCCGCGTGCACCTCGGGCAACAAGATCAACTCATCGGCAACCTGCTGCAGCTCTTGATTATCCCTGCTGCCCACCAGGATCAAGCGGCCATGGCGGGCCTTGACCTCCTCCACATTGGAGATCACCTTAGCAAAGACATCATCGGGGGGGACCAGGGCCAGGACCGGCATCTCCCGGTCAATGAGGGCGATGGGTCCATGTTTGAGCTCACCGGCGGCATAGCCCTCGGCATGGATATAGGAGATCTCTTTGAGCTTCAGGGCGCCCTCCAGGGCAATGGGAAAGTTAACCCCCCGGCCCAGGTAGAGAAAATCACGGCAACGGGTGAAGCCCCGGGCCATGTCCTCCAACTGTTCATGGAGACGGGGCAACTCCTCCTCAAGAACTGCCGGCAAAGCCACCAGGCCACGCCCCAGCTCCCGGGCCTCATCCACGCCAATGGTACCCCTTACCTGGCCCAGATAAAGGGTAAGGAGGAAGAGGGCCGTAAGCTGACTGGTGAAGGCCTTGGTGGAGGCCACCCCTATTTCAGGACCGGCGTGGGTATAGATGGTGCCGTGGGACTCACGGGTGATGGTGGAGCCCACCACATTGCAGATTGAGATGACCTTGGCCCCCAACTCCTTGGCCAGCCGCAGACCGGCCAGGGTATCGGCGGTCTCGCCCGACTGGGAGATGGGGATAACCATCACCTCCTCATCCAACAGCAGCCGGCGATAGCGGAACTCAGAGGCGATATCAACCTCCACCGGAATGCCAACCCACTTCTCCAGCCAGTACTTGGCCACCAGGGCGGCATGCCAGGAGGTCCCGCAGGCCACCAGGGAGATCCGCTTCAGCTTACGCAACTCGTCATCGTCAAGGCCGATCTCGGGCAGATCCACCGCGCCGGTCTCGGCATCCAGCCGGCCCCGGAAGGTACTCAAGATAGCCTGGGGCTGCTCAAAGATCTCCTTGAGCATAAAATGACGGTAACCGGCCTTCTCCGCCATCCCGGCATTCCAGAGAATCTCCTGCACCTCTCTTTCCACCCTGGCCCCGTCGGCCAGGCGCTGAATCTCCATCTGCCCCGCCTCCAGGACAGCCAGGTCGCCATCCTCCAGGAAAACCACCTCCTTGGTGTAAGGCAGCAGGGCCGGAATATCAGAGGCAATGAAGCAGCCGCTGCCCTCCTTGATCCCCAGGACCAGGGGAGACTGATTGCGCACGGCAATGAGCCGCTCCGGCTCCTTGGCCCACATAACCCCCACGGCATAGGAGCCCTCCACCCGGGCCATGGCCTGGCGGATGGCCGCGACCAGGTCATCGGCCAGATACTCCTCAATGAGGTGGACCAACACCTCGGTGTCGGTCTCTGACTTGAATATGTGGCCCTTATCCTGCAACTCCGTGCGCAGGCTCTGAAAATTCTCAATGATACCGTTATGGACCAGAACCAGCTCGCCAGTGCAGTCTGTATGGGGATGGGCATTGCGCTCCGAGGGCGGACCATGAGTGGCCCAACGGGTATGACCCAGGCCAATACCACTGGCGGTCACCACCTGGTCCATCCTCTCCTCCAGGTTGGCCAGTTTACCTTCGCAGCGATGTTTCTGGAGCGCGCCATCCTCCAGAAAAACAACCCCGGCCGAATCGTAGCCACGATACTCCAAACGGCGTAAACCCTCGAGGAGGACCGGCACCACCCGCCGGGAACCCACATAACCGACTATTCCACACATACTACACCCTGATTAAGAAGAAAAATAAGCGAGATAATCACTGACCAGAGACTAACGATAACCTACTGAAAAGAATTGAAAAATATTTATTTTCACCAACGTAAGCACTTTAAGGGGCAAAGCTAAAGTTGTCAATAACGGAGCAACCGCCAGACTGCTCCGTTATCAAGACAGGCAAGGGGGGTTAATAACTCTGGGCGTAGTAATTGTAGTAGCCATCGCCCTCCCGAGACTTACTGTCAAGGAGGGTGGGCTTAAAGGCGTTGAACACCACGCCAAGAACCTTCTCCCGGCCAAGCTGCTCAATCATCTTATTGATCCCCTCCCGCCCCTCGCCCCCCCAGCGGACAACCACCACCACCTTATCCACATGCTGGGCCAGAACCTGGGTCTCAGAGGCCACCGACACCGGCGGAGAATCAAAGAGGATGAGGCGATCTTCATAGCGGCTCTGCAACTCCGCCACCATGGTAGCCATCTTCTCAGAGGTGATCAACTCGGCTGGATTTACCGGCGGTTCACCGGCTGGCAGCAGGGAGAGGCGGGGCATGCCAGAGGGCACAAGCAGTTCCGACAAGGCCCTACCATCCCTAAGATAGTCAACCAACCCTTTACTATTATCTGCCCCAAAAAGATTTGACAGGGTGGGCCGGCGCAGGTCCGTGTCCACCAACAGGGCGTGTCGCCCCACACTCTGGGCCATTATCACCCCCAGGTTGGCACTGACAAAGCTCTTACCCTCACCCTGACCGGCGCTGGTGATCAGCACGGAACGGGCCGGATCCCCCTCATCGGGATGAATAAGCTTGGCCCGAACCCGCCGCAGACTCTCGGCAATGGCGGAAAACTGGGTGGAGGCGGCCATGCAGCGGGCGTCCCAGCTATCAACAAAGGCTGAAACACCACTGGATTTTTTCACCTTTTGTGCTGGCGCCCTCTTGACCGGTGGCGAGGTTGGCCGGGCCGCAGGCCCCTTTACCCCATGGTCAACCGCGGTTCCGTCATTTCCCTTTCCTGTGGCGGATACAGGGGGGGGAGAAGCAGGGGCTTGCTGTTCAGGGACTGGTTCAGGCGAGGCGGGTGGCCCAGGGGCCTTGGCCTCAACCTCTGGCTCAGTCCCATCCTGGGGCATTGGCACCCCCAGCCGGTTATGACGTTCCTCCTGCTCGCTGCGGTGCTTATTTAATACATCTGAAAACTTACCCACAATCTACCCCCTACAACTCTTTTTTGTAATAGGTGTCATCACTCAACAGAAGACAAGCGATGACCAGCCAGACATGATCAGCGACCAGGCTAGTCAACCAAGGCCTTCACCCGACTACTTTACCCTTTACCATCACATGACCAGAACACCCTGGACCTTCATAAAGATAATGGCACCCAGCAGGGCCACGCAACAACAGGCGCAAAAGATCCACCAGATACCATTGACCAGCCGGGCCCTGGCAATCTCATTTTTCTCCGGCACATAGGGGATGGCGCAGAGGACAGGCACCCCCAAGCTCTTCTCAACATCACAGGGATCCTTAAAAGAGCTGGACAGAACCTCAACCCCAAAGGCCAACGCCGCCCCCAGCCCTAATCCTCCGGCCACGGCCATGGCCATGATCTTCTTGAAGTTGGGACTAATCGGTGTTTCCGGCAGGTGGGCCGGATCAACAATCTTAAACTGACTGCCACGTTGCTGTTTCTCCAGGGTATAGGCTGATTTGGCCTCCAGACCCCGGGAGACCAGGTCCTGATAATGGGCGTTAAATTGTTCATAATCACGGGTCAAAGTAGACCACTCCGCCTCACGGATGGGAGTGGCCTCCACCCAGGCCTGGTACTTACTGATTTCCAGCAGGGTCTTGGGAATACCCTTCTTCAACTCGCCAACCTCAAAGGTAAGCTGGGTTAGCTGTTGCTGGAGCTGCTGCATCTGACTATCGGCCATAACCGGCGCCGCACCATCGTCGCCCCCTGCCCCCGGGGCAGAGGTCAGGGAGGCGGCCATCTGCCCCTCCACCTCGGCGATCTGCCGCTGCAAACGCCGGACCCCTGGATGATTAGGGGTATAGCGGCTCTGCATGGCGGTCAACTGGGCCCGCAGTCCGGCCAGGCTGGTATCAACCTCCCCTGGCCTGCTCAAGGCAGTCGCGCTACCAGTAGTACCCATGGCCGCCAACTGCGCCAAGAGATCCTTGCGCAGGGAAATCTGCTCCTGAACCATCACCTTGGTCCGCTCCATCTCATGGATGGAATTCTGGATCCCCTGATACTGGGTATTAAGGGCATTGAGGCGACTGACATTAGCCTCCTGCTGCTCGGGCATCTCATTATAATGCTTGAGCTTATAATCACGCATCACCTCCTCTTTCTCATCCAGACCCTTCTTGGCCATGGCCAGCTCATCCTGAATGTAAGAGGAGGTATCAGAGGCCTGCTCAGCCCGGAAACGGAGATTCTCTTCAATAAATTTTGAGGCCAGGGCGTTGGCCACCATCATCACCGCCTTGGGATCCCCCCCTTGATAAGAGATGGCATAGATATCACCCCGCCGGTTGTCACCAGCCCGGGTGATGGTGATATGCTCATCGCGCATCACGGTGACCACATCCTCCATGGGGGCAATGGCCCGCATCCCCTCATAAAGGTCATACTGCTTGATGATACCCTCCAGGCTGGTACGGCTGGTCACCTGCTGCGTCACCGTGCTCACCACCTCTTCGGTCCGTGATCTGACGTCGTCCGGTGACATCCTGGTGGGATTCACCCGCTGACGCTGATACTTGAGCAACGAGGTGGCCTCATACTTCTTGGCGCTGATAACATAGCTGACTAAGCCGGCTGCCAGGCCAATAAATAGAAAAGCTGTGATAATCTTATGCTGGCGAAGCACCATATCAAGATAGCCCTTGATGAGCTGCCGCTGGTTCTGTTCTATCATTTAATTAATACCTCATTATTTCCTGCAGCCAGGTAAGGCGCAGAGTGGCTAGATGTTCTTGATACTCAAGGACCTCCACCAGGTCACCCTGCTGATCGTAGTAGGTATAGTCAAGGCCGATGTGCCAGTTGTCCCAGAAGGTCCAGCCACCATGGAAATTGGCCCGCAGACCCTCCACATAGTGACTGACATCATTACTACTCATCTCCCAGGCCTCCTGCCACTCCCAGCCAACGCGAAAGCCGCTGGAAATATCCTGCCACAGCTCCCGGTCGTATGCAAGGGCCACGTTATGGTTGTTGCGCAGCTCCAACCACTGGTCAGCGGAATCGCGATATTCACCATAACCCCAGCCCCCTTCCAGCCGCCAGATGGCACCCCGATCTGTACCCCACAGCAGGGCAGCATCAGCCCCTGCCCGCCACTCATCCGGGTGGGGTTCCACCCGGTCATCGTAGCCCCCCAGGCAACCCAGGTCCAACTGGAGCTGGTTGGTAAAGTGATGAATCCAACCCAACTCCAGCTCATGGTTGGTCAGGTCATCACGACCATCCTGATAGTTCACCCGGCGCAGGCGGTAATCAACGGTGAAACTGTTCCGGGTGGACATGGTATAGATAAAACCGGGCTCGATGAACCATGCGGTCAGGTCAGCGGTATTGTCCACGAAGTCGGTGTCTGCTAGGCCGAGCAGCATTGCCACCTGCCACTTCTCATTGAACCAGTGCTGCCAGGTGACCTGTGGGGAGTGGATGTCGCGGGAGACAAAACCGGAACTCTTTTCCCGCCAATTTTCATAATTATAGGAAAGGCGGATCAGACTATCACGGCCATACAGCTGCTCATACATCAGATTGACGATGGCCAAGTTCCGGCGTCGCCGTTCGTCACCGGTGGTCAACAGGGCATCAACCCGGTCTTGATCACTGGGGGTGGCAAGCACATAACGTTCCCCGATGTGGGCCAGGACGTAGAGGTAATCATCGGCGTCATAGATGCCCAGGTCAGGAAAGAGGATATCAGCCACCTCCCGCTGCACCTCACTGTCTGCCAGAGAGAAACGGCTGGCCAGACGAACGAGGCCGGTGCCGGGGCCGACATCGGTGGGCGCGCCATCGTAATAGGTGTAGTTCACATCAAAACCAGCCATGACATACTGGCTAAAGTGATGCAGCCAGCCACCGTTGCCCACCTGCCGCTCACTCCTCTCAGACGTCCAGTCAAAATAACTGAAAACCGGCACGTAGGCCAAAAAGAGTTCGTCCTGTTGACCGGTGCCACGCCAGGCCAGGGTGGGTGCCACGCCAACCGTCACCCCGTCAATCTCGTTTTCCCTGTAATTATAGACATTGGAATCGTATGTCCCGGACACGTCCACGCCTGTTTCAATGGCGTGGCTCATCTCAGCCTCCACCGGCCCGGCCAGCAGCAGCGAGAGCAGCAGGGCAACGCTGGCTGAACCTATGCTATTAAACTTAAGGCACAATGATCGTATCTCCCGGCTCAATTAAAAAATTACTGCCCAACCGCCCCCTGGCCAC
Organism: Thermodesulfobacteriota bacterium; assembly: GCA_039714595.1. GTDB lineage: Bacteria > Desulfobacterota > Desulfobulbia > Desulfobulbales > SURF-16 > JAOZSN01. Next base: position 14,102 of record JBDLJA010000032.1, on the reverse strand, counting down.
GTCGCCATAATCAAAGCCCAGCATCCGCTCTTTGCCTTTCATCCGGCGGACCACCCGCACATCGTTCCGTTTGGCCCATTCCAAAAAGCCGCCAGCCCGCGAGATGGCCTGCAGGACTGTAATGGGCCGGCTGATGGGAAATTCACCAGAGGTTGCAATCTGGCCCACCACATAGTATTGCCGGCTGAGTCCAGCGGCCAGGATTACGGTTACCGAGGGGTCGTTAATATAAGAAGACAGCTTTTTCTTGATCTGACCGGCAATGGCCGCGGTGGTCCGGCCATCGGCCTTTATATCGCCAATAAGGGGAATGGTAATATAGCCGTCCAGGCGGACATTAACGAGCCGGGACAACTCCTCCTCCTGCCAGACTTGCACCTCAAGCTGATCCCCTTTGCCCACCAGGTAAGAAGGGGCCCCTGAAGCGCTCTTGCCTTTTTTCGAAGCGGCAAGGGCCGGATTTACCAGTAGACAGCAACAGATAACAATCTGAAAAACGACAAGATGCAGTTTCACAACTCACCCTCCTTTGTGCGGCAGAAAATTGCCGAGACAACTATTTCCGGACCACGTAATTAACGACTTCAGCCAAGATGTTCCCGGAAAAAACCCCTGCGCCAGACCCAGGTGTCGTCAGCATAAACAGCAGTGATCTGGCACCATAAGAGAGTGATTTTTTTCGAGACTGAACAAAACTTACACACTAGCTAATGTATCATATGCCTCACCAGAAAAAGCAACTGTTAAGTTAGGAAGCCTGATTAACCGTTGTGTTTTTTTTTAAAGGAAATTATTCTTTGGCATGCCCCTTAAAAACAAAAAAACTTTATCTATCAATCTTATATCACTGCGAAAATTAGAAAGGAAAAGGAAGAACATGGGTCAACGTATTCTTGCGACAATTGCGCTCCTCCTGGCAACATCCCTCCTGGTGGCCTGTTCAGACTCAAGCGACAAGGCCCAGGCCCATTTTCAAAAGGCCATGGTCTATAACGAGGAAGGTGACCGTAAGTCCGCCATCATCGAGTTTCGCAACGCGATCCAGGGCGACCCCAAATTTGGCGAGGCCTATTACCAACTGGGCCTCACATACCTGGAAGAGGGTAATGGCCGCCAGGCCTATCAGATGTTACGCCGGGCCGTTGACATCAACCCTGACAACCTTGATGCCCGCCTGAAAACGGCGGAACTGCTTTTCCTGGGGAGACAGTTTGATGAGAGTCTGGCCCACACGACCTACATCCTGGATCAAGATCCGGAGAACCATCACGCCCTGGCCCTGCAGGCCAACCTGGCCCTGCGTCAAGGAGACAAGGAGTTGGCTGAAAAGACTGTGACCAGGGCCATCACCCTGCATCCAGAGATGGCCAACCTCTATCTCCTCCAGGGTACGATTCAGTTAAGGCAAGAGAAAAAAAAGGAGGCGGAGGCCTCTTTCAAAAAGGCCGTGGAGCTTGAGCCAAACAACCTAACCAGCCACCAGGCCCTTATTCGATTTTACATAGCAAACAGCAACTACCCCGCGGCAGAAAAGGCCCTTGCCGCGGCCCAGCCCCTGTTCCCGGACCAACCGCAGCTTTACCTGACAATGGCCAACCTACACCAACAACAGGGCAAAACAGCCCTGGTTGAGGAAGATTTCAACCAGGCAATTAAGCTGCAACCAGAAAACAGCCAACTCTATGCAATAAAGGCCAACTACTTCAAAGAAACACGACAGCTTGACAAGGCCGAGACAGTACTCACCGAGGCCATCGCCAGGAGTGACAATCCCAACCAGATGCAGGCCATGCTGGCGGAGATCTTCCTGGAAGGAAATAAGATAAAAGAAGCAAGAGAGCTCAACGATGAGATCCTGGCAAAAGAAAAGGAGCTGCCCCTGGCCTTACTCAACAAGGCCAGACTGTTGAACCATGACCAGGAATTCAGCCAGGCCCGAGAGCTAAGTGAACAACTCACCCGCGACAACCCCCGCTGGGGCGACGCCCAACATCAATTAGCCGTCGCCCTGCTGGGTGAGAGGAAAGTGGAGCTTAGTTATCAGGCAGCCAAGGAGGCGGTTAACCTTAACCCCCGCAACTCCATGGCCCACACCCTGTTGGCCCAACTGGAACTGGGCCAGCGTAACTTTGACCAGGCCCAGAAAGAGGGCCTCCTGGCCCTGCGCCTCAACCCTGGCAATGGTAAGGCTGCCCTCCTCCTGGGCCAGGCCTGCCTCTACAACAAGGAACCAGATAAGGCCCTGAAGGTATTTACCAGACTTGAAAAGGGCCTGTCTGACAACGCCACCCTAAGCTACAATATCGGCCTGGCCCAGCTGGCCAAGGGAGAAGCTCAGTTGGCCCAGACATATTTCGATAAGACCCTGGACCTGGCCCCGGAATACAGCCAGGCCATGGCCGCCCAGGTATCCATGCTGCTCCAGGCTGGAAAGGGCAATGAGGCCATTACCAGGGTTGAGAGTCAGGCCATCAAGGCCCCGACCAACCCCAACTACCAGATAATGCTGGGCAGATTGTATGAGGGCAGCAACGAGCAAGATCAAGCTGAGGCCGCCTATAAACGGGCCAGGGAATTGGCCCCGGAATCCCCCCAACCCCTCATCCTCCTGGCCCGCCTGCTCCATAAAAATGGCCGGAGCAGCCAGGCCATTGGTCAGTATCAGGAGGTACTCAAGAGCGCCCCGAACCACGTCCCCACCATGCTGGCCCTGGCCACCATCCTTGACCAAACGGGCCAGAGCGACAAGGCGAAGGTCTATTACCAGCAGGTCCTGGAACAGGACAAAAAGAATTCCGTGGCAGCCAACAACCTGGCCTGGCTCACCTTTCAGGAGGAGCAACCAGACTTGGGCGAGGCCCTGCGCCTGGCCATGCTGGCCAAGGAAGGGCAGCCCAACGACGCCAACATCAGCGATACCCTGGGCATGATCCACCTGGCCCGCGACTCAGCGGACCTGGCCCTTATCCAATTCCAGGATGCCATGGAGAGTCTCCCTGACAACCCCACGTTCAGCTTTCACAGCGGCCTGGCCTTGCTTAAACTGGGGCGCACGGAGGAGGCCAAAGAGGCGATAAATAAGAGCCTGGCCAGCAAGGCCAATTTCCCGGAAAGGGAGCAGGCTAAGGCAAAACTGGCCGAAATCTAGCAAATCTTACATTTATCGCCCATAACAGTTCCCCCACCCGAAAAGATACCAATATTCACTTGCCTTACAAACCAAGGAGGCATATTGTTTTAAACCAACTATACAGATCACGCTAACACAACAGTACCGTAAGTTTATCCGTCGCAAGGTCACATGAGAAAAAAGTATGCTCCGACCTTGACCAGGAAGAAAGGGAAAGTAACCGAAGAGGCCTTTGGCAGCCAGCAGCAATGCTTATTTGCCATAAAATAAGGAACAAAACGCACCTCGCAAGTTTCTTTATATGCTGACCATGAGCTTAACGCCCGCCCCAGGTATGCGGCAGTTAACCTCTCAAAACACCCTTTCGGAGGTAGAAACATGCAGCACCGATCTGTTTCATCACCAGTTGCACTCCTTGGCTCCCAACTATTAGTAGCCCTGCTGCTCATTACCTGTCTCCCTGCAGTCTCTTTTGCCCTTACCCCCATCGCCCGCTACGATGTGGTCCCCCACCAGCGGATAAGCAGGGGGGAGACCTTCAACCTGGGGGTAATCGCCTTTTCCAAGGCGGGCATCCGCGAGGTGCGCTTCAACATCTCGGGTCCGGGCTATAATGGCGGCAGCAAAAGCGCCACTACCATGACCTATAATTCCCGGACCAACGTCCATGAGTATTGGGTCCCTCTATCAGCCCGAGAATTCAGTGGTGATGGGGCCATTACCGTGCGGGCTACGGTATACGGCAAGGATAACGACAGCAGGCAACTGGAGAACCTACCGCTGATCATCAACGCCAGCGGCAACCTGGCCCAGCCCAAGGCGTGGGTGAGTAACCGCGGCAACGACAACAACGGCGCCGTCAACAACAGGGCTCAACCCTTTGCCACGGTGGGCGCGGCAGTAGGCGCCATTCAAGCCCGTAATGGTGGCCGATCGGATGGCGCCATTATCTACTTCGAGGAAGGATCATACGGCCTGGGCAGTGGCACCATCAGCACCCGCAATGAATGGCTCACCCTGACCAGGGCCGCAGGCGCTGCCAAAGAGCGGACCATAATCAACAATGGCGGCGGCATCACCCGCACCAACCTGATAAAGGCCAGCGGCCTCACCCTGACCAGCAGCGGCACCGGAGACCATGTATTTCGCAACGACCCGGCCACCCTCTGGGTGGACAGCTGCCGCCTGATAGGCTCAGGCCGGCACAGGAACGGCTCCAATCCGGTGTACCGCGGCGGGCAAAGGGCGGAGGAGCATCCGGCCTACTATACTGATTCATATATCACCAATGCGGACTTCGGCGTCCACATGGGTACCATGGCCCGGGGCCTCACCATTGAGCGTATCGGCAACGACGCCTTCCAGAACACCCTGTTCCTGGTCAATATCAGAGTGGACGATATGGATCCTGGCCCCACCTACTGGCATGCCGACGCCTATCAATCATTTGGCAATGGCCCTGAAAACCGGATCATCTATAATTTTTACGGCACCAACCTCCATTATCAGGGCTTATTCATGCGGGAGGAGAACAACACCCCGGCCCGCAACAATGCCTTTGTAAATATATTCATGGAGATGCGTGAACCAGGACGGCCAGGAAGCTCCGGCGGCAAGGTAGTCCTCACCAATGGCGCCATGTACGGCGTCTGGGACCATGTTCTGGTCTGGCATGTCACCATGCCCACCTCCCACTTTTCCATAAACTCAGAGGGGATCGGCCGCCGCTTCACCAACGCCTCCTTTGTCGGCAATGTCTTCTATCAATTTCGGGAAAATGTCACCAAATCGGGGGGCGAGCCCGATTACACCATGCCCGGCAACTCGGGAAACAACGAATACCTTTACAATCATTTCATCAACAGCTGCGTGGATCAGGGCAACTGCTCGGAGAGCCCACGCCACTGGTATTCCAAATCACCCGACAGCGCAAGCCAGGGCAGCCAATCACTGGGCAACCCCCGTCTCAGCCTGAACAACCCAGCCAGTGCCGACTATGGCGCCCCCCTGTCAGGCTCCCCTCTTATTGACCGCATCCCCTTTGCCACGGTGCCGGCCGACCTTAACGGCAAACTGCGCGATGGCCGGCCCGATATCGGCGCCATTGAGGGCGGCAGCGGCCAGGGTGGCGCCACCTGCTCCAACACCCATCTATATCTTTGCACAACCCAGGCCAGCTGTGAGGGTGCCAATGGTTTCTGGTGGAGTGACAAACAGTGCCGCGGCGTGGCTGAAGAACAGCAACGGCCTGGCGCCCTGGAAAGGCCCACCCCTGGTGGAGTAATGTGGCAAAAATAACCTTCTAAAACCCCTGGCGGCGTCCTCTTTAGGCCCCTGCAGCAACAAGGCCCAGCCTGGCAATTAATTTGCCTGCCTGGGCCTTGTTATTATATAGTTTGGTATAAACGATAATGATTCCTTCAAGGCAGATCCACCTTCCCGCCAGGACAGGCGCATGCCAAACAGCAGAGCCCAACCAAAAGCCTCTAAAGGCAACGGCCTAACCCTCGCCTACCTCACCACCCAATACCCTAAGGTCAGCCACACCTTTATCCGCCGGGAATTACGCGAAATGGAGCGCCGGGGCCATGGAGTCGTGCGCCTGGCCATCCGAGCCAGTGACGCCCTCCTGGCCGACCCAGTGGACCAGGAAGAGGCGGGCAAGACATGCCACTGCCTCAGCCTGCCGATCTGGCGCCATGGCCTGGCCCTGCTCCGCGCCAGTCTGGGCCGCCCCAAGGCATTTGCCAAGGCCATGGAGTGCGCCTTTGCCATGGGGCGCCGCAGCCAACGCGGCCTGATAAAGCACCTGGCCTATCTCTTAGAGGCCTGTACCCTGCTGCTCATCCTGGACGAAAAAAAAGTGGACCATGTTCACGTCCATTTCGGCACCAACGCCACAGCGGTAGCCCGTCTCAGCCGCTGCCTGGGCGGCCCCAGTTACAGTTTCACCGTACACGGCCCGGATGAGTTTGACTCCGCCATCGGCTTTGACCTAAACGGCAAGATCAACGACGCCGCCTTTGTGGTTGCCATCACCGATTATTGCGCGGCCCAACTGCGGCGCTGGTGCCCGCCCAAGCAGTGGGACAAGATCCATATCATCCACTGCACTGTGGGGGATGACTTCTTTAACAGCCCCCGCACGCCAACCCCGGCCAACAACACCTTCTGCTGCGTTGGCCGCCTGGCCCCGCAAAAAGGACAGCTAATCTTGATCGAGGCATTGGCCCTGCTCAAGCAACAGGGACTTGAAGCCAACCTGACCTTAGTGGGCGATGGCGAACTGCGGCCACTTATAGAGGCAAAGGTTAAGGAGTATGGGCTGGGAGCGCGGGTCACCATAACCGGTTATGTATCCGAGGCCGAGGTCCGCCGCCATCTCGAGGCCAGCCGGGCCCTGGCCCTGCCCAGTTTCGCCGAAGGTCTGCCCATGGTTATCATGGAATCATTTGCCATGGGCCGGCCGGTAATCTCCACCTATATCGCCGGCATCCCTGAGCTGGTTCGCAACCACGAGAACGGCTGGCTGGTCCCGGCCGGCAATGTTGAACAACTGGTGACGGCCATGAGCGAGGCCCTGGCCATGCCTGACAATCGCCTTGACGAAATGGCGGCCGTGGGCCATGATTTAACATATAAACACCACCGCACCTCCACTGAGGGTGCCAAACTAAGCCAACTATTCTCCCGCTATGGCCGAACCTAAAAAAAAGCGTGTGCTGGCGGTCTCCTCGGGCGGCGGGCATTGGGTCCAACTCCTGCGCCTGCGCCCCGCCTACCAGGATCAGGATATCGCCTTTGCCACTGTTAATAGCGACTACCAACAGGACGTGACTCAGCACCGCTTTTTCCTCATTAACGACGCCACCCGCTGGGACAAAATGGCCCTGCTAATCCTGGCCTTTCGCCTCCTGTTCATCTTCATCCGCTTCCGCCCCCAGGTGGTAATCTCCACCGGGGCCGCCTGCGGCTACTTCGCCATCCGCCTGGGCAAACTCTTCGGGGCTACCACCATCTGGGTTGACTCCATCGCCAACGTGGAGGAGATGTCGCTCACCGGCCAATTGGTGGGTCGCCACGCCGACCTCTGGCTCACCCAGTGGCCAGAGCTGGCCCAGCCCCAGGGCCCCTATTTCCACGGAGGTGTACTATGATCTTTGTCACGGTGGGAGGGCAGATGCCCTTTGATCGTCTGATCAAGGCCATGGACCAGTGGGCGGCCAACCAGCCCCAACTCAGATGCCTTGCCCAGGTGGGGCGCGGTGGTTGGCGGCCCAAACATATGGATTGGGTGGAGATCCTGCCCCCTCAAAAATTTCGTGAACATTTAAATGGGGCGGAACTGGTAGTGGCCCACGCCGGCATGGGCTCCATCCTAAGCGCCTTGGATATGGGCAAAAAGCTGCTGGTGATGCCACGCCGTGGTCATTTACAAGAGACCCGTAACGATCATCAAATGGCCACGGCCAACCGCTTGGCAGCCATGGGCTTAGTGATCCACGCCCGGGACGAAAAGGAGCTGCCCCAGCTCCTGCCGCCCCACGGCAAGATTGATCCGCGCCGCTCAACCTCATGTTATGCCAGCCCCCAACTCCTGGATGCCATCCGCAGCTTTATCAGCGAACCAGACCCAGACACGTTAACAACCGCCATCACCTCCTATGAGTGAGCCTGGCCAGGACAAGTGGCTCGTTTGTCTGGGAGGGGAAGACTGGTGGTATCACAGTCATGCCCACTTCGACATTCAGATGATGAAGTGCCTGAGCAAAAAGATGCCGGTACTTTACATCTGCTCCATCGGTATGCGCATGCCCAGCCTGCGCCGCGACACAATATTCTGGACCAGGATCAGACGCAAGCTTGCCAGTGTGGCCCATCTCCTGCGGCAGGTGGATCGGCAACTCCATGTCTACAGCCCCCTGCCCCTGCCCCTTTATCAAAGCGCTTGGGGAAGGCGCCTCAACTCCATCATCCTCCGCCTCCAGCTCCAAGCCGTCTACCTGCGGTTGGGCATCAAAAAGCCCCTGGTCTGGATCAACACCCCCACCGCCTGGCCGGTGATAGCCCCCCTGCCCCGCCGGGGCCTTATATACCAGCGCACCGATGATTACGCGGCCTACGACTTTGACAACTTCAACAGCGACTATGTGCGCCAGGTGGATAACCAGTTGCTCGGGAACGCTGATCAGGTCATCCACGTGAGCGACGAGCTACACCAGGACGCCATGAAAAAAGGGGCCAACTCCATGCTGATGCCCCAGGGCGTCGACCCCCGTTTCTTCAGCCATAATGGCCCCATGCCGGACGACCTGAAGACACTCCCCCGTCCCATCATCGGCTATGTGGGGGGCATGGACCACCACAAGTTCGACACCCCTCTGGTCGCTGAAGTTGCCCGAGAGCTACCGGATTACTCCATTGCCCTGATTGGCCCAGACAACCCCAACGTGGCTGAACTCCACGAGCTGGCCAACGTCCACTTCCTGGGCAGCAAGTCCCATGCGGAGATCCCAGCCTACACCCACAACTTCGACATCTGCCTGCTCCCCACCGCCCAGAGCGAATGGGGCCTGAAATGCCGGCCCCTGAAGCTCATGGAATACCTGGCGGCGGGCCGCCCCGTGGTGGCCACGCCCACCCCGGCCTCGTCCCCCTTTGCCGAAGAAATCGCCATCGGCGCTGACGCCCAAGCCTGGGTCAGTGCCATCACGGAAATCCTGGCCCAGCCCTCCTCACATACGCATTGCGCAATCGGCCACAACCCAAAACTACAAGCCTGGGATGACCTGGCCCAAAAGTTCTACCAACAACTCCAGGCCAGCAAACTCATCTGAGAAATTTTCGCGGCCAGCAGACCCGCAAGCCGCGTAGGGCCAGCGATTCAGTCAGTTCTTCCCGCACAGTAAACTTATCCGCAAATCTCCCCCCCCATCCAGCAAATCTTATTGCCGTTAATCATAGACAAGGACAGGAGTGCCCCAGGCAGGGACAATCAGCAATAGTTACTATTAAATCAAGGAAATAAACACCCACCCCAAACAGAAAGTGATTGCCAGGCTGTGCCGGCAAGGCTAAAATAAACCTAACTACAAAAAGGGCCAGACCAAAGTAAAAATAACCTCAGAAAGTTTCAGACAATGCCCCCTTCCATACCATCCTCCACCTTAGAGGATAGCCCAGACAATATCCTCCTGGCAGGCTCCCAACTCCTGGCAGCCAGCTATGCCACTCCGCGCTCCTTAGGCAACCGTCTACGTCTCTATATCCTGAAAAAATACTATCCGGTCCGCAACGTCCTCTTCTGCTTTGGTGAAGGGGCGCTTATCTTTCTGGCCATCAACCTAGCCTATCTCGCCATGTCCAGCTGGCCCATTTACCGCATCGACGCCGCTGCCAATGGCAGCCGGGCCCTGGCAGTCACCGCGGTCTTTCAACTGAGCCTCTACTTCTTTGACCTTTACAACCTGGATAATATCGGCACCCGCTCCGCCGAGTGCCTGCCCCGTATCACCCGGGCCTTTGGCTCGGGCTGCATCGTTCTGGGGGGCATCTATTACCTGGTGCCGGAGATGGTTATCTCCACCACGGTATTCTGGGCCAGCTACCTTGCCATCTGTCTGTTCATCATAGGCTGGCGCCTGCTTTACGGGACAATCCTCCAAAGGCGGCTCTTCGCCCTGCCGGTGGTCATCCTGGGCACCGGCAAACTGGCGGCGGAGATAGTCAGCGAGATTGAGGGAAAGCATCACTCTGGCTACAAGGTGGCTGCCTTTGTCGGCCAAGAGCCCCCCATCGACAACCCCCATAAGGCCCCCCTCTTTACGGATCATGACCAACTCCTGGGGGTTTGTCATAAACTGGGCGCGGAACGAATTGTCGTGGCCCTGGACGACAGAAGGGGCAGCATGCCATTAAACGACCTGCTCCACTGCAAACTGCAGGGCGTTGAGATCGAGGACGGCATTACCTTTTACGAGGGGATAACCGGCAAAATCATGGTAACAAAGGTAAACCCTGCCTGGCTCACCTTCTCGCAAGGCTTCCGCTCCGGTCCCATTCGCTACCTGATCAAACGGCTAACCGATATCGGTTGCTCCCTTGGCGGACTCCTTGTCTCCCTGCCTGTGACCCTGGTCACCGCCCTGCTCATCAAGCTGGAGACTCCTGGCCCCATCTTCTACCTCCAGGAACGGGTGGGGGAGAAGGGCAAGAGCTTTAAGGTCATCAAGTTTCGCTCCATGGGCCAAAATGCCGAGAAAAACGGCGCGGTCTGGGCCCAGAAAAACGACCCCCGGGTCACGAAAGTGGGGGCCTTTATCCGCAAGACACGCATCGACGAGATCCCCCAGATGTGGAACGTCTTAAAGGGCGAGATGAGCTTTGTCGGCCCCCGGCCGGAGCGGCCAGTCTTTGTGGACAACCTGACCAAATCCATCCCTTACTACACCCTGCGCCACTCGGTACGCCCCGGCATCACAGGCTGGGCCCAGGTGTGCTATCCATACGGCGACACCGAAGAAGACGCCCTGCGCAAGCTGGAGTATGACCTCTACTACATCAAGAACCTCTCGGTACTGCTTGACTTTCTGGTCATCTTCAAGACATTCAAAACCATCCTGCGCCGAGAAGGATCGCGCTGATCCCGCCATTAGCGAATGGCCTCCATAGCTATTAGTCTATAGGTTATTGAAATACCATGACGCCGACTTATCCAGGCCGGCCAGGATGTCATACTGTGGCTCATAGCCCAAGAGCTCACGACCCTTGGAAATATCAGCCAGGGAGTGACGCACATCGCCGGCCCGGAAATCCCGGTAGGAAGGTTCCACCTCGCTGTACCCCTTCTGCAACCCCTTTACCCGCTCCTGGATCAGGGCAAAGAGCTGATTCAAGGTGGTGCGTTGGCCGACAGCCACGTTGTACACCTGATTCAACGCCTTGGGGTGGCTGGTCATCGCGGCCATGATATTGGCCTGCACGCAGTTTTCAATAAAACAGAAATCACGGCTTGTTTCGCCATCGCCATTGATGAAGATCTCCTCACCGCGCATAAGGCCGGCAAACCATTTGGGAATGACCGCGGCATAGGCGCCGTTAGGATCCTGACGCTGACCGAAGATATTAAAGTAGCGCAGGCCAACGGGCTGCAAGTCGTAACAGCGGTTGAACACATCGGCGTACAGCTCGTTGACATATTTAGTCACTGCATAAGGGGAGAGGGGCCGGCCAATATGTTCCTCCACCTTGGGCAGGCCGGGGTGGTCGCCATAGGTGGAGCTGGAGGCGGCATAAACGAAGCGCTTTACCCCCTGGTCGCGAGCCGCCACCAGCATATTGAGGAAGCCTGTGAGGTTGTTGGCGTTGGTGGTGAGGGGATCCTCCAGGGAGCGGGGCACAGAGCCCAGGGCGGCCTGGTGCAGGACATAGTCAATCCCGCTGCACGCCTGCTGACAATCTGCCAGTTCTCGAATATCACCCTTAATAAACTGGAAGCGGTGCCACTGCTCCCCGCTGACCAGTTCCTCCACCTGGTCCAGGTTATGCTGGTGGCCAGTGGAGAAGTTATCAAGCCCCACCACCTCTTGGCCTAACTTCAGCAGGGTCTCCAGAAGGTTGGAACCAATAAAGCCAGCCACCCCGGTAACCAGCCATTTCTGCGAATTGTCCCCAAGCTGCTGCTGTACCTCTTGGTAGTTTTTCATAAGCAATTTTTCCGCCAACCCTCCAGGCATTTCTAATATTTGATTTTTGTTAATGGCCACAAGAGGCTGAACTCTTGGTTATTGTTGGCGCTGGCCATGACCCACAGAAAACAGCCCCTAACCGTTAATCCGCCAGCTACTACCAGCCAATTGACCCGTTGCCCGACCTGTAATGCCCAGGACTTAAGAGATTTGCACAAAACATCCACCCTAACGCGCCATCCCCTTACACCTGCAACCCATAAAGAATAACCAATTTTCCCATTAACGGCCAGGAACTCTCGCCACCTGCCGGATCCCCACCCACAAAAGGCAGCCATTACAGATCAGCAACGCCATGCGCTTGGCCCAGTTTGTCTATGGCCAAAAGCCAGACCGCCCGGCATACGCCGAAACCCTTGATTTGCTTTTCTTTGGAGACGGAAGACAAGCCGCAGCGGCAGGCTTTTGGGACATGAAGCCAGGGCAACCTCCCTTGAGACTGGCATCATCCTTTTCTCCCAGCAGAAAGTCCGGGCGCGCTGCGCACAAAATACAAGCATAAACACAATGCTCAAATTGCCATATCACTTCAGCAAAAAAATCCTCTTTTTCGGACTAAACAAGAGTATTAACAGATCACGGCCCTGACCTACACCTCCAGCATCCAACTCATTTTACTGGAGAAATTCACCATATCACCACCAGAAGGAAATTTTACCCCCGCAAACTTTTTCTTCACCTTGTGTCGCCTTAGGCCAATTAATACCCACCTTGCGTCTCCACTCCCCGATACCTATATTAGCTTCATCATATTTCAAAAAGGAGAACTAGGCCGAAATGGTTAGGACGCGAAGCCAGCGGCCTATTTGCCAGGTTTGGAGATATGGCAACAGGGTTACCAGAAAGGGCATATTATCAGCATCTAGCTGCTTATTGCCGCAAAGGTTTTCAACTTGTCAGGGGAATGCACATGAGGTCCCGACTTTCCAACCTCCACCACTTCTCTCCGACCGCGTTTCTTCTCCTTCTCCTCACTGGTTTGCCGGGAATTTCGCCTCCTCTCCTCTCGGCAGCCACATCCTCGATAGAGCTGTCGTGGCCAGCCAGTCAGGAGTCATACCTTGGCGGATATAAAATCCACCGGGGAACCGAATCAGGCAATTACCCGGAAAGCAATACCATCGACGTTGGCCTTCTTTCTCCCCGTACTGATGGCCGGATATACGCGACCATCCAGACCCTGCCCTACGATGGCGAAAGTCCCACTTTCTACTTTGCCATTACCTCCTATGACGACACCCGCACTGTTAGCAGTGGTTTTTCCAATGAGGTCATCTGGACACCTCCTGAAGGTGCAACCACTGACGACGCAACAGACAGCGATAATGACGGCCTGTCTGATAAGGAAGAGACAGAGATATATGGCAGCAACCCCCTTGCCGCTGACAGCGATATCGACGGCATACCCGATCAACAGGAGGTCCTCTTCTGGGGCACTCCTGGCTGGAGTGGTGATGTAGATGGCGATGGCATTATTAACCTCCTGGACAACGATTCCGACAACGATGGCTTCAGCGACGGCTTTGAACTGACCAGTGGCAGCAATGCCGCTCTTGCAGCAGATATCCCGGCCCTCCCCCCCACCATCTACGCAGACGGAGAGACATCTGATACTGCGGCCTGGGATATCTTTGATAATGACCCGGCGGGCGCTTTAGTCACAAGCGGCCTCTTTGACGAACAACGCGCAAGTCACGTTGTGAGCCTGCAGACAGGCTTCGGCCCTGAAAACGGCTTTCGCCTCCGCACCGAGGAGGGCAACAACTGGGACAACAGCCACCAATTCTTCTCCCAGTGGAGCCACCTCTTTTCTGAAGATTTCCTGATCTATATCCTCATTGAGACATCAGGGGGCTATCGCTACCTAACATATGGCCCCCAAACCGGAGACCTTCTGGGAACAGACATTGAAATTCATCATGGACTGGGCCCCGAAAGCGCTAATGGCGCCTGGCATACCTATGGCCGAGACCTCAGCAGCGACCTGGCAGACGCAGCCCCCGAGCTCCAACTTCTGGCCGTTCATGCCTTCCTGGTCCGCGGCAACGGCAAGGTTGACGACATCATGTTGCACCAAACCATGGTTTATGATTTGGACTCTGACAATGACGGCTTGAGCACAGAGGAAGAAGAATCCCTCGGAACGGATCAATTCAACAGCGACACAGATGCTGACGGCATCGGCGACAAAGAAGAGTACGACTACTGGCTGCCAGCAGGCGACG
>JBDLJA010000031.1:0-30632 GCA_039714595.1 Thermodesulfobacteriota bacterium | reverse complement strand
TAAAGAGTACGCAGTTAATTTGTCATATCTCAGGGCAGCACCGGACCGCCCCTTTTATGCTCACGTAGATAAATGTTTAGGCCGATCAGCGCCTTTGCCGCGCGCGTAAGTCGTAAATGGACCCGTTGAGCAGTGGGCCGCAAAATCTGGGAGACAAATATTAAATTGCGCCTGTAACCTTTCAGGTCAAACTGTCAGGGCGCAGGTGTTGCTGGGCGAAGGTGCTTCTGGGTCCCAGGCCGCAGGCAATTTTAGTTTCGCAACCATTGCCTTGCCCGAGTTTAGTGGCCTTGGGCAGACCTTAGGATGTGGGGTGCATATATAAATTTAGTGGGGATTGTTTCACTAGTCCATGGATAACTATCTGAAATAATAGAGGTAATAAAGCAAAATTGTTGAGAAGGCGCAATCTTTAGTTGGTAATTTTATCTGAATTTACAATTTCGCCTTTCTCTGAGGAGGGCTTTAATTCTGTTATTGGCTGAAAATATCAGGCGGAAAAGAGCTGTTCAGCAACGGGGAGAATGAGGCTGGGATTGACAAGGGGGCACGGTGCCAGTGGCGCCATTTTCTTTAGGTGGTAGTGGTAACTTTTCTCGTGAGGTAGTGGTCTTGTTCGGCCCCAAATATCTATATGGCGGTATTTACGAAAGGATACCGTGTTGGCCCTGAAAGGCTCCTAACCAGGTGTAGATGTGATTGATATAATTAAAAAAATTTATTTATTTATTCTTGACTTGAGTCAGGAATGCTGCGTAAACTTACCTGAATAAAAATTTACAATGTCTCCTGACGTTGTGAAATGTTTAGGAAAAATTTTTTAGTTCTTTCTTTGCTTGTATTTAGCAAAGCTCAGTTTTGTTCAGCTCATTGAAGTGATCTTTAGTTCTGTTCAAGTTTAAGTAAGATCCTTTGAGCTCCTGTTCTATGAATTTATGGGGCTTGCTCCCGTAAATGACAAGTTTTTTTCACGCACGGAAAAATAGACATCTTGGCAGAACCTGTAGGGCCGGTTGAGACTTAAACGGTTGGGGCGTTTTCGTCGTTGATGGCTGGTGCTATTTGCTGCTGCGGGATGGACGGAAGCCTCTATTGCGCTCTGCTGATCTGGTAGTTTTTTACTGTCCAGGTCGGTCTCGGCTCAAAATCAGCTTTTTACGTCTGGATACCAGTTCGTCTCCTCTCAGCCAAGTTTGGCCCGGATGACGGCTTTAAGGTGTTAGGGGTCAAGGGGTGAGTTGCGTGCGCCGCAATAGGACGAATCTTTGCCGTTGAACATATTGGTTCATGACCATGGGGTCTTAGAGTTTTATGGCCCCTCTAGGGTAAGAAAAATAAGGATAAGTAGATATGAAGACTGGTAGTCGCGCTGTGCAATTTTCGCTGAAGCACCCCAGGGTGCTGACCCTGCTCATTGTCATGGCGACCTTTATCTGTGGGGCCCTGGCCACCACTGCTGTTGTCGATACAGATCCGGAAAATATGTTGAAGGCGGATGAGCCGGCCCGTGTCTTTCATAAACGGGTCAAGGAGGAGTTTGCCCTCTACGACATGGTGGTGATTGGTATCGCCAATGAGGAGCATCCTGATGGCGTCTTTAACCCAGTCACCCTGGGCCATGTTCAGGAGCTCACCGAGTTTATCCGAACCCTGGCCGATCCTGATGACCCCAGCAAGAGGGTGATCAGTGCCGACATCATTGCCCCGGGTAATATAGACAATATCAGACAGGATGGCCCGGGCCAGGTGCGTTTTGAATGGCTCATGGCTGTGGCGCCAAGGGAACAGAAGGAGGCCCTGGCAATCAGAGACGCCGCCATGAACAACCCCCTCATCAAGGGCACCATGGTCTCGGAGGACGGCAAGGCGATCTGCATCTACGCGCCGGTGAGTTCCAAGTCTTTTGCCGACCAGGTTCGCACGGCAGTGCTGGGGAAACTGGAAGCCATGGCCAGCGACAATGGTGATCGCTATTACATCACAGGCCTGCCGGTGGCAGAGGATACCTTTGGCCGGGAGATTCTGCTTGAGATGATGCGGGTCCCGCCCTTTGCCCTGGCGGCTATTTTCCTGCTGATGCTCCTCTTCTTCCGCCAGATCAAGCTTATCATCTCACCTCTGATGGTGGCCATGTTCTCCGTTGTCTGTACCATGGGTCTGCTCAATGCCTCCGGTTTTACCTTCCACATCATGAGCTCCATGATCCCCATCTTCTTGATGCCCATTGCCATTGTTGACAGTATTCATATCCTGTCTGACTTTTATGATAATTATCACAAATTTGCCGACAGGCGTAAGGCCATCGAGCATGTGATGGATCAGCTCTTTATCCCCATGCTCTATACCTCGCTCACCTCGGCGGCAGGTTTTGCCTCCCTGGCCCTGGCGCCAATCCCCCCCATTCGTGTCTTTGGGGTCTTTGTCGCCCTGGGCATTATGCTGGCCTGGCTCTTCACCATCCTCTTTATTCCTGCCTATATCATGATGCTCAAGGAGGAGACCCTGGTTGCTATGGCAAAGGCCGCCGGGAAACTAAAGGGTGAAACCGGTGCTGAGGAGGCGGGTGGGGGAGTGCTGGCCCGGGTCGTCCGGGGTATTGGCCAGTTTGCCTTTGCCAGGCCCAAGACCATTGTTGCCTGTACCGCGTTTCTCTTTGTGGTGGCAGCCGTTGGCATTACCAAGATCCAAAGCAATGATAATCCCATGAACTGGTTTGTGGAAGATCACCCAATCCGGGTGGCGGACCGGGTTCTTAATGATCATTTCGCTGGCACCTATGAGCTCTACCTTGTCTTAAGTGGCAACAGTAAGAAGCTTGATATGGCCGCCGGGACGCAACTGATTAAAGAAAGTCTGGCTGGGGCACTCCTGGCTGACGACAGAGGCGTTGTTACCTCAGAGCTGGGGCGGCAGGCGGAGGCTATTTTGTCCCAGGAGCCCAATGATTCCGCAGATTTTGACGCCTATCTGGCGACACTGATCAGCCGTTTTGAGGAGGAGCTGGATGCGGCTGCCGATGAAGATGGCGATGGCTGGGGACTGCTCCTTGCCTCCCTGGAGTCGGTGCGTGATCGCGGCCAGATCTTCAAGGACCCTGCTGTCCTGCGTTATGTGGCCGATCTTCAGGCCCATCTCTTGAGTGCCGGCGGCGTTGGTAAGAGTAACAGCGTGACGGATGTGGTCAAAAAAGTCCATCAGGAGCTCTTTGAGAGTGATCCGGCCCACTACCGGGTGCCGAATAGCCGCAATGGCGTGGCCGAGACCCTTATCTCCTACCAGAATAGCCATAAGCCTGGTGACCTCTGGCATTTTGTCACCCCTGACTATGCCAAGGCCAATATCTGGGTGCAGTTGCAGGATGGTGACAATCAGACAGCCGCGGCCGTGGTGCGGGGGGTGCAAGGTTTTATGGCGGACAATCCCCCGCCGGTTCTCCTTGAGGCGCAATGGGCGGGCCTGAGCTATATAAATATTGTCTGGCAGGATAAGATGGTGAGCGGCATGGGCAAGGCGCTGATCAGCAGTTTTCTTATAGTCTTTGTCATGATGGTTATCCTCTTCCGCTCTGTCCTCTTTGGTTTTCTGGCCATGTTGCCCCTGTCGGTAACCATTGTCTTTATGTATGGTTTCATCGGTTGGATCGGCAAGGACTACGATATGCCGGTGGCGGTTCTCTCCTCTCTAACCTTGGGCCTGGCCGTTGATTTTGCCATCCACTTCCTGCAGAGGGCGCGTGATATATTTGCCCGGACAGGGTCGTGGGCCAGCTGCAGCAAGGCCTTGTTTGAGGAACCGGCCCGGGCAATCAGCCGCAATATAATCGTCATTGCGGTGGGTTTTGTCCCTCTGCTCTTCTCCATCCTCAACCCCTATCAGACTGTGGGAATTCTCTTTGCCGCAATTATGGGTATCTCAGGGCTGTGTACATTGCTGCTTCTGTCTGCCTGCATGACCCTGATGCGGGGCATGCTCTTTGCCGAAGAAGAAGGGGAGGATGAGGTGGTTTTGGGCAGTGTGGCTGTTGGCGCCAGGAAAGCAGAGCAGGATATCAGGCGGCGGGACAGTTAGTTTTGCCTGCCTGAGTAGGGAGGGTTGCTTGGCCAGGAAACAGCCGTTAGGCGCATGACGATTGGGTCAAGCAAGGCGGGTATGTGGAAGGGGATACCGCCCCCCCCGCTCAGGGCGGGGAGAAGCGGGCAACTGTTGGCAAGGTGTTACGGTTTGGCCAGTGGCAGATCCATCTTCTGCCACCCTTTCATGTGGCCAGCAAGGAGGAAGATCTCTTTGAAACCGAGCAGGGAGTAAATGAGTTTGGCCAGTATGGCGCGGGGGCCGTGGGCACAGGTGAGCACCATTGGTGTCTCTGGGTCTGACTCAATGCGACCATGGCGAGAGAGGGAGGCCCAGAAGGGGATATGGATGGCCCCGGGAATGTGGCCAGCTTTATACTCCCATGAGGAGCGGACATCGATAACTGTTAAATCAGTGTTTGATTTCAGGTGGTTGTTTAATTCAACACTTGAGATTAGCCCTTTTGCTTCAGTTTTCATAATGTTACCTCATGTTGTTTTAATGTTTTTAATAATTTCCTTAGATATCTTTTGTCTAAGAAAGTTGAGATAAGTTATAAGTATTTATTTTTTTTGTCAAATTTATTGACACATAACAATATGTTTGGTTAACAATTCTTGCAAATTCCTACTGACTGTTAGTTTGATATTAGAATTGTTAAGCATCTATTTAATTATTAGGCATAATAGGTAATCGCTAGATGAAAAAAGTTATCGTTTTAGGTGGTGGTTTTAGTGGTGTAGAATCATCTATCTATTTAAGTAAATTGGGATACGATGTTACTTTAGTCTCCAATAGAGACTATCTCTACATGTATCCGGCTGCAATCTGGGTTCCGACCAGAGAGGTGGAATTTGAAGATCTCTGTTTGCCATTAGAGGATTTTAGTCGGGTCCATGGCTTCACCCTTAAGATCGATATGGCACTGTCTGTTTCCAGCAAGGAAAATAAGGTTGTCTTTGCTGATGGTGAAGAAGAGTATGACTATCTTGTCTTGGCCGTGGGCGCCGGGAAGGTCGATATTTCCGGGATAGAGCATACCAGGACCATCTGTGGCCCCCCGGAAGACGCTGTGGAGATAAAGGAGAAGATTGATGGGATGATCATTGGCAACGGCGGACGGATTGCCCTGGGTATTGGCGATAATCCCCTGGACCTGCCCTCCATGCGCATTGGCCCCGCCGTTGAATTGCTGCTTAACCTTGACCACTATCTTAAGAAACAGAAGGTACGAGATAAGTTTGAGCTCTCTTTCTTCTGCCCGGTTGAGAACCCCTTTGCCCATATTGGTAAAATTGTCTCCAAGCTGTTCATGGGCTCATTCAAGTGTTGCGATGTTCCGCCGCGGATGGGGACTGCCATTGAGGGCTTTACGGCAGATAGCGTCATCTTCGCCGATGGCACTAAGCTGGAGAGTGATCTTATAATGCTGACCCCCGGCGCCGGTGGCCATCCGCTTTTTAAGAACAGCGATCTTCCCCTGGATGAGGCGGGTTATGTCAAGATTGGCGATAACTGTCAGGTGGATGGGCTGGCGAACGTCTTTGCCTTGGGGGATGGCGCTGAACAGAAGGGCCCGGAATGGCTCGTCCGGCAGGGGCATAATGCCGTTGTCATGGGTCGCTGTGCCGCCCATAATATTCACGCCTTGGAGACTGGTAAGGGTAAGCAGTCCCTTTATACCGATCATCTCTGGTTAGGCGGTCTCCTGGATGATGGTAACGGCGCTGGTTTTCTCTTTAAGAATAAGAAGATCTTGATCGTTCTTCCCCTGCCGAAATTGGGTCATTGGCTTAAAAAAGCTTGGGTTTCCTATTGGCGGCGTTCGCGGCTCAATGAAATTCCGAGAATTTTTAATCTCTAAGGTTGTTTGGCAGACCTGGTTAAGAGTAGCCCCAGTTCAGCTAAGAGGGGTCTAAGGGCTGCTGCCCTTGACGGAGAGATCGAAATCTCTAATGAAAAATTTTGGATAGGAGAGTGCGGAAATGGCAAGTGAACATATAAAGGCCACCATTGTGTATTGTTCCCCGGGAGGATCCACCCTTAATGTCGCCCAGGTCATCAAGAAGGGGCTGGAGGGTGACGCTGCTGAGGTGACAATGGTCGATCTGGCCGCGAAAAAGGAGCCTGGAGCCGCTGGTGCCGGCCCTGAGGATGGGGCCCGGATTCTATTTGTCGGTTCCCCTGTCTATGGCGGTCATGCTATCCCGCCGGTGATGGATTGGCTGGCAGAGGTGGATGGGGCAAGTTTTGACTACGCCGTGCCCTTTGTCACCTATGGCGGGGTGATGAGTGGGGTTGCCATCCAAGAGATGGCTGAGGTTATGGAAGAAAAAGAGATGGTGGTCTTAGGCGCAGCCAAGATCGTCGGTGAGCACACCATGATGTGGGAGGTGGATGATCCCTTGGGCAAGGGTTGCCCCGGTGGGGCGGAAGATGCCATGGTTGCCAACCTTGTCACCACTGTTTTGGCAAAGATGAACAAGGGTACGGCTGATGATCTAGCTGTTTCCCCGTCGGTCTTAAGGTACCAGCCGGAAGAGATCTATGAGCATCATAAAACCTTTAACCTGGCCTTAATAAAGCCGCAGGCGCCAAAGCGGATAGTTAATGAAGAGCTATGCGGTGAATGTCAGGTCTGCGCTGAACATTGTCCCACAGATGCCATTACCTTTGCACCATATCCAGAGTTCGGGGACGATTGCATAATTTGCTACAACTGCGTCAAGGAGTGCCCGGAAAAGGCAATTGAGGTGGATATGACCCCGGCCCATGGCTATATCAGGGCGCGGGCCACCCAGTTTGATGAAGGTGCTGAATCAAAGATCTATGTCTGATCTTCTTTTCGTGTTGCCGTTCTTTGCTTGGCAGCAGATGGCGATAATTAAAATTAATGAAAGTTAAGAGGAAGAATATGTCCCTGGATAGATGTAAAAAATGTGTATTGCCGGCCACCACTACGCCCTTGAATGATGAAGGCTTATGCCCCTTTTGCGCGATGGAGATCCCTGGCCCTGACTGGCGGCAGCTGGAAGAGGATTTTGCCGGGATAGTTACCTCTCTTAAGGGAAAGGGGGGCGGGTATGACTGCCTGGTTCCCCTCAATGGCGGCAAAAATAGCAGTTTTGTCTTCAACTATATGCAAAACAGCTGCCAGACCAAGACGCTGGCCTTTACCTGGGATAACGACCTGATCCGGCAGGGGGCGTGGGATAACATCAGGAATGCCGTGGCCAAGACAGGCGTAGACCATGAAGTGGTCCGCTATGAGCCGGACTACTGGCAGAGGGCATTGCGGGCCACCATGAAGGAGTACGAGAGGGCATGCTGGTGCCCCATCTTTGTCATTGCCAGCGCCATTCCCATGGCCATGAAGCATAAGATCCCCGCCATCATTACCGGCTTTTCCGAAGGGTACCGCCAGGGGAACCACTCCTTTTCTATCGGCGATAAGGAACAGAATCTGGCCGGCATCAAGCACTTCCTCAAGGTGTGGACCAAGGTCTTCGAGGAGGCGATCCGGGAACATGAGGATGAGGAGACCACCGCCAAGATCCTGGACCATTTTTTTGGCGACCTGCAGCGCTGCGTGGACAATCATAGCGATCCGGCCGATTTCCCCGCCCTTATCCCCCTGTCAAACTACGTTAACTGGATGGACCATGGCGCCAACGAGGAGATCCTGGCCGAAGGGATCGGCTGGGAGAAACCCACCGACATCTTCCACTCCAGCTGCCGGATTGAGCCGATGAAGGGCTATCTCGAATACCTCACCGGCATAGATGAGATCCACAGTGAGTTGAGCGGCTATATCCGGGCCGGTCACTTGAGCAGGGATCAGGCCCTCCAGGAGCTGGATCTGCTTAATGTTCATGACCGCGAGCCCAAGGAGGTGACAGAGTTTGCCGATTTTCTCGATATGGAGCCGGAGGAATTCCGGGCCATTGTTAAGCGCGGGCCCAATAAGATATTTTTCTTGAATGGCGTTGACAACGGCAATATCCCGCCCCAGGAGATTATGAAGTCGGTGGCCTGGCTCTTCCAGTGCCAGAGTCAGGCGGTGGACTACGCGCCCAAGACTGAGGGTTAATAACTAAAGGGGCAGGGATTCTGGTTTCAGTGATGGGCCTGATAACCCTGCCCCTGCATCATGATCTGTAACGCATTTCCATAAATTAGGTCTCTCATGGCACTGTTAGATAATAAAACCGCAATAGTTACCGGCGGTACGCGAGGTATTGGCCGGGGTGTGGCCCTGCGGCTGGCGCAAGAGGGCGCCAGGGTGGTGGTTAACTATGTCTCGGATGACAAGTCGGCCGCTACTCTGACGCAGGAGGCGGCGGATAAGGGCTACACCATCCATTGTCGCAAGGCTTCGGTCACCGACAGCGGGCAGGTGGAAGATCTTATCGCCTATACCTTGGCTACCTTTGCGGGGATAGATATCCTGGTCAACAACGCCGGGATCAAAAAGGATGGACTGCTGATGACCATGCCGGAAGAGGCGTGGGATGATGTTATGGCGGTCAATCTCAAGGGCCTCTATCTGATGACTAAACAGGTGGTGCGCACCATGATCGGCCAGCGGTCCGGGCGGATCATCAATATGACCTCCCTCACCGGGGTGGCTGGCATGGCCGGCCAGAGCAACTACGCCGCCTCAAAGGGCGGTATCATCAGTTTTTCCAAGACCATGGCCCAGGAGCTCGGTCGTTACGGGATCACGGTGAACGCCCTGGCCCCAGGCTTCATCGAGACGGAGATGCTCGACTCGGTGCCGGACAAGGTGCTCAAGAAGGCCAAGAAGGAGATCCCTTTGCGGCGGCTGGGAACTGTTAACGAGGTGGCGGACACCACCCTCTTTCTCGCCTCGGCCATGGGCTCCTATATCACCGGCCACGTCCTCAACGTCAACGGCGGCCTCTATATGTAGGGTGATACCTGCTCTTTAGAGTTCTGGAAGGAATAATTGTGACAATATCTGCAGCTGAAAAAGAACGCTACACGCGCCAGATGGCCATCCATGAGTGGGGTGAGGAGGGCCAGGAGAAACTGCGGGACAGCTCGGTATTTATTGCCGGCGCCGGCGGCCTTGGTTGTCCGGTGGCCACCTCCCTGGCCCTGGCCGGGGTAGGGAGGCTGGTGATCTGTGACTGTGATACGGTGGAGCACTCCAACCTCAACCGCCAGTTTCTCCACAACGAGGCGGATGTTGAGCTGGAAAAGGCCCAGTCAGCGGCTTACTCCTTAAAGCAGTTGAACAGCAGCTGTGAGGTTGAGGCTGTCACCGCCTACATTGATGGGGCGAATATCGCCACCCTGGCCGCGGGCTGCGATATCATCGTCGACTGCCTGGACAACCTTGAGGCGCGCATGGCCCTTAATGGTTATTGCGTGGAGCACACCATTCCCCTGGTCCATGGCGGCCTCTGGGGCTTTGATGGTCGCTTGAGTTTCTTGCATCCGCCGGAGACCCCCTGTCTGCGCTGCCTCTATCAGGACGCCCTGCCGGAGTCCACCATCCCGGTGGCAGGCGTTACCCCGATTATCATGGGGGGCATGCAGGCGGCCGAGGTGCTTAAATATCTGCTCAACATGGGTCAGCTGACCCGCGGCAGAATGATCCTCTGCTCCCTTGACACCATGACCTTCCATGAGCTGCCGGCGGCAAGGGATGAAGATTGCCCGGTCTGCGGCGCCATGGCCCCTTAACTAGATAGAAACTAAGCTGCTGCAGATGCAGCGGTTTTTCAATGCAGGCCCCTTGCCAGACAACGGGGGTCTGTTAGCCAAACAATTTTGCGATAAGGAAAGAATCATGACCATTGAACGCTGTAAAAAATGTATTCTGCCCCATTCCGTCTCCCCGGTTAATGATGAGGGGCTGTGTGAACAGTGCGCCACTTACGAAAACACCACCGATTGGCCGGCCCTGGAGGGTGAGTTTAAAGGGATCGTCGCCGATCTCAAGGCCAAGGGTCGCAAGCATGACTGTATGGTGACGCTCACCGGCGGCAAGGACAGCTCCTTTGTCCTCCATTATATGAAGAATATCTGTGACAGCAATCCCCTGGCCTTTACCTGGGATAACGGTCTCATCCGCGAGGAGTCGTGGCGCAATATCCATAGTGCTTTGGCCAAGACCGGTCTCGATCACGAGATAGTCAAGTTTGATCCCGAGCTGTGGCAGCGCACCCTGCGCGCCACCTTCCGCCAGTATCAGCGGAGCTGCTGGTGCCCCATCTTTGTCATGGCCACCGCCATTCCGGTGGCGGTGAAAAACAAGGTGCCCGCCATCATCACCGGCTTTTCCGAGGGCCAGCGGGAGCTGGACCACACCTTTCAGATTCCGGAGGCAACCAGCCATCTGGAGAGCATCAAACATTTCTACGATGTCTGGTCCAACGTCTTTGCCGATGCGGTCAAGGCCCAGGAGGACCCGGAGACGGCGGAGAAGATCATGGAGCAGCTCTTTGGCCCCTTAAAGGAGTGTCTGGAGACCTACACGGACCCCGCTGATTATCCCGCCATCATTCCCCTGGCCAACTACACCCTCTGGATGGAACGGGAGAAGCTGGAGGCGACCCTGGCCGAGAGTATCGGCTGGCAGCGTCCCTGCGATACCTTTGTCCATTCCAGCTGCATCATTGAGCCGGTCAAGGGCTATCTGGAGTTTAAGGGCGGCATGAGTGAGATCTACCATGAGCTGAGCAATATCGTCCGCGGCGGCTATATGACCCGCGACGCGGCCATGTATGACATCTCCACCATGAATCTCTGCGATGAAGAGCCGCAGGAGCTGGACCATTTCCTCAGGTTCATCGATATCGACAAGGATGAATTCAGCCAGATCGTTAAAGACGGGCCGAAACATAAATTCCTGGTCCAGGGCGTTGCTGATGGCAGGATTGCCGGCCCCACCATCGCCAAGACCGTGGCCTGGATCTATGGCACCAGGCAGCAGAAGGTGAACTATTCCCCCGTGGCTAAGAAGAAGAGCGAGGCTGTAGCCTAAGGCCATCTCGGGGCTATCACCTGCGGGGAACCCGGGCGAAAGCCCCTGAGGACATTGCGCGAAAAATATAAGGAGAAGAAGTTATGACCACTGAAGATGTCCAGGAAGAAATTAAGAAGATAATTATCGATCGTCTGGAGCTGGAAGATATCGAGATAGAGGATATTGAGACCGAGCAGCGCCTCTTTGATGACGGCAGCGGCGAGGATAGCTTAGGCCTTGACTCGGTGGAGTCTTTAGACCTGATCATCGGTCTGGAGCAGACCTTTAAGATCAAGGTGGGCGAGGGTGAAGAGGTGCGGGATCACTTCTTCTCCGTGAAGACCATCGCTGATTATGTCCAGGACCTTGCGGCCTGAGATGAGCCTGCCAATCCCCCTGATCTCACCGCTGCCCTATCCGCGGTTGCGGATCCTGCCCCAGAGACACCTGGCCGCCTATGCTGATCTAAGCGGCCCAGGCGTTCCTTCGCCCGACAACTGGCCCCTGGACTACAGTCCTGAGCATGAGGTGGGCCATATATCGGTGCGGGAGAAGGGCGGGGCGGTCTTCTTTGCGGCAGAGCGGGGGGAGTGGCGGGTCCAGGTCTTTCAGCGCTCCAGCTGGTTCTTTAATGTCTACCCCTGGAACCTGACCCTCATCATTACCGAGGAGGGGGGGCAGCATCTGATCCGGAAGATTGAGCTCTGTGACGAGGTGGTGGGGGCCAGGGGCGAGGCGTGCCGCCGTGATTATCTCCTGCAAAATCTCCGCTCCCATCTGGAGGGGCGGCTGATTAATAAGGAGCTGCTCTCGTTGAACCAGGCCCTGCGCATCCAGTGTACCCATCTGGTGGAGCTGGTGCGCTACGGGGTGGCCAATTTTCTCCAGGTGATGGAGCGCTTGGCCGCTGGCGGCGCCGGCCTGCCCGGGGCCCATGGCAGTGAAGACAATCTTCTCTTTGCCGACAGTGAGATCACCAGGATTTTCCGGTTGCAGCAGGATGATGTCTTCATGCTCCAGGGCACGGCCCTGGAGTATTGGCCCAGCGCAAAAGAGGGATCGGCGCCCGGCCATCTCCAGTATCAGCTCGCCATTCCCCAGGTCCAGCACTCCTTAGGCAAGACGAGATCGGGCAGTGTGAAGATTAAACCCTTCTACGCCCACCTGACGGGCAGCCTGGACGGGAGGCCATTCCAGGAGGGTGAAGAGCTTGGCAACATCCTTGGTCTGGATGACTTTGCCATGCAGGTAACGGGCCTTGCCCCTTACCGCTGGCTGGCCACCACCTTGAAGGATCTGCCGGCCTATCTCAGCCTGGGCCAGTTGTTAAACTATCCCTTCACCAAAGGGGATCAACGTTCCATGTACAAGGAAGTGGTGCGCAAGAACAGCTTCTGCATCGGCTGGAAACCGGCCCTGGTGGATGAGGAGATCCTCAAGGGCCTGGCTGAAACCACTCCCGCGCTGGCGACGGTGGGTGCCTAGTTAACTTTTAAGGTCAACAAGAAAGAAAAATATGTTGAAGAGATCGGAGATATATCTTGGCCAGTGGCTGGGCGATTACCTGGCCAAGGTGCAGGGGGCAATGGTTGAGCCGGAGGCCGAGGCGGCGACAACGGTGGCGAGAAAACCGGACATCGCCTTTGAGTACAACTATAAGGGGCTCTACCATAACCAGGTCTTCAAGCATGTCTACCTCTCCGGCCTGCCGTGGCTGGCCGAGCACCTGGTGGATATCAATGATTTCCTCGGCGAGTACATGTTCGAGCCGTTCTCCTGGCATTATTTTTGTTCCGCCACCCCTTATCCCCATGGGGAGATCAGTCCTTTGCGCATGGTGACCGCCCTGGCCTGTGACGAGCGGGAGCGCAGCTCCTATATCCGCCACCGCACCAAGCTTTACGGCGGCGGCAGGGAGGAGGGGGAGCCGATGATCGACGCCGTGCTCTACCGCCAGTTTGTGGAGGTGGCTGACGCCCATCTCCTCACTGCTGCCCCCAAGCCCTTGTCTGCCAAGGTGCGTGACCTGTGGCCCAAGGAGAACCGCTTTGCCGCGGTCCAGCGCTGCGCCGACAAGATTATTCGTAAGCTGGACGGCCTGGAGTGGCATGGCCCGGCCGAGCAGCAATCTTACGTCACCGTCTGTCAGTGCGAGTATGCCGGCATGTTCATGATGCTGGGCGAGGCCGCCCTCTACGATGTGGGTAAGGAGCTGCTGGTGGCCCAGGTCGAAGATCCCCAGACGCGCCAGGCCATTCTGGAGACCTATTCCATGACGCCGCTCTTTGTGGCCCGCGATGGTCATAAGGTGCTCTTTCACCGTGACAAATTTACCCTGAAGAGCTGGTTTGTCGAGCTGGGTGATTACCTGATCTTCCGCTACCGCATGGAGGCGGGCGACCCTGGCGTCAGATGCCTCAGCGGGGTGGAGATCTACGCCCGAGGACGGGGAGAGTAGCAGAAATGAAAATCTTAGGGATCAGCGCCTCCTATAACGAGCAGGGCAACTCCGCCATCCTCACCCAACAGGCCTTACGCGGCGCCGAAGAGGCGGGGGCCCAGGTGGAGCTTGTCCGCCTTCCCGATCTCACCATTGACGACTGCCGCGGCTGCGCCCTCTGCCTCTACCGGGACCGGGAATGTTTTCTCAAGGATGATCTCCACTTCCTCTTTGCCAAGATGCGGGAGGCTGACGCCTTTATCCTCGGCACCCCCTGTCATTTTCAGGAGGCCAACTCCATGGTCAAGCGCCTCATCGATCGCAGCTTTTACCGGACCTACATCGGTGATCTCCAGGGCAAGGCGGCGGCCATCCTGGTCTCCCACTCCAAACGGGGCTGGACCGATCGGGTCTTCCCCCAGATCACCAGCTGGCTGCGCGGCCTGGGGGTCCATGTGGTGAACCAGTCCCTCTTCCACAGCCAGTATCCCTCCGAGGTTCTGCTCTACCGGGACCAGCTAGAAAAGGCCCACGCCATGGGCCAGGGGCTTGTCCGGGCCCTGCGGGAGAAAGATTACACCTTCCAGGGCAAAGAGGGGCTCTGCCCCCTGTGCCACGACAACGTTATCCGCATCCGGCCCGGCCGCGGCGAGGCCGAATGCGCCGATTGCCATATCCCGGCCACCCTTACGGTGGCAGATGATGGCGGGATCAAGGTCACCTTTGCCCCGGAGGCGCTGGCTCAGGACCGTTACCGGAGCGAATCCATGGCCCGCCATTTTTCCTACCACAGCAAGCCGGCCCTGGCCTATACCAGGGCGACCAGAAAGCGGGCCAAAGAGGGTAAGGCCGCTCTAGAAGGCGGCTTTGCGCCTGTTAAGCCTGCCCGGCCGGCCGAGGTTGTTGACTGATGGCAGCCTATGAGGTGAACTTACGTTACTTTCCCGGTGATCTGCCCGACTCCCTGGCTGATTGGGAGATTATCGCTCAGGCCGGTGAACATAACCTGGCGGCCGAGATCAGCCAGGTGGAAAATCCGCAGCGTAAAGAGGTGGCAGGCAGGGTGGTGGAAGAGACCTTAGGCGTCAAGTTTGCCAAGATCAGCCAGACCATTATCAGCCTGACGGGAGAGCGGCAGGAGGATATGGACGCCTTCCTCCACGCCTTCTTCCGCTCCTACCAGAGCCCCCGCGCCTCTTTCGGCCTGTGGGGCAGTAACCGGGCGGGCGAGGAGCTGGCCCGCCAGATAGCCGATTTCTATGACTGAGGCGGCGGCCCGGCCATCAGTCCTTTAAAGAAGAATAATAAACGCCAGAAGAGTGAAGAAAGAAAAATGCTGACCTATAGTGATCAACTGACCATGAGCCATGTGGGCTTGGGCAATCTTAACGAGTACGCCCTGCTCATAGCCTTTGGCAATGCCCACAGCAAGGCCCTGGTCCATGGCCTGGATATCAATGCGGACCAGATCGTCGACGCCAAGGGGCGCCAGCTCTACCCCGCCTATTTCATGACCCACCTTACGGTGCCGCCCCATCTCCTCTTAAACTCCCACACCCTGTGGGATGATCTTGAGGTGGGGGTTGATGTGCGCCGCTTCGGCGATACGCTGCTTGATTCCACCTACATGATCTGCCAGGAGGGCGACGGCCAAGGAGTTGACCAGGACGCAATGGCAGCTCTGGCCGGCGAGCGGGTGACCATGACGGCCAACAGCCTCTTTGTGGTGGATGCCTCGGTGGATAACAGCACTGAGCGGCAGATTGCCATCCCCAAACCAGACTGCCTGGCCCCTCTGGAGAAGATGGCCAAGCCGCCGGCGGCGATCAAGCGGGCCCGGGAGGTGCGGATGGCTGGCCTCGGCGAGGGAGAGACCATGGAGCAGCTCGCCAGCTGCGCTCCCTTCACCTATGAGCTGCTGCCAGGGCGCGACACCCACGCCAATCACGCCATGATCTTTGCCAAGTTCAGCGAGATCATGAATGTGGCGGAGTATGATCTCCTCACCCGGCAGCTTATCCCCGGCCTCTCCCATCGCCTCTATGACTGTCTGCGTCTCCTGGAGCGGGAGGTCTACTATTACGGCAACTGCTTTGGCGGCGAGCGTCTCCAGGTCTTTCTTAAAGGCAAGCTGGAACCGTGCGCCCCGGACTTCCATGGCAAGAACCTGCGCCTCATCAGCGGCGGCATTCTGACCCTGACCATCGAGATCTACCAGGAGAAGGATAACACCCTGCTCTCCATGGCCAAGGTGAAGAAGCTGGTGGCGATCCCCACCCAGGCCCAGGAGCTGAAGAGTGATCTTGACCGCTATTTTCATATGGCCGGCAAGGGCTGAGAAGGAGTTGAATCTTGAGCCGCTAAAAGAGCGGCCGGAATTTCCAGGCAACAAAGAAACTCACACGTAAAAATTAAATAAGGATGAGGATGGCTGACATGAGCAAGGTAGAAGAGACCATAAATAAAGTAATTGGCGATATTCAGGAGCAGCAGGGTCTGCGTAAGGTTGAGCTGGAGAACAGTCTGGAGATCGTCGCCGACCTGGGCTTCAAGTCGTTGGACATCGCCCAGCTCATCGCCTCCCTGGAGGTTGAGCTTGGCACCGATCCCTTCTCCACCGGCGTGCCTTTAGCCGACGTGGTGAATATGGGCGATCTCTATAACCTTTACCAGGCCCACGCCTGAGATTAGGGAGGGCGCCTCATGAGTTGGATTGCTGACACCCTGGAAGAGTTTAAGGATCAAGCCCTGATCATTAAAGATGAGGGGCGCATCACCTATGGCGATGTGCTGGCGGCCGTGACCGGCTGGCAGAAGAGATTTAAGGAGCTGGGCCTTAAGAAGGGCGACTGCGTGGCCATCATCGATGATAACAGCGAGGCCACCGTCTTTCTGGTCCTGGCCCTGCTGGCCAATAGGAACATCGTTTTACTGCCCATGGAGGATAATGAGCGGACGGCGAAGAACCTTGAGATCGCCTACGTCAACGGCTTCTTTCAGCCCAAAGACGGCGACTTTGTCTATGAGCGCCGGGCTGAAGAGAAGTCCCATCTCCTCCTCGATACCCTGCGGGACTCGGACGAGGCGGGCCTTATAATCCTCACCTCGGGCAGTACCGGTGATCCCAAGGCGGCGGTCCATCAGTTCTCCAAGCTGGTGAGCAAGAACAGCGCCAAAAAGAAGAAGAGCTTCCGCACCCTGGTCTTTTTGAAGCTGGACCATATCGGCGGCATCAATACGCTGCTGGCCATCATGGCGGCCGGCGGCTCGGTGGTGATGATTAAGGACCGCACCCCTGCCACGATCTGCCAGGCCATTGCGAACCATGAGGTGGAGCTTTTGCCCACCACCCCCTCCTTCCTCAACATGTTGATCATGGCCCAGGCCCATGAGAAGTATGACCTCTCATCGCTGAAGATGATCACCTACGGCACCGAGCCCATGCATCAGTCCACCCTGAACTCTCTGGCCAAGATCTTCCCTGATCTTAAGCTGAAGCAGACTTACGGGGCCACGGAACTGGGCATCTTCCCCACCAAGTCGAAGGGTAACGGCTCGCGCTGGATGAAGGTGGGCGGCAACGGGGTGGAGACGAAGATCAAGGACGGCACGCTGCATATCAGGACCAAATCGGTGATGCTGGGTTACCTCAACGCCACGGCCAACATCGATGATGAGGGCTGGTACAACACCAACGACAAGGTGGAGGTGGATGGCGATTACCTGAAGATCCTGGGGCGTCAGGAGGAGATCATCAACGTGGGCGGCGAGAAGGTGTACCCGGCCGAGATTGAGAGCGTCCTGCTGGAGATGGATAACGTGGAGGATGTGGCGGTGCGCGGGGTGAAGAACCCGGTGGTGGGCGCCATTGTCGGCGCCACCTTCGTCCTGGAGAATCCGGAGGAGAAGGTGGACTTCAACAAGAGGATGATCGATTTCTGCCTGGAGAAGCTGGACGGCCATAAGATCCCCCGCCTCATCGATTTCAGTGACGGGACCCTCATGGGCAGCCGTTTTAAGAAGATGCGCCTCTAGACTTTTTTTACTGGATTTCCAAGTGGTTAACTCCTTGGAACAGGGATTTTACGAAAAATTAACAGGTAGGAAGGAAAAGAAAAAATGAAAAAGGTTGTAATTGTCAGTGGTGGTAGTCGGGGAATAGGTCAGGCAATCGTCGAGGATCTTCTGGCCAGTAACTGTATCGTCGCCACCTTCAGCCGGAGCGAGTCGGACGAGATCAAGGCCATGCGGGCCGCGGATCCCAATGAGGAAAAATTTTACTGGCAGGCCATTGATATCCAGGAGAGCGAGGCGGTGAAGGACTTTGTCTTTACTGTCTTTAAACGCTACGGGCGCATCGATGGTCTGGTGAACAACACCGGGGTTAACCTGGACAGCCTGATCTCCATGACCAGCGACGAGGAGATCGATTCGGTCTTATCCATCAATCTCCGCTCCGTCTTTCAGCTCACCCGCATGGTGTCGCGCCTCATGCTCACCAAGAATGACGGCTCCATCATCAATATCAGCTCCATCATCGGCGGGGCCCGCGGCTTCAAGGGCGCCTCGGTTTACGGGGCGACCAAGGCCGCCCTGGTGGGCTTTTCCAAGAGCCTGGCCCGGGAGCTGGGGAACAAGAATATCAGGGCAAACTCCATCCTGCCCGGTTTCATCGAGACTAAAATGACCCATGGCATCACCGGCCCCCGGCGGGATCAGATCGTCCGCCGCACCCCCTTGGGCCGCCTGGGCGTGGTGGATGATCTCACCGGGGTGATCAGGTTTCTCCTCTCCGATGAGTCGAGGTTCATCACCGGTCAATCCCTGGCCGTGGACGGTGGCTTGACCTGCTAAGAGGGCATCTCTAATAATTGCTATTTTGGCCGATGTTCTCGAACAGGTAAGCGAGAAAAGCGAGACTCCGAAATATCTAATTATTCAAGACAGCCAAGGGTTAAAGCGCAATTTTTTTTTTAAAATAGATGGCAGAGATCTATCATGAATAACGACACCACCTTTGTTGATAATGTGCAGTTTTACCTGTGCAATCTGTTTGCCCACAGCCTCGATATGCCGGCCGATGAGCTGGATGAGGATAGCGCCTTCTTCGCCCTGGGGGTGACCTCGCTGATCAGCACCGAGATCGTCGCGGCCTTGGGCGAGTTTTATGATGATCTCTCCGCCACCCTGCTCTTTGAGTACCCCAATATAGCCAGCCTCACCAACTTCCTGGCCCACTGCTCCCTGCGGCCGGGCCAGAAAGAGGCCTTTGGCCAGACCATTGCCGCCCTGACGGATGGCCCGAGCGGTGGTGGTGGGTTGCCGTCTGAAGATGAGCTGGCCGCAGAAGATCAGGATAGCGAGGAGCCCCATCTACAGGGCGCCATCGCGGTCATTGGCATCGGCGGCAGGTTTCCCGAGGCGGACAATCCTTTGGAGCTCTTTGATAATCTCCTGGCCCATCGCGACAGCGTGGGCGAGATCCCGGCCGGGCGCTGGTCCCATGCCGAGCTCTACTCCCCGGCTGGCGAGAAGAAGGATGCCATCAGCGGCAAGTGGGGTGGCTTCATCAATGACCTGGAGAAGTTCGACGCCAAGTTCTTTAAGATCCTGCCGGCCGAGGCGGAGGTGATGGACCCGCAGCAGAAGCTGTTCCTTGAGTGCTCCTGGGCCGCCATGGAGGATGGCGGTTACGGCAAGATCTCCCAGCTGCCCACCACCAATATCGGCGTCTATGCCGGGGTGACCTGGAACGAGTTTTCCAACTACGCCAATGAGTTTGGCCACCTGCAGGGCGATCATCGCGGCGCCGGTTCCCTCTACTGGGGTATCCCCAACCGTACCTCCTACTTCTTTAACTTTGACGGGCCCAGCATGGCCATTGACTCGGCCTGCTCCTCGTCCCTGGCCGCCCTGCATCTGGCCTGTCAGGCTATTGCTAGCGGCGACTGTGAGATGGCCCTGGCCGGCGGGGTGAACCTCAACCTCCATCCGGCCAAGTATCAGTTCTTAAGCCGTAATCACTTTCTCTCTTCCGACGGTAAGTGCCGCTCCTTTGGCGAGGGTGGTGACGGCTATGTGCCGGGGGAGGGGGTGGGCATTGTCCTGCTGAAGCCGCTGAGCCAGGCCATTGCCGACAATGACCGGATCTATGGCGTCATCCGCTCCACCGCGGTGAATCATGGCGGCAAGGTCACCGGCTATACCGTTCCCAATCCCATGGCCCATGGCGATCTCATTGCCGGGGCCATTGAGCGGGCCGGCATCACGGCGGATGAGATCAGCTATGTGGAGTGCCACGGTACCGGCACCGAGCTGGGCGACCCCATTGAGATAACCGGCCTGAAGTCAGCCTTCTCCGCCACCAGCGAGGAGAAACAGTTTTGCGGTATCGGCTCGGTGAAGTCCAATATCGGCCACCTGGAAGCGGTGGCCGGCGTCACCGGCCTGATCAAGGTGTTGCTCAGTATGCGGGCCGGGGTTCTACCGGCCAGCCTCCACAGCCAGGAGGAAAACAGTAAGATCAATTTCAAGGAGACCCCCTTTTACCTGGTCAAGGAAAACCAGGCGTGGCAGCCGCGGGCGGGCCAGGAAAGTGTCCTGGCCGGGGTCAGCTCCTTTGGGGCCGGCGGCTCAAACAGCCACTGCATAGTTGAGTCTTATCCTGGCGCCGGTGGGAAGGACGGAGCCGGAGCAGCAGCAGCAGAGGAGGCGGACGAACCGCAGCTCCTGCTCCTCTCCGCCCGGAGCAAAAAAAGTCTCCAGCTCCAGCTGGAAAACCTTGACTCCTTTCTCCAGCGCCGGGACGCCGGCGGCCAGCAGACCTCCCTGGCCAGTATCGCCCTTTCCCTGGCGAAAAGGGAGGTGTTCGGCCAGCGGCTGGCCATAATCGCGGCCCACCGCGACGAGGCGAGGGCGAAAATAGCGGCAGTTCTGGCCGGGGAGGAGCCCGAAGGGGTCTTTTCCGCCGAGCTTGCCAGGATGAAGAAGGGGGGACCGGTGGAGAGTGTCACGGGCGCCGGCCTCGATTATGAGAGACTTGTCGGCTGGGCCGAGAGATGGGTGGCCGGCGAGGTTACCCATCTGCGCCTGGAGCCGGCCGGCGGCGAGCTTATCTCCCTGCCGCCCTACGCCTTTGACCGCAAACGTTCCTGGATTACGCCTTCTAAGACTCTCTACGTCAACCCCTTCCGCAACCACACCCAGCTCCATCCGCTCCTGGACCGCAACGAGTCCACCAATAAAAGAGGTCGTTTTGTAAAAAACCTCCATAAGTCGGACTTTATCCTGGAGGACCATCTGGTGGCCGATAACCACGTGGTGCCCGGGGTGTGCCACCTGGAGATGGCAAAAGCCGCGGCCACGGCCTACCTGGAGCAGGATGTCAACACCATCAAGAATGTCTGGTTCTCCAAGAGGATCGATCTGGGAGAGCTGGATGAGCTTGAGGTGTGCTGTGAGATTGAAGAGGACAATGGCGAGTATAGCTATGTGATTAAGGAGTCCTCGGATGATGAGCCGGCCATCTTCTCCCGCGGCAGCCTGGCCGTGGCTGAGCATGAGCCCCCCCCCGCCCTTGATCTGGCCGCCATTGGCGGGCGTTGCGCTACCGATATCGCCTTTGCTGATTTTTACGGCCAGTTCAGGCGGATCGGCATCATCCAGCTCCACAGCTTTCAGGTGGTGGAGGAGTTCAAGGCCAGTGAGACAGAGGCCCTTGCCACCATCTCCCTGCCCCGTTCCCTGCGTAAGTCTTTCAGCGATTTTAAGCTCCATCCCGCCCTGATGGACGGGGCGGTGCAGACGGCCATGATCCAGCTCCTCCATCTTCTGGGGCGGGACGTCTCCATTGTCCCCTTCAGCTTTGAGAAGGTACTGGTCCATGGGGAGCTGCCGGAGAGAATCTTTGTCTACTCCCGCCTGGAAAACAGGGAGACCAAGACCTTCTCGGTCCAGCTTGCCGACAGCGAGGGCACGGTTCTGGTGGAGTTTGTCAACTTCATCCTCAAGGAGTTCCAGTACGGTGACCAGGCGCTGGACGGGGTGAGCTGTCTGGCCCCCATCTTGAAAGAGTCCTCCCTGGACCAGGAGAAGAGGGTGGAAGAGGTGAGTGGTCTCACCCTGATAGGCGATGAGCCAGCTCTGGACCGTGAGTTGTTCGCCGACACCGCCGCCGCGGTAACCAGCCTGGCCGCCGGTGACCTTGCTGATCTCGATTCCGCCCTGGCGGAGATCGTGGTCCTGGATTCCCCTTATGAGGATATTATCTACTACCCTGCCGCTGCCACCGATGAGAGCGATTTTGTTGAAACCACCATCCAGCGCCTCTTTGTCATTGCCAAGAGATGCGCCAGGACGGAAAGGCCGATCAATCTGATCTTCGCCTGCCAGCAGGAGGAGGGGGAGGCCCAGGCCCTGCGCCAGGCCACCGCCTCATTTTTCAAGGTGTTGAAGAGGGAGAATGGCAACCTGAACTTTCGTTTTGTCAGCCACAGCCCCCGGCTCCCCCTGGCCATGGTGGGTAAGAGGCTGCTGGCCGAGCTGCGGGTGAGCGACTCCTTCCAGGAGGTTTATTATGACGGGGAGGGCAAGCGTCTGACGCCAGGCTTCAGGCCCGTGGCCCTGGTGGAGGAGGGACAAGAGCCAGCCTTTAAGGATGGCGGCTCATATCTGATAACCGGCGGCTTAGGCGGGGTGGGTCGGGTCCTGGCCCGGCACATTGTTGAAAACTTCGCCGCCGACGTCCTCCTGGTGGGCCGTTCCGCCTGCAGCCGTGGCCAGCTGGCGGATATCTTTCCCGTTGATGCCCTCAAGGGCCAGGTTCATTATCTGGCCGTTGATATCTGCGGCGATGATGGGCTGGCTAAGCTGAGAGAGGAGCTGCAGGAAAACTTTGGCACCCTTTCCGGGGTTATCCATTGTGCCGGCACCATTAATGACGCCTATCTCTTGAAGAAAGAGTGGTCCGATTTCAGTGCTACCCTCGCCCCCAAGATCAGTGGCACCCGGAACCTGGACGAGGCGTGCGCGGGGCTTAATCTTGATTTCTTTCTCCTCTTCTCCTCCATCACCGCCACCTTCGGCAACCTGGCCCAGAGTGATTACGCCTATGCCAACGGCTTTATGGATCATTTTGCCACAGTACGTAATGAGATGGTCGCGGCCGGCAAGCGACAGGGTCACACCCTGGCCATCAACTGGCCCTACTGGCTGGAGGGCGGCATGCGTCTAACTGGTAAGCAGCTGGAGCACTACGCTGCCACCTACAAGATTGAGCCGTTAAGCAATGGGGCCGCCCTGGACGCCCTGGCCCAGGCCATGGCCAGCGGCGAGGGCCAGGTGGTGGTGGTCAATGGCCGCGGCGCTGACATCCATCGTCATCTTGGTCTCGACAACGAGCCCCACTACCAGCAGAGCCGCGGCCCTGAACTTATCGGCGCCACCGCCGTCCAGGAGGTTGATGAAGAGGTGCAGCAGCAGATCCGCACCTTCGTGGCCCAGCTCTTCATGGAGAGCCTGGAGCTGGAGGAGGAGGACCTGGACCATGGTGAAAATTTCACCGACATGGGCATCGACTCCATTGCCGTCATCGACATCATCCAGGCCCTGGAGAAGTCAAACCGTTTCGCCAACCTGCCAAACACGATCTTCCTGGAGCATGATTCCATCGATAAGGTGGTCACCTACTTTGAGAAGAGCTATCCGGCCGGGGATTACGAGCCGCTGGCCATCTGATCTGGCCCGTGGCAGAAAGTAGAGCAAGGACAAAAGAGGTAGATAAAGCATGGAAGAGGTAGTGGTAACAGGTATGGGATTGGTAACTTCCCTGGGCGATGATCTTGACACCTTCTGGCGGGCCATCATGGCCGGCCAGAAGGGTTACTCCCTGCCGGCCAAGGGGGCGGCGGCGGAAGGAAAAATTTTTCCCCTGCGGGCGGATATCCCCGCCTTTGCCGGGGCCGATCATGGCCTGAGCGGGGCGGAGCAAGGCCTGGACCGGGCCGCGCAGTTGGGCCTTGCCGCCGCCGCTTCGGCCCTGACAGATGCCGGACTGGAGATCACGGCAGATAAGAGCCATATCCCGGTGGTGATGGGTACCACCTGCGGCGCCAATAATACCATTGAGGCGGACGGCTTTGATCAATCCTGGTTTGACGGGCAAGGGGAGGAGCTGGCGGCAGAGACCCTGGAAAACTATGAGCACAGCGCCATTGCCACTGCCATTGCCCGGAAATTTGGCCTCACCGGGCCAGCGTCGATCATCGGCACGGCGTGCGCCGCTGGCAACCATGCCGTGGGCGAGGCTGCTGACCTGATCCGTCTGGGCCGGGCCGACGTGGTGCTCTGCGGCGGGGCGGAATCGCTAAGCCTGTTGCCCATCTTTGGTTTTCATTCCATCAAGGGTCTGGCCGAGGAAGAGTGCAAACCGTTTGCCCATGACCGCCAGGGCTATGTGATCGGCGAGGGGGCCGGGGTGATGATCCTGGAGTCGCTGAGCCACGCCAGGGCGCGGGGGGCCAAGATCAGGGCCAGGATGGACAGCTGGTCATTAAACTGTGACGCCTCCTCCTTTGCCCTGCCCATCACCGACGGCAGCCGCTGCCAGGAACTCATTGAGGATTGCCTGGCCGCGGGAGGGCTTGCCCCGGCCGATATAGATTATGTCAACCTCCACGGCACCGGTTCCAAGACCACCGATCTGATGGAGGTCAATGGTGTTACGGCGGCCTTGGGGAGTCAAAGCAAGGCCACCCCGGTAAGCTCCATCAAGGCGATGACCGGTCATACCATGGGGGCGGCCGGCGTGTTGGACAATATCGCCACGGTCCTCGCCATCGAGAACAACTCTATCCCGCCCATTGTGAACCTTGACCAGCCGGAAGAGGGCTTTGATCTCAACTTCATCACCCAGCCGGAGCATAGCTGTCAGGTGGACCGGGCCCTCTCCCTCTCCTTCGCCTTTGGCGGCTGTAATGTGGCCACCCTTTTTAGTGCCTTATAAATAATTTTCAGAGCAAAAGTTTCAAGCAACTTAAGAGACGCTGGCAATAGAGTATTCGCAACCACTGTTAAGGCACTTATCCAGTGACCTTAGCAAAATTTACAGTGGCTCATGCTCAGCAGCTTTCAGGAGTAGAGTTAGACAATGGATAAGATCGTTATCACTGGTATTGGCGTCATCTCCTCCCTGGGTTTTTCCAAGGAGGAGTTCTGGGATGGCTTACTAACGGGCCGGCAGGGCACAGCGCCCGGCGAGATCGGCAAAGAGAATGGCGGGGCCCAGCAGCCGCGGCAGCTGGGCCACGTAACCGGCTTTAAGGCCAAGCGGTACATGAAACGGCCGGTGTTAAAACCCCTTGATATGGTGACCCGTTACGCCATTGCCGGGGTGGGCCAGGCCATAGCCGACGCCGGTCTTGAGATTAACGAGACCAACCAGCAGCGCACCGGGGTGATCGCCGGCTCCATGTACCAGGGGATCGGCAATATCTTTAAGTTTAAGAAGGCGTGTCATGATAATGGCCAGGAGCATCTGAGCCCCCTCTTCTTCCCCGGCATCGTCTTTAACTCCCTCTCCGGCCAGGCGGCCATTGAGTACAAGATTAAAGGGCCCAACAACACCATCGCCAGCGGCACCGCTTCCGGCCTCACCGCCGTGGCCAAGGGTATGGACTATATCCTGGCCGGTAAGGCGGACACGGTGATCGCCGGCGGGGCCGAGATGATCCATGACTTTGTCTTCCATAAGTATGAACGCTTGGGCCGGCTGGCCCAAAGGGGCGCAGATGAACGGTGCCGCCCCTTTGCCAAGGATCGTGACGGCTTCATCTTAGGCGAGGGCAGCTGCTTTTTTGTCCTGGAGAGGGAGAGCGCGGCCCGGGCCCGGGGGGCTACCATCCACGCGGTGCTGGACGGCTATGGCGCCGCCTTCTGCCCTTCGCCGGGGGCAGAGGCAGAGAGCCTGGCTGGCTGCCTGAAACGCAGCGGCGGCGATATGGCACCGGATATCATTGTCTCTGACAGCAGCGGCTGCCATGATCTGGACGCTGTTGAGGCGGCGGCCATCGGCAAAAGTTATGGCGCTTCTGACGGGCCGCTGATCACCGGCAATAAGGGCAATATCGGCCATAGTCTGGGGGCCTCTGGCGCCTTTAACCTCTGCCAGGGGGTGATGAGCCTGGCAGCGGGGCAGGTGGCTCCCCTTACCGGGATGGCGGAACCGGAGTTTGCCTTAAACTACGCCCGCCAGGCGGGCCCCATGCCGGTTAGCCGGGTGATGGTCAACGCCATTGATTTCAACAATAACTATCTCGCGATGTCCATAAGTAAACCAGCAGAGGTGACCCCATGAGCGCGCCGATCCCTCCTAGCTCCCCGCCGCTCACCATTGATATTGAGGAGATCCAGCGTCTCCTGCCCTACCGTTACCCCTTTCTCCTC
Source organism: Thermodesulfobacteriota bacterium (assembly GCA_039714595.1). Classification (GTDB taxonomy): domain Bacteria; phylum Desulfobacterota; class Desulfobulbia; order Desulfobulbales; family SURF-16; genus JAOZSN01. The sequence goes on along the minus strand of JBDLJA010000031.1, from coordinate 4,683 downwards.
ATCGACCGGGTGCTGGCCATGGAGGGGTGCGAGCGCATTGTGGTGCGGAAAAACGTCACCTGCAACGAGCCGTTCTTCCAGGGCCATTTTCCCGGCCGGCCCATCATGCCGGGTCTGCTGATCATTGAGGCCATGGCCCAGGCCACCGCCCTGATGGTCCTCTATAACAGCGACGAGGGGGCCATCCCCCTCTACCTGGCCGGGGTGAACAAGGCGAAGATCATGCGCCCCGTGGTGCCGGGTGACTGCCTGGAGCTTAAGGTTGAAACCATCCTCATGCGGGAGACCATGGGCAAGGTGAAAGGTACGGCCTTTGTGGACGGTGAGCAGGTGGCCACAGCCGAGATAACCTTTGCCAAGCCAGATCTTGATTCATAACAAGGAGAGAAAATGAACTGTAATATCGTCCTCTCAGGACCCATTATCCGTTACACCAACTTCCAGAAAGAGCTTTCTTTTGCCACTGACTCGCCCCAGGGCGCCCTGCATGAACTGGTGGGCGCCTATCCGAAACTGGCTGACGTCCTCTTTAACGATGGCCAGTGGAACGATAGCGTTGCCATCTTCTGCGACAGTAAGAAACAGAAATTCACCGAGATGAGCGGCGAGGGCGACTCCTGTGAGCTCCATCTGGTGGTGCCCCTGGTGGGTGGCTGATTTTTTTGGCCTTAGTATGAGCAGTAAGGCAAGTAGTGGCAGCAAAATTGCGAAGTGAGAGAGATATGAGGAAAAAAGTATGAGCCAGGTCTATGTGACCGGCATGGGAGTTCACTGTGCCGGCGGCCGTAACGAGGCGGAGTTTACCAAGTTTCTCCGGGATGGCGGCTGCGCCCTGAATGAGCTGAGCCGGGTGGATACCTCCGAGCTTTACGCCCGGCACGGCGGTGAGGTGAGCTTACCCCGCGATGATTTTTCCAGTCCCGATTATCGCGATCTGGCCAGCAAGCTCTCTTTTGACACGGCCCGGATGGCCCTGGAGAACGCCGATCTTGACCTGAATAGCCTTGACCCGTATGAGATCGGTCTCATCCTGGGCGTCACCTGCGGCGGCATGGACTCCCAGGAGGAGTGGGTGCGCCGGGACATTGCCGGCGAGGAGAAGGGCAGGGCGATCCTGGAGGAGTCCCTCTTCCACGCCATGAGCAATAACCTGGCCGCAAGCTATGATATCCGCGGCCCGGTCTCCACCGTGACCATCGCCTGTGCCGCCGGGACCAACGCCATCGGCTACGGCTATGACCTGATCCGCCAGGGCAAGGCGAAGGTGGTGCTGGTGGGCGGGGTGGATGTGGTCACCCAGCTCACCTTCAGCGGTTTCTGTGCCCTGAAGGCGATGAGCCCCGATATCTGCCGCCCCTTTGACACCAATAATAACGGTATCGCCCTGGGTGACGGCTGCGGCATCCTTGTCTTGGAAGAGGGGGACTTTGCCCTGGGGCGGGGGGCGCGGCTGCGGGCCGAGGTGTTAGGCTACGGCGCCTGCAATGACGGCTTCCACGGCACCACCCCATCGCCGGTGGCTAAAGGCCTGTTAAAGTCGATCAACCATGCCGCCAGCCAGGCGGGGGTGGCGGCGGCTGATATCGAGTACGTCAACCTCCACGGCACCGGCACGGACGGCAACGACAACATGGAGGCGTACGCCATTGGCCAGTTCTTCGGGGCCAAGGGGCCAGAGGTACCGGTGAGCTCCATCAAGTCCAGTATCGGCCATACCCTGGGGGCGGCCGGGGCGGTGGAGACCATTGCCACCATCGTCGCCATGGAGAACGACTTTCTGCCCCCCTCGGTGAATGTTACTGAGGCCAATCCGGAGCTGAAGGTCAACCTGGTGGCCAACAAAGCGCATAAGCGACCCATGAACTGTTTCATGAACGTCAACTCCGCCTTTGCCGGCAATAACGCCGCCGTGGTCATGCGTAAGCCCGGCTCAGCGGTGGGGGGTGCCCCGCCCCTGGCTCCTGAAAGGACGCGCATTGCTATCACCGGCCTGGGCCTTGTCCTGCCCGGTCTCAGCGGCGCGGATGAGTTGTGGGACTCGTTGCTCACAGCTGAGGTGGTGCCGGCGGGCGGCGATGACACCGCTGAGCCGGGTGAATTTGCCACCTTCAGCTTCTGCAAGATGAGCGGCATGAAAAACTCCATGCTCACCCGGCAGATGGACCGTTACGCCGCCATGTCGGTGCTGGCCGCCCTCCAGGCCTTTGACCAGGCGGAGGTGAATGGCGATCTCCTGGAGGAGGCGGGCTCCGTGGTGGGCAGCGGTTATGGCAGCCTGGCCGCCAATACCAAGTTCTTCCGCACCGTGGCCGAAAAGGGCAATTCCATGGCCAAACCGGTCCTCTTTCAGAAGACCGTCTCCAACACGGCCAGCGGCTTTATCTCCATCCTGGCCGGGGCCAGGGGTTTTAACACCACCCTTAACAATGGTGATGTGAGCGGCCTTGAGGCGGTGCGCTACGCCCACCACCTCTTACACTCCGGCAAGGCAGATGTCATCTATGCCGGCGGGGTGGACGCCAGGGCAGGTATCGTCACCGATATCTTCCAGGCCAGGGGTAATGGTCTGGAGGCCCAGGGGGAGGCGGCGCCATTCTGCCCCGATTCTCCCGGAGCCAGGATAACCGAGGGCGCCTCTGGTCTGGTCCTGGAGCCTATTGCCAAGGCCAAGGCGCGGGGGGCGGAGGTCCTGGGCGAGATTCTGGGCTGGGGCCAGGCCTTTGCGGGGCGGGACGCCAGTCTAAGTGATACGGTGGCCAAGGCCATGGCGGACGCCCTGGCCGAAAGCGGACTTGGGCCGGCGGATATCGATCTGGTCATCGCCCATGGCAACGGCAACCCGGTGGTTGATCAGGCGGAGTGGCAGGCGGTGGAGCAGGTCTTTGCCACTGAGCGCGTATTTCTCACCAGCCTCAAGGCCAAGGTGGGTGAGGCCATGGGGGCCGGCGGCGTCTGTTCCCTCACCGCCGCCCTTATGGCCCTGCGCGACAACACGATCTTTGGCATGGGCCCGGCCGTGGCCCATGAGTCAGAGACCATCATGGCCTTGCAGGAGGGGTGCCAGGTGGAGCTGAATCACGTGCTGGTCAACGCCATTGATCAGACCGGGGCGGCAATCTCACTGGTGGTGCGAGGTGTTGGCGCTGATCTCTAACGGGGTCACTGCCCCTGCCTGTCTGTGAGATGGTTGGGCAAAAGCCCCCCATGGCAGCAGCTGTGGTGGACTCCGGCCGGAAAAATATTGGCACGACTGTCGGCTATGAGTTTACCGCCGGGTAAAATTGGGGTGATAATCTGCGTCCCTTTTTAACCGCCCTGTCCCCCCCTTTGGCCAGATTGTTTCGGAAAGTCGGAGCATTTTTCCGGAAAACTGGCCGTACAACCCTCTGGGGAGGGGAGGTAGTGTCAGTCTCTATTCTCTTATATATTAATAAGTTACCGTAATTGCGTCTGCCTGGTGTTTTTTGGCGTTGTGGCATAAATAGTGCAAATGGGTAGGCGAAACTATTATTGGGCAAATTGTTTAATGATTTTGCTCCCCCGGGCAAGATTGGTGTGGTGATCTGCGCCGATTCTCCTGCTGCTGGCCTGGATAACTGCAGGTCCTAAAGGCGGGTAGGTGGTATCCACAGTCGTGGTGCCCCTACCGGCATTGTTAAAATCTAAAGAGAGAGAAAAAAATGAAAAATGTAAGAAAGATGTTTGTTGTCTTTAGTGTGAGTTTCTGTCTGGTCGCCCTGACAAGCGGGGCCCAGGCCTTTGATTTCGATGATTTCTTCAACTATCACGATTCTAACAAGGTGGATATCTCCGATATCTTCACCCGCTCCCTGGAGCCAATTGATCTGGCCAGTGACGAGATTCAATTCTTCGTGGACCGCCTGCCTTATGGCTCCCAGGTGTTTGCCCAGACCGGGCCGGACGGCACCCGCACCTTTACCTTTCTCTCATACTCAGAGTTTGGCTGCATCGCCAAGATTCTCCCGGCCGTGCCCGGTGTAAAGCCGCAGCTTTACATGCATATCATTAATTGCCAGATGGATAGAGTTCGTAAGAGCGGCGAGGCGGTGACCAATTACATCCATCACATCATCGAGAAGGCGGATGGCACCGTGGTTAAGGAGTTCAGCTCCACCGCCACCTGGGCCTTCAACCATGTGACCGATATGGTTGTCGAGACCGCTACCGGTATGCAGTTTGACGATATCTGGCTGGTTGAGACCCATGTGGTTAACGATTTCGGCCCCTCCATGATCCAGTATTACACGGTGGAGGATATCGGTATCGTTGGCAAGCGTAAGGCCCTTGTCAGCTGGTAGTAGAATTCTTTTGTGGCCACCAGTAGTGGGCTGAGGTGGGAGTCTTGGCCCCCTCTGGTTGGCCTCAGATCACAAAAAAGGGGATGGGTTGGACTTTGTTGTCCGGCCCATCCCCTTTTTTTCTGTGTTACTGTTTAAGGTTAAAACCATCTACTTCAGGCGAATAACAGCGGAGCTGATTCTGTTTTGTTCGATATTCCGGAGTCTCGCAGGCTCGTTTATGCCCTTCAGGGTGCTTACCGGGCGGACAACTTTCAGCTACTGGTTGATTTTAACAGCGAATATCGAACCGCAGAATGTCGAATGTCGAATGTCGAAGGAAGGTACTTTCGCCGCTACGCTGCTCTTAATAAAGATAACATCC
>JBDLJA010000030.1:0-31356 GCA_039714595.1 Thermodesulfobacteriota bacterium | reverse complement strand
TTTTATCAGGCCAGCGACAAGACAATGAGAATGGCCTTACGGGCTGTCTTCTGGCCAACTGCCACCGTAATGCATGTTGTTGGTTTCCAGGAAGAGCCTTTGTTATATTTTCATGGTAGCAAGGTGACGGAGTTAGCCATCCCGGAAAGCTATTATGACAATCTCCTTTCTTTCATAGAGAGCAGTTTTGCCAGAGATGAAGATGGGCAGATCATCCCCCTGGGAAAAGGCCAATATGAGAGGAGCCAGTTTTATGAGGCGCAAGGGACATATTTCATCTTTAACACCTGCAACACCTGGGTTGCCAAGGCCTTAGCCAGCGCCGGCTTCGACATAAGCGTCAACAGAACCTTGACCGCAGATGGCGTTGCCGAGTACCTGGAGCAGTTGAGATAAGCTGGCTGGCCCGGCATGGCACTCTCACCGCCACCGGCAGACTAGATCTGGCTTAATGACGAGAAGGCAGCAGAGAGAAGAGCAGAGAAAAAACAACAACGGCCCAAACAGGACATCAGGTAGGCAATACCCCCTCAACCTGTCTCGTCCGTACAGAGGGTGTTCTGATACCACTCCTCTTTTCCATACAGTTTTTCCACGCAGGACGGACAAAGACTGTGGGTAAGCCGTGCCTCAGAGTGTCTACTGAGATAGATCTCAAGTTCATTCCAATAACCTGTATCATCCCGAATGCTTTTGCATGAGGAGCATATCGGGAGCAGGCCGCTCAAAACTTTGATCTCATCAAGTGCTAAATGCAGATCCCTGATTAAGCACTCCTTCTCCTGCTCAAACTTAACCCGCTTTGTAATATCAGTACAAAATCCACCAACAGCATTTACCTTACCGTCCAGACCGTTCACAGGAAATTTCAGGGTTATGAAGGTGTATTCACCACCAACCAGCGCCACGGTTTCTTCGAATTCGAGGGGCGAGTTTGTCCGGATCACCTCTTCATCCTGGCTGCGAAACAGCTCTGCAACCGCTTGCGGAAAGATATCAAAATCACTCTTCCCTTTGATCTGTTCCAGTTTGACATCAGCTAAATTTTCGTACCTGCTGTTGACTAACAAGTATTTCCCCTCAGCATCCTTCAGGTAAATAGGAGCAGGTATCTTTTTAAAGATAACCCTGAAGGTCTCTGCCAGCTCTTCACTGGCCCGACTTAAATGTCGCAACCTCTCGTTTTCCTCTTCAAGGGCCTGTACCTTTTTTGACAACTCTGCAATGGAAGGCTGATTCATTTGGATTTCCTTACCGCCAGATAGAACTGATCTGATTACCTCTTTTTTCCGTGAGCAACCTAACAGGTTTCGGTTCAGATAGCCATTCCAACCAGCAATCCTGCTGGGACTCACGCTTCACGGGTCAGGCAAAACCGCTGTTACAAGCAAAGGTGAATTTTCCGCAAGGGATGGTTAGGCCAACGGCGGAGAAGGCGGCCTAAGGAAGATTTTAGCCGTTTGCCCACGGCGTTTGAATTTGGCGGAAGAAGAGGGCCAGAGAGACCCCGGAAAAGAACAAAGGGGTTAGAGAGAAGATCTCTAACCCCTTTGTTGAGGCAACTGGTGGGCGAGGCGGGATTCGAACCCGCGACTCCTGGCTTCGGAGGCCAGTACTCTATCCAGCTGAGCTACCCGCCCGGATTTTTCATAACTCCCCTTTGCAAGAAAAGGGGCAGAGGGGAAAAACAACATTGGGCCAGCCAAGGCAAACCAGCCTGGCGTAACCATGCTGGTTTATAGCAAGAGCGGCCCGTGGTGTCAATCAGGAAAGCGGCCGAGATACTGCCAGCCTTTCCCTCACCCCTTGGGTAAGATGCTGCCCCGCCACGCCTCCCTCCCCCGGGGGTAGGTGAAGATAAGCTCACCCTTAACCTTATAGACCCTTAAGCCCCTGGCGAAGTGAAGCTGGGCTTGGCCCTGGCCGTGGCGGGCCAGGCGGATGACCTGCTCAATCTTGACCACCGCCGGCCGGGCGGCCAGGCGGATGAAGACCTCCTCCACCAGCCGCCGCTGGAGGGCGGGATGGAGGGCCAGGAGAGGGGTTATGGCCAGGCGCAGCTCGTCATCTCCACCGCTGATAATTTCGGCGGCTGCATCCCGGCTGAGCCCGGCCAGGAGATCTTCTTCCTTGGCCAGGGTGCGGGCCATACCCTGCAGGGTCTGGCGCAGGGCGGGGTTGTAGCCCTCGAGAAAGGGCAGGATCTCTAAGCGCACCTGGTTACGCAGTAGGGAGAGATCACTGTTGGAGCTGTCCTCACACCAGCTCAGGCCGGAACGCTCCAGGTAGGCGACAAGCTCGCCCTTGGAAGTACAGAGCAGGGGCCGCACCACCCCGTCAAAGCGCCTGGGGGCCATGCCGCTTAAGCCCCCCCGGCCGCTGCCACGCAAGAGACGGATAATGAGCTCCTCGGCCTGATCGTCGCCATGGTGGGCCACGCAGATAATGGCCGCACCATGCTCCCGCGCCGCCTGGGCCAACGCCTCGTAGCGCAGCTCCCGGGCCGCCTCCTCCAGAGATTTGCCCTGGGACTCCTCCCGGCGACCCGCCACATCCACTTGGGCGTGGGAAAACCCCACCGCAAGATCTTCGCAACTCTGAGCCACCAGCCGCCGCTCCGCCTCGGTCTCTAAAGGCCGCAGACCATGGTCCACATAGAGGGCGTTCAGCTCCCCCAATTCCAGGGGATCTTGCAGCCGGGCCAGGAGATAGAGCAGGGCCAGGGAATCGGCCCCGCCGGAGACCGCCAGCAGCAGAGGGCGGCCCGGGGGCAGCAGCTCATTTTCCGCGACAAAGGCGGCTATTTTCTTTTCCAGGGGATGCATATTCTAAAGAAGATTGCATACTTCCAGGTGATAGGGTTATAATTTCTTTAATATAAAGACGTTAGCTAATTTATTATTCGCAGAGGGTTTTAGCTGTAAGTTAAAATCAGGGCACCGCGGGCCAAGCCTGCTGTTAGCCAGACCTGCGGATAACCGCGCATGGAAACTGGCCCCAGGTGCTTAAGCACTTTTGCTCTCGCCAGTCCAATCTCAATAACCAACAACAGATTAATACGCAAGCCCATGAAAGTTCGCAAGGCAGTAATCCCCGTGGCCGGTTTCGGCACCCGTTTCCTCCCCGCCTCCAAGGCGATCCCCAAGGAGATGCTCACCATCGTTGACCGGCCCACCATTCAGTACATCGTCGAAGAGGTGGTGGACTCCGGCATTGAACAGGTGATCCTCATCACCAGTGAGGGCAAGTCGGCCATTGAGAACCACTTTGACTACAACTTCCAGCTGGACAAACTCCTGCGCGAGAAGAAAAAGACCAAGCTGGCCCAGGAGGTCAATGACCTCTCCAACCTGATCGACGTGGTCTCGGTCCGCCAGAAAAAACCGCTGGGCCTGGGCCACGCCATCCTCATGGCCAAAAATGTGGTGGGCAACGAGCCGTTCGTTGTCCTCCTGGGTGATGACCTGGTTCTCGCTGAAACGCCCTGCACCAGACAGATGCTCAACCTGTACAACCAGGTGGGGGAATCGGTGGTGGCGGTCCAGCGGGTCCCCATGGACGAGACTTACCAGTACGGTATTATTGAGGGCAGCTCCCACAGTGAGCGGGTCCACAAGGTGGAGCGGATGGTGGAAAAACCGGCCCCCGGCACCACCCGTTCGGACATGGCCATCATCGGCCGCTACATCCTCCAGCCGGAGATCTTTGACTATCTGGCCACCACCACCCCAGGCCATGGCGGCGAGATCCAGCTCACCGACGCCCTCTTGGCCCTGGCCAATAAACAAGGGATGTACGCCTACGAATTTGAAGGCACCCGCTATGACGCCGGTGACAAGATGGGCTACCTCAAGGCCATTGTCGCCTTTGGCCTGCGCCACCCGGAGCTGTGCGAGAAATTCGGCGATCACATCAAAGAGGTTGCTGCCCAGCTTTAATTTTTTTTCTGATTACCATCGGCATTCAGCCGGTTGGCCGAATGTCGAAAAGTTAACAAAACTGCTTTTTCACCGCAAAGACGCAAAGTTTTTTCTTAGAAAAACAGGCTGCCACCTTCGGAGTCTCCCTTTGGTCGCTTACCTGCGTCTTCGAAGTCTGTGCTCATCTGCGCTGAATTTATATTGGCTGGTACAGGCAACGTAAGACATTAAACTTTACGCCAGAACCGATGAGGGCCTCACAGGGGTCTAGCAATAGGGGCTCTGAAAGTCAGTGGTAATCTTTTTGTCCCGGCTCCCCTGAAAATAGGCAGGGACAAGTCTTAAACCGGCTGCAACCCCTTGCTTATCCACGCCTTTGCGGTTAATTACAGGCCATGACCATTCACCTTGAAGTGGCAGTGGCCGCTCCCCTGTTTCAATCCCTCACCTATAGCTGCCGGACCGACCAGGAGCCACCGCCGGTGGGCGTCCGGATCCTGGTCCCCCTGGGGCGCCAACGGGTCACCGGTTATGTCCTGGGCCAGCAGCCAGAGGCCAAGGAGTGCGGCTACACCATCCGCCCCTACCTCCGCCTCCTGGACGACCAACCCCTCTTCCCGGCCAATATGGTGCCGTTCTTCCGCTGGCTGGCCGATTATTACCACTTCCCCCTGGGCGAGGTGATTAAACTGGCCCTGCCCGGCGGCCTCACCCTGCGCAGCCGTAAGGAGTTAGCCCTGAGTCCCGAGGGCCGGGCCAGCCTGGACCCGGACCTCCTCCAGCAACAACCAGCAGCGGATCAGCCGATATCCGCCCGCCAGCAAAAAAACCTGGCCCAGCTGGGGGAGGCGGAGCGCCAGCTAATCAACGACCTCCTGAGCAAGGGCAGCCTCTCGGCCAGCGCCAGCCAGGGCCTGCTCCGCTCAGGGGCCAAGGGGCTAATCGGCAGCTGGCAGCGCCAGGGTTTAGTCACTTTAGAAGAGACCCTCACCCCGCCCGCCATCAAGGTGAAGCGCGAATGGTGCCTTGCCCCCTGCCACGGCCCAAGGCCGGAGAAGTTAAAAAAGTCCCAGAGCAAGACCCTGACCCTGCTCCATGAGCTGAGCCAGCCCGGCCAGCAGGGCCAGGTACCCCGCCGGGACCTGACCAAGGTTTACAAGGGGGCCGGCCCGGCCATCAAAGAGCTGGCCAGCCTCGGCCTTCTCCATTTAAGTGAGCGGGAACTGTTCCGCGACCCCTTTGGTGAGCGCCCCCCCTTCTTTGCCAAGCCGGAGACCCTCACCGCTGAGCAGGAGGAGGTGCTGGCCCGGATCAAGCCGGCCGTGGCAGAGGGCAAATTCAGCCCCTTTCTCCTCCACGGCGTCACCGGCAGCGGCAAGACCGAGGTGTTCCTCCGGGCCGCCGAGACGGCCCTGGCTAAGGGGCGGTCGGTGCTGGTGCTGGTGCCGGAGATCGCCCTGGCCAGCCAGATCGAAGGCCATTTTTTCTCCCGCTTCGGCGACAAGATCGCCATCCTCCACAGCGGCATGGCGGCCGGGGCCCGCTTCGACCAGTGGCGCCGCATCGCTAGGGGGGAGGCCCCCATTGTCATCGGGGCCCGCTCCGCCATCTTCGCCCCCCTGCCCGACCCGGGGCTGATCATCGTCGACGAGGAGCATGACCCGGCCTACAAGCAGGAGGACAGCCTGCGCTACCAGGCCCGGGACCTGGCCGTGCTCCGGGCCAGCCAGCAGGGGGCCACGGCAATCCTCGCCTCGGCCACCCCTTCAGTCACCAGCTTCCACAACGCCCAGCAGGATAAGTATAAACTTCTGACCATGACCAAGAGGGTGGGCGCCCACCCCCTGCCCCAGGTGGAGATCGTCGACCTCAAAGGGGTGAAGACGGTGAGCGGCCGGCCGCCCCTCTTCTCGCCTCAGCTCATGGCTGGTCTGAAGGAGAACCTGGCGGCGGGCAACCAGTCCCTGGTCTTCCTGAATCGCCGCGGCTTTGCCAACCTCCTGCTCTGCGCCGACTGCGGCGAGACGATCAAATGCCCCCACTGCGCCATCACCCTCACCCTCCACAAGGGCAAGAACCGCCTCCTCTGCCACTACTGCGACCACCAGGCCGCCAGTAAACCTATCTGCCCCAGCTGCCGGTCCCCCCGGATTAAGGAGATGGGCTTTGGCACCGAACGGCTGGAGGAGGAGCTGCGAACCGCCCTGCCTGAAGCGCGCCTGGCCCGTCTCGACCGCGACACGGCCACTAAACGGGCTGATTTTCTCGCCATCTTAAAAAAGATGCATAAGCAGGAGATCGACATCCTGGTGGGCACCCAGATGATCGCCAAGGGCCACCACTTCCCCCACGTCACCCTGGTGGGGCTGGTCTGGGCCGACGCCGGCCTCTCCTTCCCCGACTTCAAGGCAGGCGAGCGCACCTTCCAGCTCATCGCCCAGGTCACCGGCCGGGCCGGCCGCGGTGACAAGGCGGGCCGGGTCCTTATCCAGAGCTATCAGCCGGACCACTACGCCGTGCAGATGGCCAGGGCCCACGACTTTCAAGGCCTCTACGAGCGCGAGATCAGCCTGCGCCAGACCCTGCGCTATCCCCCCTTTGCCCGGCTGATAAACGTCAAATTCTCCGGGCTCAGCGAGGAGGCCACCCGGGCCTGCGCCGAACAGTGCGCGGCCATGGCCCGCAGCTGGGGCCAGCAAAAAGAACTGGAGATCCTCGGCCCGGCCCCCGCCCCCATCGCCCGTCTGCGGGAGCGCTTCCGCTTCCAGCTCCTGCTCAAGGGCTGGCACCTCCCCAGCTTGCAGGCGCTGGCCCACCACCTGCGCCACCAGCCGCCGCCCGCCGTGCGCCAGGACAAGGTGCGCATGACCTTGGACGTTGACCCGGACACCATGTTATAGTTGCCAGACCTTTGGCCGCTCTGACTGCCCGGGCAAAAAAAGCGGAGAAGCAGTGGCGCGGGCCGCTCCTTTCTGCTATAAATTTTTTTCTGTCGATGCTGTTGCATACTCCAGCTCCACCACAAAGAAAACCGCGCAACTTTCACCTATTACCGTCAAGAACACCATGGCCGTCCTGGAAATCCTAAAATACCCCAACCCCCTGCTGCGCCAGGCAGGAGAACCGGTGAGCAAGTTTGACGATGAACTGGCAAGCCTGATCCAGAACATGGCCGAGACCATGTATGACGCCCCCGGGGTGGGGTTGGCCGCCCCCCAGGTGGGGGTGAGCAAGCAGCTTCTGGTCATGGACATCCGCGCCAAGGAGGAGGAGAGGGAGCTGATCGTCCTGATCAACCCGGAGATTATCGAGGCCGAAGGCGAGGCGGAAGAGGAGGAGGCCTGCCTTTCCGTCCTGGATCTCTCCGCCAAGGTGAAGCGCTACACCACCATTAAAGTCAAGGCCCTAAACGGCCATGGCGAACCGGTGGAGTTCACGGCCAACGACTGGTTCGCCCGGGTGATCCAGCACGAGATGGATCACCTGCAGGGCGTCCTGTTCATCGACCACCTGAGCCGCTTGAAGCGGGCCCTCTATAAGAAGAAGCGCAAAAAACAACTGCAGCAGGAGGCCAAGGGCTGATGGCGGACATAAAAAAAATAATCTTCATGGGCACCCCGGCCTTTGCCGTCCCCAGCCTGCAGACCCTTATTGACCGCCCCGAAGAGGAGGTGGTGGCCGTGGTCTGCCAGCCAGACCGGCGCCAGGGAAGGGGCCGCAAGTTAATGCCACCGCCGGTGAAGGAATTGGCCCAACGTCACGGCATACCGGTCCTCCAGCCCACCAAGATCAGGACCCAGGGTTTCCTGGACGAGATTAAAGGGTACGGGCCGGATCTCATCGTGGTCACCGCCTATGGCCGCATCCTGCCCGGTCCCCTGCTGAATCTCCCCCCCCTGGGCACCATCAACGTCCACGGTTCACTCCTCCCCAAGTACCGGGGGGCGGCCCCGGTCCAGCGGGCCATCCTGGCCGGCGAGACGGAGACAGGCATCACCATCATGGCCATGGATGAGGGGATGGACACCGGAGATATTCTTCTGCCCGGATCAATGATTATCGAGCCTTCTGACACCGCGGCCAGCCTGGCCGTGAAGATGGCGGCCTTGGGCGGCCATCTGCTGGATGAGGCCCTGGATCTCTTACGGGCCGACAGGCTGCCCCCCATCCCCCAGGATGACGCCCTGGCCACCGAGGCGCCGCTGCTCAATAAGGAAGAGGCGCCCATTGACTGGTCCCGCTCGGCTAAGCAGATCAGCTGCCAGATTCGCGGCCTTGACCCGTGGCCCAAGGCGCGCTGCCAGCATAACGACACCTGCCTCTACCCCTTCTCCCCCGAGGTGGCAGCCGAAGATGAGGTTCCCCAGGAGGCAGCGCCTGGCACGGTCCTGACCGTGGGCAAAAATAACCTCACGGTGGCCACCGGTGACGGCGTCCTGCGGATCAGCGAGATCCAGGCCCAGGGTAAGAAACGGATGGGAGTGAGCGATTTTAGCCGCGGCTATGATCTTAAGCCTGGCGACATCTTAAGCTGATGCGCACCGCCTATCTCGACTGCTTCGCCGGGATCAGCGGCGACATGCTCCTGGCCAGCCTGCTCGACGCCGGCCTGCCCCCCCACTTCCTGCAAGAACAGCTAAACCTCCTGCAACTGGAAGGCTACACCTTCCGCCACTCCCGGGTCACCCGAGGCGGCCTGGCCGCCTGCCAGGTCCAGATCGCGGTCAGCCATGACCAGCCCCACCGCAAATTAGCGGATATAGAGGCAATCATCTCCGCCTCCAGCCTGAGCGACGCTATAAAGAAAAAAAGCCTGGCGGTTTTCGACGTACTGGCCACGGCCGAGGCGAAAGTCCACGGGATAAGCCGGGAGGAGGTCCACTTCCATGAGGTGGGGGGAGTGGACGCCATCATCGATATCGTTGGCGCCGCAGTGGGCTTCAACTTCTTTAAGATAGAACGAATCCTGGCCAGCCCCCTGCCCCTGGGGCGCGGTTTCGTTAAGTGCGCCCACGGCACCCTGCCCCTGCCGGCGCCGGCCGTGGTGGAGCTATGTCAGGGCCTTGATCTCCAGGGGGTGGATATTGACCAGGAACTGGTCACCCCCACCGGCGCCGCCATCATCAAGGGTCTGGCCGTTGGCACCGGCCCCCTGCCCCCCCTGCGCTTGGCGGAAAAGGGGTATGGGGCGGGCAGCCGGGAACTATCTGACGGCCGGCCCAACCTTCTGCGCCTGCTCATCGGTGAGGAAGAGCCGGTGGCCGAAGAGCAGGAGGTGGAGGTGATCGAATGCCAGCTGGATGACTGGGCCGGCGAAACATTTCCCTGGCTCAGTGAAAAACTGTTCGCCGCCCGCGCCCTGGATGTGAGTTTGAGCCCCCTGCAGATGAAAAAGGGCAGGCCGGGCTGGCTGTTGCGGGTCATTGTCGGCCCAGGCCAGGCCCACGCGTGCAAGGAGATTATTCTGACCGAGACCACAGCCATCGGCCTGCGCTTCCGCCAGGAACAGCGGCTCACCCTGCCCCGGCGGCCGGTGGAGATCACCACCCCCCATGGCAAGCTCATAGCCAAGGAGGTGGAGACGCCGGCCGGCCCCCGGATCTACCCCGAGTATGAGGAGTGCTGCCGCCTGGCCCGGGAGAAGGATCTGCCCCTTGCCACCATCTACACCGCGGTGCTAAAGCATGGATAAGATAGTCATGGCCATCGCCACCGGCCTCTACACCGGCTACTCCCCCCGCTGTCCCGGCACCTATGGCACCTTAGTGGCCCTGCCCCTCCACCTGCTCTTACTGAGACTGCCGGAGAATTTCTACTTCGGCTCACTGGCCATTATCCTCCTTCTGGCCATAGTCACGGCCGGCATGGCCGAAAAGATAGTTGACCTCTCCGACCCTGGCATCGTGGTGATCGACGAGATCATCGGCATGCTCATCGCCCTGATTGGCGCGCCACTGACCCCCCAGGCCTTTGCCCTCGCCTTTCTCCTCTTCCGTTTCTTCGATATCGTCAAACCCTTTCCGGTGGGCTGGCTGGACAGCCACCTGCACGGCGGCACCGGCATAGTCTTAGACGATGTGATGGCCGGCCTCTACACCTTAGGCTGCATGCAGCTTCTCTACCTGTGGCCCGCCGCGCAACGGCTGCTCTCTTAAAAGGTAAGGTCTAGGCAGGTCCGATTGTAAGCATGCCTACCCGGCTGTAACCAACCCCAGCAAGACCCAAGACAAAAAACCGGGAAAACCGTTAATAAATCTTCCGCTTGGCGAAACTTTTGCCAAGTACCGAGAAGGTGTTTTCGACGATGAAGAGGGCGTTTTCATCAATGGTGAACACAACTTCTTCGAGTCTTTTTAACTGGATATTGTTGATGACTGTCATCAATACCGATTTCTCGGCCCGTGAGTAGACCCCTGTCCCAGCCAATAAGGTGCCACCGATCCGCAACTTCTCCTGGATCTCGCTGGCAATGTTATCGACCTTGTCTGAAACGATAAACACCACCTTACGCTGACTGAAAAGGGAGAGGGTCTTCTCCATGACCACTGAAGAGCAAAACATCATTATGATCGAGGCGATCACCAGATCGATATCAATATAAATCAGGCAACTCAGGTAGAGTAAGGCATTAAAAACAAAGAAGAACTTACCGACACCAACATTATAGTTTTGAAAAAGCCAGACAGCTAAAACATCAAGACCACCGTTTGAGCCAAGGGAGCGCAAGACAATTCCGGCGCCAAGGCCATGCATAATCCCACAGGCCACCACGGCGTAAACTTGCGTTTTGATAAAAACCTCAACATCGATAGCCGTATAGACCGAGGTAAAGACCAGCATGGCGACAATGCTGTAGGAGAGGAAACGGGGGCTTATTCCCCGCCAGGCAATGATAAATAGGGGAATATTGAAGAGGAGGTAGAGCAGGGCGATATCCAGCACCCCGGTCTGATAAAAGACCAGGGAGGAGAGGCCGAAAACCCCGCCCGGGATAAAGTGCTGGGGGAAGGCGATTGTCTTGAGGGCAAAGGCGGAGAGGGTGGAGCCCAAGATAACCTGCAGCAGGTTGAACCAGACCGAGTAAGTGCAATCTTTTAGGGCCATGATGCTCACTCAACAAGAAACTATGAGAGGGGAACTTCCTTGAAAGCTAACAACTTAACATGTTGAAATTGCCAACCTGCCAAGGTGGTTAGAGGGACAAAACCGCTGCTGACAACCTCTTTCCGCTGTTATTTTACCCGCAAAGGCCCAGGGGAAGCAAAGGAACACTCTCGATCTGAAAATTATGATTTTTAGCACTGTTTGCCATGATGCGCGAGTGCCGGGTTTTTCCGGCGACCACCCTTGCAACCCTAACAGCTCAAGATATTGACAACCTGACTGGCAAGTAGTAAATGGTTAAATTGTTTGAAAAATTACTACATGCTTTAATTCTCTACACCACAGTTTTCAGTTCCAGCCAGTGTAACAATGGTCTCGGGTAAATTTTGCAAAAGGTGAAATTATGAACAGGTTGACATTTCCCAGGGGTATCCTTGCCGCTCTTATTATTTCCATTTTCAGCTTATCCCTTTTTGCCTGCGGAGGCAGCTCAGGCAGCTCTGGCGATGATAGCGGCGATTCCGCCTGCACTGACGGCGATGGTGACGGCTACAGCCTGGAAGGAGGCACCTGCGGACTGGTGGACTGCGATGACACGGATGGTGCCATCAACCCCGGCGCCGCAGAGGTGTGCGGGGACGGCATAGATAATGACTGTGGCGCTGATGGCGAAGCAACCTGCCCCAACCCTACGGTGCTCTCTGACACTGGCAAGGTGTGGCTGGACCGTAACCTGGGCGCCAGCCAGGTTGCCGAAAGCCCCACCGATTCTGCCGCCTACGGCGACCTGTACCAGTGGGGCAGGGGGGCGGATGGCCACCAGCTGCGGACCAGTTCGACCACCAACACCCTCAGCAGCATCGATGAGCCGGGTCATCCTGATTTCATAGTACCACCAAACAGCGCCCCGCATGATTGGCGGGAGCCGCAAAACCATACTCTCTGGCAGCCGGAAGCCGGCAACAACAATGTCTGCCCGGCCGGCTTCCGGCTGCCCAACGTGGAGGAGTGGATGGCAGAGCGGGCCTCCTGGGGGAGCGACGATGCCGCCGGCGCCTTTGCCTCCCCCCTCAAGCTCGTTCTGGCTGGTTCCCGCAACCAACTTACTGGTATTGTCCAGGACGAAGGTGTATACGGCCAATACTGGAGCAGTACGGTTCAAATCAGCGAGACCTACAGCCTGTGGCTGGAGAGCACCGTAGACCGCACCAACCTCACGTTCCCCAACTACCGTGCGTTCGGCATGAGCGTCCGTTGCATCAAGGATTAAGATCCCTTGGCCATTTCCGCCGTGCCTCCGGGCGCGACGAGGCCTCTTCAACCATGGCAAGGGGCAGAGGGCCCTTGCCGCAAGGATTACTGAAATCCCTCCCTGTCTCTCTGGCAGGGGGGGATTTTTTCTGCCGGGAGGGATCTTTGCATATCGCTAAGCTGCCATCACTCCTTATTATCCTCTTTCTGCTCACCACCTCTTCCTGCCACCAGTTCGCAGGTCTGATTGAGCGATAGCGAAATCGGACAGATACATCACAATTGGCCCCAAAGCTACTCTCGGCCAACTGAATCACTCCACCCCAAGGTTTTGGCCCATCCCCAATCCGGCGGATAGGCCCCGGCTGCTTGAAAGGGACCACTCAACAGCCCGCAAGCATGGTAGGTTGGCTTGAGCCGGAGGCGAAACCCAACAAAAAGTTATTCCTTACCTATTCCATCTGCAAATTGCAATTTTCCTCCGGCTCCCCTAAACCTTGGCGATCTCCTGCTGCATCTGCTCGATCACTGCCAGGGGGTCGGCCGCCTTGGTGATGGGGCGGCCCACTACGACATGATCGGCCCCGTGGGCGATGGCCTTCCCGGCGGTCATGATCCGGGTCTGGTCGTCGCTGCCATCCATGATATTGGCCCCGGGCCTGATTCCCGGCGTGACCATGAGCAGCTTGTCCCCCAAGCCATCACGCAGCTTGGCCGCCTCCACCCCGGAGCAGACCACCCCGTCGCAGCCCAGCTCCAGGGCCCGCTTGGCCCGGAAGTAGACAAGCTCCTCGATACTTTGAGTCATGCCCATGGCCCGCAGGTCCTCCTCGCCAAAGCTGGTGAGCACCGTTACGGCCAGAAGCTGCAAATCGCCCCGCTCGGCTACGGCCGCCTTGATAATAGCGTCGTTGCCGTGGATGGTGGCAAGGGAGACGCCATGGGCCTGGATCTGGGCCACGGCGAGGCGCACCGTCTCAGGGATATCAAAAAATTTCAGGTCCAGCATCACCTTATGGCCCCGGTCGACGATCCAGTCCACCACATCAAACCAGCCAGCCAGAAAGAGCTGCAACCCCACCTTGTAGTAGCCCACCCTCGCCTCGGTCTTCTTCACCCACTCCTTGGCCGTCTCCACCTCGGCCACATCCAGGGCCAGGATGATCCGCTCATTTAAGGGAATTTCCTTTGTCATTATTTTCTTTATCCTCTGCTCTTATTGGCGAATTTTCTGTCAGCCATTGGCAAAGACAAAAATCTTTGCGGCCTCAAGGCCTATACGGTACATATAGGGAAAACAAACTTACATAAAATCAATCGAGAAACCAAGTATTAAGGACGAGGCATGCCTAAACAACTACGGCCGGACAGCTACGCCCGCCACACCCTGGAACGCTACACCGGCTCCGCCGTCAAGGAGTTCCGCTCCAACATCCTCCTCTGCAACTTTCACCGCTATATCGAGTCGTTTTCCGAACACACCGGCAACCCCATAATCTCCGGCTATTGGCAGGTGGTGCACGACGACGAACGGGACATCTCCATCATCAACTACGGGGTGGGCTCGCCCTCGGCCGGCATTGCCATGCACTGCCTCTCCTACCTGGACAACCTCAACTCGGTCCTGATGCTGGGCATGTGCGGCGGTATCGACGATGAGTGCGAGATCGGCGACATGCTGATACCCACCGCCTCCATCCGCGACGAGGGGACCAGCGCCCATTATCTGCCCCAGAACGTGCCGGCCCTGCCCAAGGTGGAGATGAACCGGATCACTGAGATGGTCATCCAGCAGCGCCTCAAGCAAACGCCCCGCTCCGGCATCATGCTCACCACCGACTACCGGATGTGGGAGTTTGACCAGGAGTTCATCGATTACATCCTCAAACACCGGATCATCGCCATTGACATGGAGATCGCCACCCTCTTTGCCGTGGGCTACGCCCTCAACGTGCCGTGCGGGGCCATCATGCTCGTCTCAGACCTGCCCCTGCGCAAGGGGGGCATTAAATCGAAACACAGCGCCACCAATATCTTCCAGAACTATACCAACGAGCACCTGAGAATGGGGGTCTCGGTCCTGGAGGAGATCAGCAAACAGGAGGGCGACTTTATCAGCAACACCTTCATTAATCCCCTCTGCCCCGAGTAGGATAGCCCCCCCATGGGATACATAGATTTCCACAGCCACGCCTTCCCCGATGAGCTGGCCGCCACCACCGTTTCCGCCCTGGCCAAGGTGGGTAATGTCCAGCCCGCCCTGGACGGCACCACTGCCGACCTGCTGCAATCCATGGCCAGGACGAATATCGACCGCAGCGTCATCTGCTCCATCGCCACCCGCCCCCAGCAGTTCGCCGCCATCCTGGCCTGGTCCCGGGCCATCGCCAGCGAAAAGCTCATCCCCCTCGCCTCAATCCACCCCGACTCCGCCGACATCGAAGGCGAGCTGGCCCAGATAAAGGCGGCGGGCTTGGCCGGCATTAAACTCCACCCCTTTTACCAGGACTTCTTTCTGGGCGATCCCCGGTTGGAGCCGATCTTCAAGGGGCTGATCCGCCATGAGCTGCTCCTGGTGATGCACTGCGGCTACGACATCGGTTTTCCAGAGGAACGGCGGGCCGACCCGGGCCAGCTGCGACAGCTAATCGGCCGCCACCCGGAGCTGCAGCTGGTGGCGGCCCACCTGGGCTCCTGGCAGTTATGGCATGAGGTGGAGAGTGAACTGCTGGGCGAGGATATCTACCTGGACCTGGCCTTTGCCCTGCCCTACCTGGACCGAGCGCAGGCGCTCCGCATCCTGGAAAACCACCGGCCCGAGCGCTTACTCTTTGGCAGCGACTCACCCTGGGCCGATCAGGGCGCGGCCATCGCCGCCATCAAGGAACTGGGGCTGGCAAAGGGGCTGGAGGAGAATATCCTCTGGAAGAACGGTGATGAGCTGCTGGCCCAGGTGCTGGCCTGAGTGATACAGAAATGTGATTAGCAATGAAATTCAGCCAATGGGATGCACCCCCTTTAATCTCGCCACAGAATCCCCAGAAGACACGGAAATTGAGTAAACTCTCCACGCCTAAAACGCCTGGCTGTGTTTCATAGAGCCATCCGCTGATCAAAGCCAACAGTGGGCCTGTCCCGCGCTGTCTGGTTTCAACTTACAGGTAAAACCTTCTGCGAATAATGAAAACATTCAGTGAATTCTGTGGCAAATCGCTTTGGCAAAGAGGTTCTCGCCTGATAATTGACCAGCCAGGTGAACTAGCTGAAGTTGCTTGGTAAGCAGATACAAAAAAAGAGAGAAAAGAGAAAAAAAATCAGCTGCGGTTATAGCGGGCCCTCACCCTTTTCCCCACCCGCAGCTCGCCGTTACGCAGGTTGTACATCATGGAACCGCCATGGATCTCGCCCTGGGGGGAGAAGAGGTGGACGGGGGTGGCGGTCTTCACCACCTGATAGCTGGTGAAATAGCGCAGGACATCGGAGCGGAGGAGATAATCATCCTTCATCAGCGTCACATCATCGATGAGGGTGATCACGTTGTGGCGCACGGCGTAGAGGGCCTCCCTGCTCTGGATGGAGGTAACCCCGCCCTGGCTGTCAATGAGACGGCACTCCACCTCCTGGAGGTGATATTTGTCGGTGTGCATGGGGCTGTTGGCCACCCCGGCCGACTGCAGGACCATGGAGAGACGGCCCTCATCGTAATTACTCAGTCGCACCCCTTCCATCTGCAGATGTTGGCCGGAATCATCGGCCTTCGCCTTCACCTGGCGCAGCTCAATATCCAGGAAAGAGGCGAGCTGCGGCCGCCACAGGGGCAGGGACAGGAGGATGAGGGCGGGAATAAGCCAGACCCGGTTACGGCCCATCAACTACTCCCCCGCGCCAGATATTTATCCAGGAGCTCCCGGTACATCCCCTTGGCATCGACCAGGAGGTCACACACCTCCCGCACCGCGCCGTGGCCCCCCGCCCGCCGGCAGACATAGTCCACCGCCTCGGCCATCTCCGGCACCGCGTCGGCCACGGTGGTGGCAAACCCCACCCGGCTAAGAAGGGGCAGATCCAACCAATCATCACCCATATAGGCCACCTCATCGGGCTTTAAGCCAAGGTCCGCGATCATCTTCTCAAACACCGCCACCTTGTTCCGCTGGCCCTGGTGGAGCTGGTCAATCTTCAGATCCTGACAGCGGCGGACCAGGGCCTGGGAGGTACGGGCCGTGATAATGGCCACCTCCACCCCGGCCTGGCGCACCAGGTTGAGGCCAAAGCCGTCCCGGGAGTTGAAGGTTTTTAGCTCCAGCCCTTCATCGCTGTAGGTGATGGAGCCGTCGGTGAGCACCCCGTCCACATCGAGGATGAAGAGGCGCACCTTGGCCGCCTTAGGCAGAGACGCCTTCCAGGCAAAGCCCCGCTCCTCCCGCTTGACCCGGGCCTCGGCCCGCTCCCGCAGTCCTTGGGTCAACTCACAGTCACCGATATAACCATCCTTACCCGGTACGCAATCAGCCATTGACCACCTCGTGGATCCGCATCAGGGTAACGAGCAACGATTCCACCTCGGCTAAAGGCATGGAGTTGGGGCCGTCACACAGCGCCTTGTCCGGCTCGGGATGGATCTCCATAAAGAGGGCGTCGATACCGGCCGCCACCGCCGCCCGGGTCAGGGGCGGAATGAACTCCCGCTGGCCGCCGGAACTGCCCCCCGCCCCGCCGGGCAGCTGGACCGAATGGGTGGCGTCGTAGATCACCGGGCAGCCAAGGGAGCGCATCACCGGCAGGGCCCGCATATCCACCACCAGGTTGTTGTAGCCGTACATGATGCCCCGTTCGGTGAGCATCACCTTATCATTGCCGCTCTCGCGCACCTTGTTCACCGCGTTTTCCATGTCCCAGGGGGAGAGGAACTGGCCCTTCTTGATGGCGATGGGTTTGCCAGTGGCGGCGGCCGCCGCCAGGAGATCGGTCTGACGGCAGAGGAAGGCGGGGATCTGGATGATGTCCAGCACCTCGCCGGCGGCCGGGGCCTGGCTGGCGTCATGGATATCAGAGATAACCGGCACGCCAAACTCCTGGCGGATCTTATGGAGCAACTCCAGCCCCTGGGTCAAGCCCGGCCCGCGAAAGGAGGAGAGCGATGTCCGGTTGGCCTTATCAAAGGAGGCCTTGAAGACGTAAGGGATGCCCAGACGACCGGTGATCTCCTGGAGCTTAGCCACGGTGGTCCGCACCACCTCCTCGCTCTCAATGACGCAGGGGCCGCCGATGAGAACCAGGGGCTGGCCCGGGCCGATCTTAATATTATCGCTGATGGAAACGATCATCTTGCCTCCAATGACATTTTTATTTGACCTTGCCTTAAAGGGTGTCTTGAAAAATTGCCCTTAAAAAAAAATAACCATGAAGCCGCAGAAGACAATCTTACTTGTCCGCGGGGCCCCATGGTTATGTGGCTCATAAGAAAAAAATTACAGCTCGGCAAACTTGAGACCCGCCTTGATGAACTCGCGAAAGAGGGGGTGGGGGGTCATGGGGCGGGACTTGAACTCAGGGTGGAACTGGCAGCCGAGGAACCAGGGGTGATCACTGATCTCGACGATCTCCACCAGGTTGTTGTCCGGCGAGGTGCCGCTGATAACCAGGCCCTTCTCCTCCAAGGTCTCCCGGTAGTCAGGGTTGAACTCAAAGCGGTGGCGATGGCGCTCGTCAATATTTTTACACCTGTACGCCTTTTCAGCGAAGGTGCCCTTGGTCAACACGCAGGGGTAACTGCCCAGCCGCAGGGTGCCGCCCATCTCCGACTCCTCGTCACGGATATGGGTAACGCCGGTGCGCGGGTCAAACCACTCCTTCATCAGGTAGATCACCTGCTCGGCCCCGTCCACGGCGAACTCGGCGGAGTTGGCCTGGGCCATCCCGGCCACGTTGCGGGCAAACTCCACCACCGCCATCTGCATACCGAGGCAGATGCCGAAGAAGGGGACCTTATTCTCCCGGGCGTAGGTAATGGCGCGGATCTTACCCTCAACGCCCCGCTGGCCAAAACCGCCAGGCACCAGGATGCCGTGGACATCGGCCAGCAGTTCAGCGGGCTCGCCCCCCTCAAGATCCTCGGCGTTGATGTAGACCAGATCCACCTGGGCGTCATTGGCCACCCCGCCATGGACCAGGGACTCGTGCAGGCTCTTATACGACTCGGTGAGATCCACATACTTGCCGATAATACCAATGGTCACCTTGTGCATGGGCGCCTTAATCTTGCGGACCAGCTCCTGCCACGGCTCAATCTTCGGCGCCCCGGTCCAGACACCGAGGAGTTCCAGGATCTTGGTATCCAACCCCTCGTTATGGAAGTGGAGGGGCACCTCGTAGATGGTATCCACGTCGCGGGCGGTGATCACCGCGTCGGTGGGCACGTTGCAGAAGAGCGATATCTTCCGTTTCAGGTCCTTATTCAGCTCCACCGCGGTGCGGCAGAGGAGGATGTCCGGCTGGATACCGATGGCACGCAGCTCCTTTACCGAATGCTGGGTGGGCTTGGTCTTCACCTCGCCCGCCGTGGAGAGGTAGGGCACCCAGGTAACATGGATAAAGAGGGTATCGCTCCGTCCCTTATCCAGGCGGAACTGGCGGATCGCCTCGATAAAGGGCTGGCCTTCAATATCGCCGATGGTGCCGCCGATCTCGACAATGGCGATGTCCGCATCGCCCTCCAGACCATGGATCGCCTTTTTGATCTCGTCGGTGATATGGGGGATTACCTGCACCGTGCCCCCCAGGTACTCACCGCGCCGCTCCTTGGAGATAACCGAATGGTAGATGCGCCCCGAGGTGTAGTTGTTCTTCTGACCCAGCTTGGCCGAGGTGTAACGCTCATAGTGGCCCAGATCCAGATCGGTCTCGGCCCCGTCATCGGTCACATAGACCTCGCCGTGCTGGAAGGGGTTCATGGTGCCGGGATCCACGTTGATGTACGGGTCCAGCTTCTGGATGGTAATGGTCAGGCCACGGCTTTCCAGCAGGGCGCCGATGGCGGCGGCGGCCAGACCCTTGCCCAGAGAAGAGAGGACCCCACCGGTAATAAAGATATACTTGGTTTTCTTCTTGTCGGTTTCCATGGATTTCATTGGGGAGATAGGGATGCAAGTCAAAGAATTTATTAAGGCGCCACTATAGTGTATGCGCTTCATATTTGCCAGGCCTAATTTCAAAATCAGAGCCAGCCGTGGCGCCGTCGGCCCCTTAAAAAAACATCGACAAAACCCGCTAAAATCCTTAAGATACCTCCCTTATTGACCCAGGCCATGCCCGGGCCTGCCTGCCTGGCCCCAGGGGCAATCAGCCGCCAACAAAAAACCAAAAGATACCCCCCCATGCCCAAGGTTGCCCAGTACCGGAACATCTCCCGCATCGACCACAACAAGACCCACGGCTGGTACGCCCGGGTCATGCACAACGGCACGCAACGGTCCAAACTCTTTTCCGACCAGAAGAACGGCGGCAGAGGCGCCGCCCTGCTCTGCGCCATGACGTGGCGTGACAGGATAAAGTCGGAGATGGGAATCCCGGTAACGGACAAGCATATCCAGGGCAAGGCCAACACCAATACCGGGGTGGTGGGAGTGCGCTTTAACGAAAAGGAAAACAAGTACTACGTGAGCTGGCAATGCCCCGACGGCCGGCCCGGCAACACCTCGGTTTCGGCCAACAAACATGGCAAGAAGAAGGCCTTCGCCATGGCCAAGGCCATTCGCGTTGAAAAAGAACGGCTCCGCCTCTATGCCGCCTGAGTCCTCCCCCCCTACCTTGAACAAACTACTACCTCTACCTGCCATCCTCCTGCTGGCCCTGACCTTTGCCGCCTGCGTGCCTGCTGAAGGGGACAAGGAGCAGCAGCCCCAGACACCTGCCGCCCCGCAGGTTTTAAACTGCGCCTCCTGCCACGACGAGATGCAGCTGGACCCGGCCCACAAGATGGCCTGCACCGTCTGCCATAAGGGGCAGGAGGGGGTGGCAAGCCAGGATGAGGCCCATGGCGGCCTGATCACAGAGCCGGCCCACCCAAGCCAGATGGCCGCCACCTGCGGCCCCTGCCACCCCGAGCAGGTGAAGGGCAGCCATAAGTCGCGTCACTTCACCTTTGCCGGGGAGGTGAACACCGTCCGCCGCGCCTTTGGCGCCACAGAAAGTTTAAGCCGGGCCGAAGATATCCCCCGGCCAGAGACGAAGATAACTACCCCCCTGGCCCTGGCCGATGACCTCCTGCGCCGCCGCTGCCTCCGCTGCCATATCGGCTATGAAGGCGAAGCATACCCGGAGACCCGCCGGGGCACCGGCTGCGCCGCCTGCCACCTCACCTATGAAGGCGGCGCCCTCAAGGATCACGCCTTCCGCGGCAAGAGTGGTGACGGCCAGTGTCTCCACTGCCACAACGGCAACTTCGTGGGGTTAGACTACTACGGGCGCTTCGAGCATGACCTGCACTGGGACTACCGCACCCCCTACAAACCGGACGGCAGTGAGGCAGAGAGACCCTACGGCGTGGAGTATCACCAGCTCGCCCCGGATGTCCATCAACAGGCCGGCCTGGCCTGTACCCACTGCCACCCGGGCCAGGATCTGATGAACGGCCAATCCGCCACCAGCTGTGGGGACTGCCACGAGTTCGCCAGCCACGGCAAGAAGTCGGGCCTGGCCCTGAGCATACTGAAAGGCGAGGTGAAACTTAGCCTGGGGCCCGAGGCGAGCCGCGCCGTGCCCCAGCTGCGCCACCCGGCCCATACCCGGTACCGCGACAAGGCGGCCTGCGCCGTCTGCCACGCCCAATGGGCCGTCTCCGATGAGGGCAATCACTTCTTCCGCCAGGATGACGAGGAGTATGACCCGTGGGAGGCGATCAGCGTCCAGGGCTCCTTTGAGGTGGAGCAGGAGGTGTACAGCAACATCAACGGTGACGGCTACCCCTACCCCTTCATGAACGACAAGCTGGATGGCAAGACCGGCCTTGGCCTCTGGCATAAAGGCTATGAGCTGCGGCGCTGGGAGTTCCCCCTGATCTGCGAGGACGACGAGGGCAAGCTCCAGGTCTGCCGGCCCATCCTGGGCATGGCCTTAAGCTGGGTAAACGAGGATGGCGAGGTGATGATGGACAACGCCAAGCCCAGCCAGGCGCCGCCCCACGGCCTGCTGCCCTACACCCCCCACACCATGGGCAAGGCCGGCCCCTACTTCCGCCAACGGCTCCAGACCAATGAGGAGCTGCTGCGCTACCCCCTGAACATGGAAAAACCCAAGAGCCCGGAGAAATGACAGCCATGGCCAGAACATTAACGATCATCACCACCTGCCTATTCATCCTCACCGGCTGTGCCAGCACCGGCACCAGCAAGCCCCAGGTGATCAGCTCTTCGGCCAAGAGCCCCTCAATGCGCCAGGCCACCAAGGTCAAGGGGACCCAGCGCCCCTATAAGATCAAGGGCAAAAAATATTACCCCCTGCCGTCAGCCGAGGGATTCAGCCAGAAGGGTGTCGCCTCCTGGTACGGTAAGCCGTTCCACGGCCGCAAGACCTCCAACGGCGAGACGTACAACATGTACAAGCTCTCCGCCGCCCACAAGACCCTGCCCATGGGCACCAACCTGCTGGTTACCAACCTGGACAACGGCCGCAAGCTCACGGTGCGCGTTAATGACCGCGGCCCCTTTGTCCGCGGCCGCATCATCGACCTGAGTTACAAGGCGGCCAAGGAGATGGGCATGCTGAAGAAGGGCACGGCCCGGGTGCGCATCGCCGCCCTGGGCGAGGCCGTAACGGTGCATGAAAAGGGGCGCAAGGTGGAAAAATTCCTGCCCCACCAGGATTTTAATTACGGCGACTTCTATATCCAGATAGGCGCCTTTGCCGACAAGAATAACGCGGCCAGACTCAAGAGAAAGATGGAGAAACGGGGCTACAAGGTGACCAGCCGGCCATTCCGCAAGGGAGGCACCCGATTCACCCGGATCCGCATCAAGGCGGGCGACGATCTGCGCCATGCCACCAAGATGGTCAAACGCTTCCGCAGTGAGGGCTTCAAAGATTCCTTTGTGGCGGCCCGCTAAGTTTTTTTAAGCAGGAATGGTGGTGAGGTGTTAGCGATACAGTCACAAAACAGGCCGTCTATCTTATGAGGGCTCTTTTACCTGGTAAGTTGTTGCCAAATACAGATATTCGCTGTGGTAATCTTGCCGGTCGCAAACAGGCAAAGCACAACTCATCTATGGGCGATGATTTCTGAGACCCTGAGCACGTTTGGTTCCTTGAAATCTTTTTTCCCAGCCCCGTAAACGGTTTTGCCAACCCTGATTGTCGGAATATCGAAGATGGGCCTAAGGTATTTTAAAATTGCGGCCCCGGTTGGTGTTACTCTCTCGCCTCGTTCTTCTCCCCTGTAAATGGGGATTCCCGCCAGAATATTCATAGTTGCCGGTGCCGGCACTGGTAGTTTGCCGTGCTGCGTATCCACAAGGCCAAAGCCGGTACAGACAGCAGTCGAGTAAGTTTTCTTTACGCCAAGCGCATCTATGAGCAGGGCGTTGCCGACAATATCGATGATCGAGTCAACGGCACTGAGCTCATGAAAGTGGATCCGCTCTATGGGGACATTATGAACCCTGCTCTCCGCTTCAGCCAGGATGGAAAAAATCTCCTTGGCAATCGACTTGCTGGCGGCGGGAATTGCCCCTTTGGCAATTATCTCTAAGATGTCCGCTAAATGGCGGTGGGGTGAATTTTTCTCATTATCAATAATCTCCACATGTTTTGCGGCTATGCCACATTTTACAACCGGAGTTACCCGCACCTCCGCCCCTGGTAAATTCAGGGCCTGAGGAAGGGACAAGAGATCGTCATACCCACCATCAGCAAGCTCGGCCAGGGCGGCTAAAAACATATCACCGGACAAGCCGGAAAATGGCTCAATGTATAGTTCCATGTTTTCCTACTTTTTTGTGACTGACTTCCATACCCGCTAAGCCACTTACACCCCGCAAAGGGGTCCTGAAACCGGGTCAGGCTATGCGTCGTGGTCCGCTGTGCCAACTAAATTTAAGATTCTGATCGCGGCCATTGCTGCACCGTAGCCATTGTTAATATTTAAGACCGTTATCCCGTTGGCACAGGAGCTGAGCATTGACTTAAGGGCGACATGTCCCCCCTTTGCCACCCCATAGCCAACATCCGTTGGCACCCCAATGATCGGTTGCGGCAGCAAACCGCCCACGACAGTGGGTAAGGCCCCTTCAAAACCGGCCACAACAATCAACACCTTATATTTCTGCAACTCTTCCACCTTGCCGAGCAAGCGATGGACGCCTGCCACTCCGATATCAGAGAAGGGTTTTGCGGAAAAACCTAAAAATTGCAGGGTGTAAAAAATCTCATTAACAACAGCAATATCGGATGTGCCGCCGGAGAGAATCGCCACTTCATGGTTGTTGGCGATGCTGTCTGGCTGAATATCTCTTAGGAAAAATATCCCGGAAACTTCATCGAAAAATGAATCTTGAAACACCCTTTGCAGCTCAGCTGCCTTTTGGACCTGCAATCTGGTGACTAAGGCATTTTTGCCATGCTTTTTATACTGCTCGAGTATGGCGAGTAAATCGTCTAAGTTTTTGGATTCGCCATAAATTACTTCAGGAAAACCTGTTCTCTCTTCCCGGTTTTTGTCGATATTATGATTAGTCACTGACAATTTCCTCTTTCTAACGAATCTTGACCCGATAAAAGGCCTCGGCCAGGTCATACGATTCATCTTCGGCCATGGCTTGATCACGCCTTCTTATCCACTCAAACCAACTGGGTGAATCTTCTTTCTGCTTATATTGACTTCGATGACATTTCAGCGCCTTTACCTTTGTTGCAAAGGTATCCGTGATATCCACCCGATAATTTATCTCCTCAGCGCCAATAAACAGCATCTCCCGCACCCTGTGCGGTGCAAATCCTGCCGCGAGCAGATCAGGATAGGAGAGATGGGTCCTGGCCGCCGGGAAAACAGCATCCAGGGCCGCCTGGCCGGTTATCCGGTGGTCCCGGTGGTAGATATAGCGGCGGTATGGATCCATGGTGACCACCACCTCCGGCCTGTATCTTCTGATCTCCCGGACTAAATCTCGGCGAAACTCGGTCGTATCTTCCAGTTCCTGATCATGGTAGTTCAGAAAAACAACATCAGTCACCCCCAGGGTTTCGGCGGCTTTAAGTTGTTCGCCTTGCCGGATAACAGCAAGCTCTGCAGAGGTTAAACTGCGGTCACGGCTACCCTTGCTGCCATCGGTGCAAACAACATAGACAACCTCTTTTGCTTCCCTGATCCACCGGGCGATTGTCCCGCCAGCGCCTATCTCAGCGTCATCGGGATGGGGGGCAATTATCAGGGCAAAAACAGGGTTCATTTTCTACTGTATAAGGGGTTGTGGCTCTTTTAGTTTGTTTTTCCCGGGAAAGGGTTGAGCGCCAACAGCCTTGCTGTTGTTAGCTCGAACCAGACCCAGGTAGTCCCAGTGCAATGACTGGGCCACCCGACGCCAGCTATACCCCTTAACCGTGTTGCGGATCAGGCCCGCCGGGATATTACCTTTTTCCCCGGCCATAAAGAGCTCCTTTATCTTTGCCGCTAAAGATTCAGGAGAGGCGTTAACTCTTACCCGGCCGACAAATCTATTGGCCAACAGTTGCGGAAAAACACCCACATTGCTTGCGACAACCGGGGTTCCGCAGGCCAGCGCTTCCAGGCCGGTCAGGCCAAAACTCTCATAGTAAGAGGGGGAAACAAAGAGATCGGCAGCGCTGTAATAACGGGGCAGATCTTGTTGCGCCTGGCTACCGGCCAGGGTGACGCATTCCTCAATGTTCAGCTTACGTGTCATTTCCCTTAAATGCCTCTCTTCCTGGCCCGGTGATTCGTCCCCGCCGACAATGATTAACCGCCAAGATGCATTTTGTTGTAATAGGGCGACAGCAGCAAGTAAGCGATCCAGACCCTTCAG
The DNA here is from genome assembly GCA_039714595.1 of Thermodesulfobacteriota bacterium. Classification (GTDB taxonomy): domain Bacteria; phylum Desulfobacterota; class Desulfobulbia; order Desulfobulbales; family SURF-16; genus JAOZSN01. Next base: position 6,047 of record JBDLJA010000030.1, on the reverse strand, counting down.
GGGGTCAATTCGGCCAACATAGAGGAGAACCCTTTCGTTATCGGCCAGCCCCAATCCCTGCCTGGCTGCCATCTTGGCAAGCGGGGAGAATCTTTCCAGGTCAACTCCGCAGGGGATCACCGCTATATTGGCTTGCTGGCCGGCACATAGCTGGCTTATCTCCTGCCTCTCAAACTCCGTGAGGGCCACAACAAGATCACAACTTTGCATCAGCTCTTTTTCGTGCGTCAGGCGAATCTTTGGGTCCTGGGAATCGGCCGCCAACTTTTTCTTCACGGCCGCGACCGTGTGAAACGTGATAACTAAAGGCCTTGACCAGTGCTTCTGGGCCCAAAGCCCAGCCAAGCCGGATAACCAGTAATGGCTGTGAATCAGATCATAGTCAACCTTGCTCTCCAGCCTGAACGATTCCACCCCCTTGATAAATTCAGCAAGGCAAGCATGGAGGGCTAATCTGTTCAGAGGTTTTTTTTCACCAGCTTTGAGCTGGATGAGGCGGACATTCTCACTGAGCTGCAACATCTTTTCAGCATGCAAGCCGGTGAAGCGGGTAAAGATATCGACCTGATGGCCACTCTTGCCTAATTCATAGGCTATTTGGCGGATATAGACACTCATCCCCCCTGTATCAGTGGTTCCCAGACGTCCCAGGGGATGGCTGTGAACACAGAACATGGCGATGCGCATCTTTCTTGGCCCATCTTGCGGCAAGCCGATCATCAGCTGTTGCCCCCGCCACGGCCCAGCGTTATGCGGGCCCTGGACAGACGAACCTCACGCCCCCCCAGACGGCGCTTGTACGGCTCGTCCCCTTTTAAAAAATCATACCGCCTGTGACCAATTGCGATACTGTCCCTGATGCTGAATAGATTACACAACAGGCCAACACTGAGCTCTTTGTAGGCGGGGTCATAGCAGCTGTTATAGAGAAACATTGTCTCCTGGTAGGCAAAACATAGGGATGCTGCCGCAATATCTCCCCTTATTTCCAGCAAATAGATCTTCAATAGGCCAATTTTTCCCAGGTCCTTAATGAGTAAGCGGAAGTAGGACTCCATGGCAGTGTCCATAAAACGGCTTTTATCGCCGCTGCGGCTCTGGCGAAACATGGTGAAAAAACGATCCAGCTCAGCTTCTGTTGCCGGTGTTTTTCCTGAGATTCGGATATTCACCGGGCCAGATTGTTCAAGGCGGCGCAATTTTCTCCTGATTTCATGCCGCTCTTTGCCTGGCAACAGAGCAAGGTAGCCGTCCCAACTCTCCGGCAAATCCATCTCCATTGCAACCCCGTCAGGTTCCAGCTGAAAAAATCCCCCCCTGCCTTCAACGATATCTTTAGCAACAGCCAGCACGGTTGATTCCGGTCGCAGACAGCGAAGATCAAGCAAGGTGACGCCCCGTCTGTCAAGATCGGCCAGCAAGGCCTGATAGAAGAGCGGTTCCTGGCCAGCGACTATTGAAAAATCCAAATAATCACAGACGCTGCTATGACCAACAAAAGAAGCCTTCTGGCCAGCAATGACCAGGGGGGCAATACCGATCAGCTGATTATTTTCTTCTATAAGCGCTAGATACACCTCCCCTTTGGGCGGAAATGAGCTAAGCCATACCGCCATGTACTCTGGCCGTGAAAAGAGATGGCGCCAGGGGAATAAGCCCTTTTGGCCGCCGGACAATGAGGCCAGCCCGGCAAAATCTTTTTGAACTATTCTGACAGAGACCAATTGCTTGCTTTCACTCACCTAACATTGTGGCCTAGTTGCGCCTTAATCAGGACGCTCCGTACACGGTTTCTCGCCAGGTCCGGGCAGATCCGCCTTCTGGCCCCCCTTGCTTTCTCCAGCAATGAGCGCCTCCACATCCTGGTAGGCATAGATCGTTGTCGCCCCGTGGATTGGTAGACCACCGGTGGAGGCGGAGGGGCCGTAAATACTGTAGACCGTTCTGGCAAACAGGCGCAGTAAGATCGCCTGCTCGCCCCGATGATGGGCCGTGTGAGTTAGTCTGCGTAACATAACCCAGGCCCTGGTCCGGACTGTGTCAAAAAAGGCAACCTCTTCTCCCCACCAGGTATCGTCTTTATCCCGTAAGGCCTGCAAACGGTTCTCGGAATCAAGGGCATATTGTTTAATAAACCCAAGGCGGGTCTCCTCGGCCGGCAAGGGCGGGGCGCCCACATCGATACCAAGCATTTCACAAAACCATTTATTCTCCCCCATGCACTGGTGAATCATATGCTCAAGGGGGTTGCGATCTCGCTCGTTCAATGGCGCTGGCCGGGTGGCAAGGTCATCATCTTCGAACATGCCCCAGACGCTCAAGGTCTTGAGTCGTTCTGTCTCGTAGGTGTCAACTAGGTGTGCGTAATTATCCATATCCCCTCCCGTTTGTCTTGGAACAGACTGCTCGACTGTTCCTTTAGTTAGAAAAAAATTACAGATTTAACAAATTCCGGACTGCTCCCTGGGCAGCCTCAATGGGCCAGATGGCGCCGTAATTTTGACTGGCAACAATGGCACCTTCCACCAGAACATAAATTATCTCAGAGGTATCCTTGGCATCCAAGCCTGCACGGGCAGGATTGGCGGCAACAAGATCTGCAACAAGCCCTTGCAGATAAGCCTGGAGATCATCTTTGTGCTTAATTACCTCTGCGCGAATCTTGCTGTCGATAGAGGGTATCTCTGCGGCAATATTGAGAAAGGCACAGCCTCTAAAGTTGCTCTCGGCCATCCACTCTTTTAAAAAGTCAAAGACGCCCATAAGCTTTTCTGCAGCCGTTTTCTTCGCTGCGACACTCTCCTCTAACCAAGCCATCCACACGACATGCCGGGCTTGCAGATAGGCGACACACAATGCCTCTTTTGCCGGAAAATGGACGTAAAAGGTTGCTTTTGCGACTTTTGCTTCAGATATAATTTGATTGATGCCAGTGGCGAGGTAGCCTTGGCTGTAAAAGAGACGGAGGGCAGTGGCAATTATTCTCTCCCTTGGCGAGTTATCTAAAGAGGTCTGCATAAAACGAACGCTAATGCATACAGACTTGTCTGTCAAGATTTCGAAAGATAACAAACTAAGGCTGGGGCTGGCCATCTGTCCGACTGTCTCACGGGCAATCTTAGTTGCTATTTATAACGACCAGTTAACATTGTTCCTGATTAACTCAACTTTAGGGGCAACACAACAGGCCCCTGGGGCGGAAATCGGTAATGTTGACTTAAGGACAAAGGGGCGCGAAAAGAATAATTTACTATGAAATTGACTAGATACCCCCTTACTAGTAACTAGTAAGTAAGCCTTTCAACAATTTTATAGAAAATAGTTACAACAGCAAACAACCACCTACACAATATCGATATATCAAGAAGTTATACTGATCGGCAATATTTCACTACCCCTTTGAATCCCAAGGACTGAAAGATAAATGGCACCTGTCAGCTTAAGGCCACGGCCATGAAATATAAACCGCAGCACAGCCGCCTGCTCTTCATCGACCGCAAGATTGGCGAGGGCTCCTTCCCCAACTGTAGCAGCCTGGCGGCCGAGTGGGAGGTGTCGCGCAAAACCATTCAGCGCGACATCGACTATATGCGCGACATGCTGGACGCCCCCATCGACTATGTCGCCGCCAAGCGGGGCTTTCATTACAGCGAGGCCAACTTTCAGCTACCGGCCCTGGCCCTTAAGGAGAGTGACCTGTTCGCCATCTACCTGGCCGAGGAGATCCTCTCCCAATACCAGGGCACCCCGGTCTACGACACCCTGGCCCAGATCTTCGCCAAGATTGAAGATTCCCTGCCCGCCAAGGTTGACGCCAACTGCCAGCAGGAGCAGGCCCTCTTCTCCTTTCTCTCCTCGCCGCTGACAACCATCGACCCCGTGGTGTGGCGAGACGTCTTCCTTGGCCTGCGTGAGCGGCGCCAGCTCAGCTTCACCTATCATAATCCCGGTCAGCCAGCGGCCAGCAGACGGCACCTGGACCCCTACCACGCCGTACGCTTCGAGGGTGACTGGTACGTCATCGGCTACTGCCATAAGCGCCAGGAGGTCCGCACCTTCAGTCTGGCCCGGATCAACGAGGTGCAGGTCACCACCAGCTCCTTCCCCCCGCCCAGCGACTTCAACTTTCATAAGCTGGCCAAGAGCCGCTTCGGTCTCCACTGGGGCCAGGAGGAGACCCGGGTCGTCGTCAGGTTTCAGGCCGGCAGCGCCAGCTATATCCGCGAGCGCAACTGGCACCCCAGCCAGGAGATTAAGGAGCATGGCGACGGCTCCATCACCCTCAGCCTCACCGTGGGCCACCTGCTGGAACTGAAAAAATGGCTGCTCTCCTGGGGCAGCCAGGCCCAGGTCCTGAAGCCTTCCAGCCTGGCAGAGGAGATCGCCGATGAGGCCAGGGCCATGCTGGCAGCGGCAGCCGCTGCCAGCCCTTGAAAATATGGCTAGAAACCAGCCACATCCCTGTGTTAAAGTTTTATTTATAAGCTAATGTTCGCCCCTGGCACTTTTACGCCTTTCCTCGCCTCGCGATGGCCAAGTGCGTGATTAATAAGTGAATGCTCCAGGCCACCTAACCACTGAAGTGGCCGGGCCGGGAAAGAGGTTACCTGTAAAGAAAAAGGGGCAGCTTTTTTCCAATCCACCTTTTAACCTCAAAGAAAATCGGTAGAGCCATGTACCGCGCCTATTACCGCCTGCGCCGCAAGCCCTTTGACCTTCTCCCCGACCCGAAGATGGTATACATGGGTGAAGAACACCAGGAGGCGCTCTCCATGCTGCGCTATGGGGTGTTAGACAATAAAGACTTCCTCCTCCTCTCCGGCGAGGTGGGGACCGGCAAATCCACCCTGCTCCAGGTTCTCCTCAGCTCCATCGAGGACCAGCACCATATCTGCCTGCTGGCCAACCCCTTAATCACCTTAGATGACCTCTACCTTTACATGGCCGACAGCTACGGCCTGCCCGACTTCAACGACAGCCGGGCCAAGTTCCTCATCAGCTTCGGCAAATTCCTCCAGGGCTGCGCCGAACGGGACGAAAGGGTGTTGCTCATCGTAGACGAGGCCCATGCCCTATCGTTAAAGACCCTGGAAGAGATCCGCATGCTCTCCAACCAGCCGAGCTGCCAGGGGGTCTTTGGCATCTTTCTGGTGGGCCAGCCAGAGATAAACGAACTTCTCGCCACCGACCGGCTCCGCCCCCTGCGCCAGCGCATCAGCCTGCGCTTCCACCTCACCCCCTTTAACCGCCAGGAGACCGATTACTACATCCGCCAGCGCCTCCTCAAGGCAGGCGGCCACAATCTCGACCTGTTCAGCCCCGGGGCGGTGGATGCCATCTTTCAGGCCTCTGGCGGCACGCCACGGGCCATCAACCTGCTCTGCGACCATGCCCTGCTCGCAGGCTACAGCAACGACAAGACCAAGATTACCCGGCAGATAATCGCCGATGTGCTGCCCGACATCATCCTGCCCAAGGTAATGGCGCCCGCCCCCGACCCCGCCGAGGATCCCAAGGCATCCCAGCAGCTGCAGCAGGCCCAGAAGGAGGCAGCGAAAAAGCCGGAGAGTGGCGCCGCCGCCCCACCTGCCGCCATAAAAAACAAAGAGCCCAATGTCTTTATCTTTATCCTCATCTTCTTTCTGGGCGCCATAAGCCTCTACCTGCTCTACAGCCTATATTCTTAAGAAAACCGCAAAAGATTAGAAAAACTGTTTTTTTTCAGCGCAGGGACACAGATAAGCGCCCGCTTAGAGCGGTCTGTTTTTTTTCGACAATACAGCAGTTTGGCGCATTTGCCCCCCTTGCGATCAGCTTGATAATTACCTAGGAGGAGTCAGGTAATTATTCAATATCTCTTAAAAAATAAAAAAAACTGGAACTCTTCTAACTGCGAGCGGTCTTACTAAACAAGAATGCATGGAAAGCTTAGTCTTCCCATTGCACTCTCTCCTTTCTTCATTTTTTCTCTCCTCGATCCCCCTCCGTTGGGAGATCGAAGAAAAGCCGATGCCTCTCCCAGCATCGGCTTTTTTTTATGCTAAATC
>JBDLJA010000029.1:0-32949 GCA_039714595.1 Thermodesulfobacteriota bacterium | reverse complement strand
CAAAGCAAATGGCAATGGGGAAACAAGCCCCTTTCAGGGGCAATCAATGACTGACCCCCTGACCCGGCTCTTTACTTAGATAAAGTACCGTCCTTCATCATTCGAAATTCAATATTCGATATTCTGTGATTCGCTTTAAAATACCGGCTTATGGTCAAAGAAGTGTCTGGTTGTGAGATGCCGGTAGGTGCGGGTGGCGGCCCGGGCCACGAAGGAGTGGGTGATGGCGCCGTTGCTGGTGAAGCGCACCCCCTCTAAAAATTCGCCGTCGGTGATGCCGGTGGCGGCAAAGGAGACCTGGCGGGGGACCACCAGATCCTCCACCCGGAACACCTTATCGGGCGTCGTGATGCCCGCCTCGCTGGCCTCCCGACGGTCCTGGTCGTTGCCGTAGTAGATCCTTCCTTCAAAATAGCCGCCCAGGCAGCTGATGGCGGCGGCCACCATTACCCCTTCCGGGGCGTACCCCTGACCGATATAGATGTCCGCCTTGTCGCCGGTGATGGCGGCCAGGCAGCCGGATATCTCACCCTCCTCGATGAGCTTGATCCGCGCCCCGCTGTTGCGCACCTCGCGGATCAACCGCTGGTGCCAGGCCTGATTGAGGATGCACACCGTGACATTCTCGGTGTACTTGCCCAAGGCCCGGGCCACCCGTTTGATATTCACCGTGGGGGGCTGGTTGATGTCGATAACCTGGCCCGCCTTGGGGCCCACGACGATCTTCTGCATATTGAGGTTTGGTACGGGGGTGATGGACCCCTCCGGGCCTATTGCCGCAAAAGAGGTGACGTTGCCCTGCCCCTCGGCTGCGGCGTGATGGCCCTCCAGGGCCACGCCCATGAGGTCCATGACCGCGCCCCCCTTGCCCAGCTTGTCCGGGAGCTGGCGGGTCTCCGGGCGCTTGCGGAAGCGGTCGTTGACCAGCCGGCCATCTATCTGGAGGCGGTTCAGGGTGGTGGCCAGGGCCGCCCGGGTCTGGTTCAAGATCTCGTCCTGGTCGCCCAAGCCCTGCTGCCTCGCGGCGGTGAGCGCCGCTATCTCGGTGGCCCGGACGATCTCCATGCCATAGTTGATCTCCATGGTGTCGTTGTTCTTCATTGGGCCAGCTCCCTTATCTGTTGCCGCAGCTCTTCACAACGCTTACGGAGAAATTGACCCTGGGCCGTGTCCTTCACCTTGAGGGGCTGGCGGAACTCGTCGATGAGCTCGATGTCCAAGGGGACCGATTTCAGTTTCTTGGCCGCCTCTTTAATCTCGTCCGGGGTGGGCAGGATGATGCCGTAGAGCTGGTGGGGAGTCTGGACTAAAGCGTGGCCCCGGTTGTAGTACGCCTCGGAGAAGCCGCCGTCCACGTTGATGGCCACCCCGTCTTGTGAGGCCATCTGCTTGCCCTTGGCGTAGTCCACCGGGGTGTGGCCGTAGATCACCCGTTTGACCCCGAACTCACTTTTTAATTTCTCCTTGAAGGCGTCGCTCTGCAGGTTGGACTTCCAGTAGAGGGTGCGTTCGCTGTGGCTCTCCTTATCAAGGAGAAAGTAACGCTCAAAGGTCTTCATGGCGTGCTTGCCGAAGAAGGGGGAGCGGGGGCCGCACCAGAGGTAGAAGAAGAGGTCCTGGTCGCTTTGGCGTTGCGGCCGGCCGGCCAGGTAGTTTTCCCCGGTCCGGCGGATCACCTTCTGGATGTGATCCAGCAGCTGCTTGCCCCGCCGGTCGCCAAACTCCTCGAATTCGCCATCAGCAGTGGCCGGAACAAGCGCGTGGATATTAAGGGCGTTGTTGTGGACGTGGTAGGTCTTGCCTGTCTGAAAGAGATAGCGCAGGATCCGTTTGAGTTTGGGGTTGGCGGCAAACTGGCCTTCCAGGTCATCGATAACCGCCCCCTCCTCCGCGCTGAGGCGGCCCGGGTCGCCAGGGTCAACGGTGGGGAAGTGGTGGTCGTTGAGCTGGTCTGACTCTGCCGCCAGCAGTTTTGTCAGTCGCTTAAGCCAGAGGCGGGAGTCCATCTCATACTCGGGGTGGCGGCGGATGGTCTCTTCCTCCAGCTTAAACTGGATGATGGTCAACGCCTTCTCCATGGCCAGGCCGCGTTTGGTCTTGGCCTTGAACTTGCCGCTTATCTTTTCTACCGGGTAGGTCTTTTCGGCAAAGGCGGTGAGCCGGCTGCTGTCAAAGCCGAGGCGTTCGAGCAGATCGAAGTTGTCATAGCGGCAGCTGATGCGGATCGCCTCGGCAATGAGGGAACGGTTGCCGGCCGCAGCACCCATCCAGAGGATATCATGGTTGCCCAGGACATAGTCCACCATGGGGGCGTAGGCCCTTGATGAGAGGATGCGGATGATCTTATCCGGCTGGGAGCCGCGGTCAAAGACGTCGCCCAGGACCAAAATGTGGTCCAGGAGTACCTGGCGCACGGCATGGGCCAGGTGGGCGATGAGGCGCTCGGCCAGGACATCTTCCTCAAAGACCGAGTCGGGTACGGGCAGGCCGGAGAGGAGCCGCTCTATGGTGTTCTGGAACTGGGGCTGAAAGGTGTTGCGGATGGGGGAGCGGATATTGGCCAGCTTATATTTGAGTATCTGGACCAGGCAGAGGATCACGTCCTGGCGGTCCAACCGGCTGGTTTTGTCCTCCTGGTAGCTTCTCTTGCGGATGAGTCTGGTGAGGTACTGGATCTTGTCGTGGCTGAAGGTCTTGGGCAGGGCCTCGCGGCAGGTCTGATAGAGCATGCCGAAGCGGCCGCGCAGGATCGATTTGAAACGGTTGCCGGCCCCGTGCAGGTCGCTGATCCACAGGGTGGCCGGGATATTGGAGTTCAGTTCATCCTCCAGGTGGATGAGCTGGCTGGCCAGCCGGTCTATTTCCCGGGTTCGGCCCTGGGGCGAGGTGAGTTTGACCATGATGATTTGCTTGCCTTTGCGTGATTGTGGGCAGGGGTTGGAGCAATAAGTAAGTTTATCATGAAATAGGGCTGTTACGCACTAAGTTGTAGTTCTGGTTGCGTTTTTTTCTTGGCGATGGGTGGCAGGGGGGCTGGCGGGGCAGGCTGGGGCAGGGGCTCTACTGTCCCTCATTGTCTTTCCCCCGGGAACCGGTTATAGATCTCTTTTGCCGGGTGGCTTCTGGCTGGCAGCCATTTCTTTGAAGTGGCACTCTTTGGCCCGGTTTGCCAATGCTGGCAAAGACTGAATAAACGTAAGTAACCATAGTAAAAAAAGATGAAATTTTGTGTTCTGGGCAGTGGCAGCAGCGGTAATGCCACCTTTGTTACGGCAGGGGGGCAGGGGCTGCTCATCGATGCCGGCTTCTCCGGTAAGGAGCTGGCCCGCCGCTGCGACTCCGTGGGGCTGGATCTGGCCCGGCTGCGGGGCCTGCTCATCACCCACGAGCATAACGACCATATCAAGGGGGCCGGGGTGGTAAGCCGCAGGTATAAGGTACCCCTGCTGATCAACCGCCCCACCTTCGTTGCCGCAGGCCAGCGTTTGGGGCGGGTGGAACATCTCCACCACTTCAACACCGGCGAGGATTTCTCCTTCCACGGTTTTACCATCCATCCCTTTGCCGTCTCCCACGACACGGCGGAACCGGTGGGTTTCATCATCGAGCATGACGGCTATCGCCTCGGCTACTGCACGGACACCGGCATGGTGAGCCGCCTCCTCCAGCATCGTCTGGCCGGCTGTCACGGCCTGGTCCTGGAGTGCAACCATGACCCTGATCTCCTGGCCGACGGCCCCTATCCCCCCCAGCTCAAACAGCGGGTGCGCTCCAAGATGGGGCATTTGGCCAATGGCGAGGCGGCCGCCTTCATCGCTGATCTTCTCCATCCCGGCCTGCAGCATGTGGTCCTGGCCCACTTAAGTGATACCAATAACCGGCCGGAGCTGGCCCTGGACGAGGTGATGGGCGTTCTGGCCAGCCGTAAAAACGGCAGCATGCTGCCGGAGATATCCCTGGCCTGGCAGGAGCGTTCCGGTCACCTGGTGGATCTGGGCCAGCCATGAAGGGCAGATTCCCGTGGCGGTTGGGGGCCACCTCCTTTGTCCGGCCGGCCGGGGTGGAGGAGAACGTCCGTTTCCTGGCGCCGTTGGTGGATGATGTCCAGCTCCTCTTCTTTGAGTCCCAGTCCCGGGCCCGCCTGCCCCACGCGGTGGATATTCCCCTGCTGGCCCAGTTGGCCGCCGAGCATGATCTGAGCTATACCGTTCACCTGCCCCTGGACCTGCGCTTGGCCGCGGCGGACGAGGGGCGGCGCCAGGCGGATCTGGCCGAGATCTGCCGCCTGGTGGGGGAGCTGTCCCCTTTGAATCCCCTGGCCTTTGACCTCCACCTGAATTTGGAGGGGGAGATGGCCCTGGCAGAGTGGCAGGCCAATATCAGTCGTTCCCTGGCGCAGCTGGCCGCGGAGCTGGGGGAGTGGCAGGCCTTGCTGGCGGTGGAAAATATCGACTATGATCCCGGCATCTTCAGCGAGGTTGCGGCCGGGGCGGGCTGCTCCTTCTGCCTTGATTTCGGCCATCTGCTCAGGTATGGTCATGGCCCGGGCCGTCTGCGGCCCGACTGTAACCATGTCCATCTCCATGGCGTTAAAGATGGCCGCGACCATCAGGCCCTGGCCGCCGATCCCTGGCTCGCCGGGGTTTTGCGCGAGCTGGCCCGGGTTGATTTTCAGGGCGTGGTGACTGTTGAGCTGTATAAGGAAGAGCTGCTCCGTCTCTCTTTGGCCGCCCTGGCCGCGGCCGAAAAAAAGTTAATCTAAAACATGACGCCCAGAGGCCCTTTGGCGCCTGGCTGACGAGTGAAAAAAATATGAACTTTCAACAGCTAGATCTAGATAAGATGCTGGCCGCCATTGTTCCGGCCGATGGAACTATGGGTGCGGCTGCCCAGGAGCGGCTGGACAACCTCACCAAACCCCTGGGCGCCCTGGGGCGGCTGGAGGAGGCGGCCCGCCAGCTCTGCGCCATCCAGCAGACCCTGACGCCCTCGGTGGCAGTGAAAAAAATCATCACCTTTGCCGGTGATCACGGCGTGGTGGCCGAGGGGGTGAGCGCCGTGCCGGCCGAGGTGACCCAGCAGATGGTCCATAACTTCCTGGCCGGCGGGGCCGGGGTCAATGTCCTGGCCCGCCAGGCCGGGGCCGAGGTGCGGGTGGTGGATGTGGGGGTGGCGGCCGAACTTTCCGCCCCGGGCCTTCTGGTCCATAAGGTGAAGGCCGGGACGGACAACCTCAGGCACGGGCCGGCCATGAGCGAGGCCGAGGCCCTGGCCGCCATCGGCGTGGGGGCGCAGGTGGCGGCAAGCGCCATGGCTGACGGGGCCCAGCTCCTGGGTACCGGCGAGATGGGCATCGGCAACACCACCCCCTCGGCCGCCCTCTTTGCCGCCTATCTGGGGCTTACGGCGGAGGAGATCACCGGCCGCGGCACCGGCCTGGACGACGCGGGCCTGGCCCGCAAGGTAAAGGTCATAGACGAGGCCCTGGCGGTGAACCGGCAGAGGGTGAAGAACGGCCCCCTGGCCACCCTGGCCGCTTTGGGGGGCCTGGAGATCGCCGCCATCTGCGGCATGATCCTGGCCGCGGCAGGTAAGCGGGTAGCGGTGGTGGTGGACGGCTTTATCTCCAGCGCCGGGGCCCTGGCGGCCCTGAAGATGCAACCGGCCGTGGCGGACTACCTCTTCTTCAGTCACATGTCGGCCGAGCAGGGCCATCGCCATTTTTTTACTGAGATGAACTTTTCTCCCCTGCTCCATCTGGACCTGCGCCTGGGGGAGGGGACCGGCGCGGCCCTGGCCATGCCCATTATCGAGGCGGGGGTGAAGATCATCACCGAGATGGCCACCTTTGCCGAGGCGGGGGTGGAGATCGGCGAAGAGTCGGAGCGGGAGGAGTCGTGATCCGCCAGCTGGCCGCGGCCCTCTCCTTTCTCACCGTCCTGCCGGTGGCGGTGGCGGATCTCACCGCGGAAGAGCTAGCCGGCAGCTGCCGTTTCTTCCCCCTGGTGGGCTGGCTCATCGGCGCCCTGCTGGCCACTTTGGCCGCCGGGGCCTTGGCCGTGGATGGTCCGCCAACTCTGGTGGCCTGTCTGCTGGTGGCCTTCTCCGCCTGGTTTTCCCGGGGGCTGCACCTGGACGGGGTGGCCGACCTGGCCGACGGGCTGGCCGGCAGTCTCGAGCCAGCGCGCCGTTTGGCCATTATGAAGGATTCGGCCATCGGCGCCTTTGGCGTGGCGGCCCTGGTCCTGCTCCTGCTCTTAAAGGTCATGGCCCTGGGCCAGCTCCTGGCCAGCCCCGCCCGGGACCAGGCCCTGCTCCTTGTGGCTCTGGGCCCGGCCGCGGCCCGGGGATTCATGCTCATCGTCGCCTGGTGGGGCCGTTATCCTAGGGCGAGTGGCACCGGTCATTTCATGGTGGGCTGCCTTTCCCCTGCCATCCTCCTCACCGGACTTCTCCTGCTCCTGCCCGGCTGCTGGCTGGGCTGGCCCGCCCTGGCGGTGTTTGCCGTCCTCCTTACCTTCAATATCCTCCTGCTGCTGCGGGCGGGCCACGCCCTGGGCGGCGTCACCGGTGACGTGCTGGGGGCGGCCATCGAGTGGGGCGAGGGGCTGGCCTGGCTCACGGCCGCCTGGCTCCTGGCCTGAAGGGCCAAACAGCGAACCGCAGAATAGCGAATTTCGAATTTCGAATGTCGAAGGAGGCGCCCTTGAGGTATACCTATCTTTGAGGTTTCACTTTCTTGTTGGCGTGATTTGCTGGAAAGGTTCACCCTTTTTCTGCTGACGGTAGTTAGCTGCTATTTTGGTCAAAACTAGGTTGGCGGCTGGGGTGAAAAAACAGGGCTGGTCAAAAAAAGAGCAAAAAAAGCATGAAAGATTATTTTCAGATTTTGGGCCTTGAGCCGGACGCCACGGCCGATGAGATCCGCCGCAGCTACCGGCGGCTGGCCATGCGCTACCATCCCGACCGCAACCCGGACAATCCGGAGGCGGGTGAGCGGTTCCGCGAGGTGGCCGAGGCGTACGGCGTCCTTTCTGACCCGGCCAAGCGGGCCGCCTATGAGCGCTTCCGGGCCCGGGGTGGGGGGGCTGCGGGGGGTGATTTTTCCTTTAACCAGGAGGATATCCTCCGCGATCTCTTTAATGACCCCCGCTTTCAGCAGATCCTCCAGGGGTTAATGGCCGATTTCGCCCGTTCCGGCTTCCGGGTGAACCCCAGCTTCCTGGCCAAGACCTTTTTCGGCGGTCGCGGTCTCTTCATGGGCGGTCTCTTTGTCTTCGGCTCCCTGGCCGCCCCGGCCCTGCTGGCCGGGGCCAAGGACAGGAAGAGGGTGGGCGGCAAGATCCTCAAGGGGCTGGGCCGGGCCGTGCAGTCCCTGCTCGCTGCCAAGGGGGGCAAGGCTGCTGCGGATAACCTTCCCCCGGCCACCTTCCATCTCCGCCTCTCGAATCAGGAGCTGAGCCAGGGTAAATGGGTCCAGATCCAGACCCCCACCGCAGAAAAAGAGACCCTGCGGGTCCACATCCCCCCGGCCAGCCGTCCGGGCCAGCGTCTCCGCCTGCGCGGTAAGGGCCATCCCACCCCGGATGGCCCCGGCGATCTCTTTCTGCTCCTGGAGCAGGAAGGGGTTTGATTTTTTTCCCCCCTGGCCTCTCTCCCCCCTCTCAGACCCCGATCCACCTCGTAATTTAACGAAAAAACCTTGTCCCGTCTTGTCGGGGCAGGGGCAAAGATGTTATTTTGCCGGGGTTGCCCTTTGCCCGCAGGCTGGTCTTTCTCTTCGCTCGGCTCCAGCCGAAGGGAGGGGAGGGCTGCTGCTTTCCCCCTACTTTAACTGCCACAGTCGCCCATGGACCTTAGAGATGAAAAAAATATGGTGGAGCAAGAAAATACCTCCCTGGTCAAGCAGTGGCTCATTCAGGTAAAACGGGTTATGCCGGCCCTGGCCTTCACCTCCGGCTTTGCCTGGGACTCCATCACCCTGGGGCGGGTGGTGCTCACCATGGACCTCTGGATCCTGGCCGCCTATCTGCTGGGCGCGGCCGTGGTGCTTCTCCTCCTGGGCCGGCAGCTGTTCACCTCATGGCACCGCTGGTTCCTGCTCCTGTTGCAGTTCTTTTTTGGCGGCATGTTCAGCGCCATGGTGGTCCTCTACTTCAAGAGCTCGGGGGAGATCTACACCTTCCTCTTTGTTCTTCTCTTAGCCGGCCTGCTCTTGGCCAACGAGTTTCTGGTCAAGGGCTACCAACGCCAGCAGTTGAGCTGGGCCATCTTCACCCTGTGCGGCACCATGATCTTAAATTTTTTGTTGCCCCACGTTATTCACTCCGTAAACGCCGCCTGGTTTTACTTAAGTTGTGCCGTAAGTTTTGGCCTGGTCGTCCTCCTGCGCCATCTGGCCCATGGTGAGGAGCGGCAGATTGCCCTGCCTGGCCGGGGTGAGGTAAGGCTGCGCTATCGCAGTCACCTCACCGACATGATCGCTCCGGCCCTGATGGTGGGCTTGATTCTCCTGTTGCATAGCAATAATCTCATCCCGCCGGTGCCCTTAGTCTTGAAGGAACAGGTGGTCTGTCATGATCTAGTGCGCCAGGGCAACGTCTACACCTGTCAGCAGGAGCAGCAGTTCTTCCTGCGCCGCCTGGGCCTGGGCCAGGAGAAGTTGACCTATGGCGAGGATGAGAAGATTTTTTCTTTGGTGGCGGTGTTCGCCCCCAGCCATGTCCAGGTGAACCTGGAGCAGCGCTGGCTCTTATGGGACCGGGATAAGATGGAGTGGCGGCGGCGGGCCACAGTGCCCCTGCCCATGGTGGGCGGCCGCAGCCAGGGCTGGCGCACCTATTCGTACATCCGCAATAAGGTCGAGGCGGGCAAGTGGAAGGTGGAGACCGCGGTGCAGGATGGCGCCGTGCTGGCCTATAAGCGTTTTATCCTCGAGCCCCGGGGGGAAGAGGAGAGGGCGAGCCAGCCGTTCAGCCTCTAGGTTTCTGTCTCTGGTCAAAATGGTTCGCCACCTGCCATCGCCATGGTGGCCCAGGAAGAAGAGGGGCGGGAGGGGAGATGATAGGGGTAAATCAGGTAATAAGCAGTGTCCGCCAACGGTTCAAGGGGCTGGCGGTGGGCGAGGGGCTGGTGGTCAAGACCTATAAGCGGGACCGCGGTTTTTCCCTCCGTCTGTTGGCGGACGAGATGGTGGAGATTAAAGAGTTTGGCTTTGTGGAGCAGGTCCGGACGGTGGAGCTGGCCAGGTTGGCCAAGGAGCTTAAGGTTATGGTCAAACGCGAGTTTCCCCGGAGCAACAAGGTGTGGCTCCAGCGCCTTTAATTTTTCTTTCTGACTACCCTCGACTTTCAATCAGTCTGGGAGAGGGCTGCTGTGATATGCATTAATAGTAATTATTCCATAGGTTTACGGTTTGCAGAAGGTATCTGTTGTCCAGAAGGATTTTTCCTTGAACCGTCAACCGTGAACTGTAGGTAAGCGACCAGAGGGAGACTCCGAACCGTAAACTTTACGCCGGAATTGACAACACATCCCTTAGGTCGGGCAATACTGGCTGAAAGTCAGTGGTGATCAGAATTTTTTTTTTTTGGCTGCGGAACAAGGTTCGGACAGATGAGAAAAATTTGAGGGGAGCTGATGAATTCTTCTGGGAGTCGAGAAAACATGGGGGAAGATAAACCATGTCCCTGTGGATCGGGCAGGACCTTTGGCCGCTGCTGCGGGCCTCTGCTGGCCGGGGTAGAGGGGGCCGCAACGGCCGAGGCCCTGATGCGCTCGCGCTACTCGGCCTACGCCACCACCAATATAGATTATATTTTAAAGACCTGGCATCCCACCACCCGGCCGGCCACCATCTCGGCCACTGCCCAGTGGTGCGGGTTGACGGTCCTGCGCTGCCAGGGGGGAGGGGAGGGCGATGATGAGGGGCTGGTGGAGTTTAAGGCCCGCGCCCTGCTCCAGGGCCAGCTCTCCACCCTCCGTGAGGTCTCCCTTTTCCGCCGCGAGGAGGGGAGCTGGTACTATCTCTCGGGTGATTTACAGGAAGAGGGAGAGGCAAGGGGCGAGAAGGTGGGGCGTAACAGTCCCTGTCCCTGCGGCAGCGGCCGGAAATTTAAGCGTTGCTGCGGGCCCTGATGATTTTTTTTAAGGGGCTGACCTAAGTCAATGACGGCCAAGGGGGTAATGGGGCAGAATGGGCTCTAAAGGGTTGCTGAGGTTGCCACCCTAAAACCCAAGTTTAAATAAGGGACAAAAAGATGAAAAAGATCTCCTTACGTGACAGTAACGAGTTTGATCCGGCCCGCTTTAAGCGCTTTCTCCTCCACGACTCGCCCTATCTGCGGGTATTAAACTTCAACCTGGCCGCCGGTCAGGTCTTTCCGGTCCACTCCCACCCCAGCGAGGGGCAGCTTACCATTCAGGTGGTGGCGGGTAATGGCTTTTTTTTAGGGGCGGATGACAGTGAGATTCTGGCCGAGAGCGGCGATATCCTGGTCTCCGATATCAACGAGAAGCACGGGGTGCGGGCCGAGGATGATATGCGTATCGTGGTAACCATCGCCCCGCCCTTCTGATTTTTTTTGCTGGCTCTCTTTAAGGGGGGGGGAAGCCGCGTCTTGCAGGTTGCCAGCCTTTTGCCGGTAGTTGCCTTGCCGGTTATTAACCGCAGAAGGGCGGTACTTATAGCTAATTAAGAAAACATCCGGCCTTCGATATTCGATATTTCTTGTTCGATATTCTGCGGTTCTCTGTATAGCAAGACTGGCTGGATTAGCCTGCCGGTCTTGATTGCTTGTAAATCGGCTGCTGTTTAGCTGTCCTGCTGGGCCAGCAGGCCCCGGGCCACCTCCCTCGCCTTGGCCGCCCCGGCGAAGCGGCTCACCAGGGCCAGGGCGAAATCCATGGCCGTGGCCGGTCCCTGGCTGGTGATCAGCTGGCCATCCTCCACCACAGCCGCCTCCATCTTAGCCGTGTCTGGACCCAGTTTCTCCTCCAGGCCGGGATAGATGGTGGCCTGGCGGCCGGCAAGCAGTTGCGCCTTAGCCAGGACCCATGGTGCGGCGCAGATGGCGGCGACGACCCTGCCCGCCTGGCTGTGGCGCTTCACGAGCGCCAATACCTCCTCCGAGTTAAGGAGATTGCTGGTGCCGCCCATGCCGCCGGGCAGGATGACGCCGCTAAAGAGCTGTTCTCCTAAGGACTCCAGAGTGGTGTCGGCCTGGATGGTGATACCGTGGGCCCCGCCCACCTCTCTGCCCTCCAGGCCGGCGCTGCTTATGGCCACCCCGCCCCTCCGCAGGACATCGATGATGGTTACCGCCTCAATCTCCTCAAAGCCGGGGGCCAGAACTATTATTACTTCCTCTGCCATCTTTTCTCCTCCTTCGCCCTTTTCAGGGTGTCTTGCCGGATAACGTTGCGGCCTTTGCGCCTTCGAAGTCTGGCGCTTATCTGCGCTGAAAAATCACTTTTAGGTTTTTATTAATCCTGCCAGATTGCCTCCAGCCCTTGCCCGTCACTCATTGCTCACCTTGATCATCTCCACCTTGTGGTTGGCCTCAGGATGGTCGGGGGAAGGGCCCTCGGTGCGCAGGAGATAGCGGCCCGCAAGGCCCAGCTCCTTAACGTAGCTCTGGGCCAGCTCGTTCCAGTCCTGGTCGCGGGAGTCCACCAGGATGGGCCACACCCCGTGGGAGAAGAGGAGCTCCTGGCACGTCTTCTTGAAGGGGCTCACGGCCAGGATCCAGACCGGTGGGCGCAGGCGGGTCATGGAGCGCGCCGTGTAGCCGCTGTCGGTGGGGGTGAGGATGGCGGCGGGCTTGGCCTCGGCACTGTTCAGGAGACTCATGATGCTCATCGCCTTCAGGTCGATGGTATGACTGGGGTGGCTGCACTTCTCCTGGCACTTCAGCTGGTAATTTTCCAGGAGGAAGGGTTCGGTGGCGGCGGCTATCTTGGCCAGCATGGCCACCGCCTCTAAAGGAAAGTCCCCTAAGGCCGACTCCTCGGAGAGCATGACGCAGTCCGTGCCGTCCAGGATAGCGTTGGCCACGTCAGTGGCCTCGGCCCGGGTGGGGCGGCGGTTGCGGGTCATGGACTCCAGCATCTGGGTGGCGGTGATCACCGGTTTGCCGTGGCGGTTGGCCTGGGTCGTGATCGCCTTCTGGGCCATGGCTATCTCTTCAATGGGGATCTCCACCCCCAGGTCACCCCGGGCCACCATGATGCCATCGCTGGCCATGAGGATATCGTCGATCCGTTCCGGCGACAGGCGCCGCTCTATCTTGGCAATAATAAAGGGGGCGTGGCCCAGCTCGGCCGCGGCCGTCCGGAGGTCCTCCACGTCTTGGGCCCGGGAGACAAAGGACTGGCTCACCGCGTCCACCCCTTTACTTAAGGCGTACTCCAGGCATTCCCGGTCCCGCGGGGTGAAGGCGCTTTCCCCCAGCTCGATCCCGGGGATATTCATGCCCTTGCGGGAGCGCAACTCACCCCCCACCACCACCCGGCAGCAGATGTCGCTCCCTTTAATCTCCTCCACCTGCAGCTGGATCAACCCGTCGTTTAAGAAGATTGTGTCACCCGCGGAGAGGGCGTCCGCCAGGCTGGGCATGGAGGTGGAGATGCGCTCAGGGCCCTGGGCCCCGGGCTCGCCTGTCAGGGTCAACCTGTGGCCCCGCCTGAGGTAGAGGGGTTCTGCGGCCAGACGGCCGATACGCATCTTGGGGCCGGGGAGATCGGCCATGATGGCCAACTGCTGGCCGCACTCCTGGGCCGCCTCCCTGAGGCGGGAGATCACCGTGCCATGACCGGAAAAATCGCCGTGGGAGAAGTTGAGGCGGGCGATGTTCATACCAGAGCGAATCATTTTCCTTAGCATCTCCGGCGAGTCTGAGGCGGGGCCGATGGTGCAGATGATCTTGGTCTTGTGGCTGGGCAGGCTGGGCATTTTTTCTTAGGGTCAGAGGTTGTTGGTCACGCATATTTTAGGGGGAAAGGGGGCTGGAGGCAAATAACCAGGGGGGAAAAGTAACGGCGGGCCGCAAAAAAAAGAGGGGGATGCCTCGATAAGGTCATTTTGCCCCGTATCGGCAAATTCCACATTTGAGGATGACTTTTCCGTATTGGTGACCAGGAAAGTGCGAAATTCCGGAATAGTCCGTCTGTGCGGATAGTCCTGACAGGTGGAGGGAGAGTATTTTCTTTTCCATATCAAGGTGTTCAAAAAAAGTGCGCAGCGTGGCATGTGAAGTGCATTTTGTTTGTTTGAATGGGTAATCACTCTCATTATTAACAGAAAAGGGGGTAGGAAAATGAAAAAGAAGATTTTGAGCGGTATGGCACTGGCTGGACTTCTGGCCCTGGGGGCGGCGGGAACATCTTTCGCGGCCCCCTTCACCATAACCTCGCAGTTGACCGGGGATCCTCGGCCGGATAATCCCGATAACCTGATTGTCGATGTGACGATATTGGCCGACACGGAAAGCGCGGACACCTTTTGGACGGTGGATCTAAATTCGCCGCTCCATCCAGAGATTAAACTGGATGCCTTTTTCTTCAACCTGGCCCTGGATCCGGCCGATGTGACCTTCAGCGCCTTTGCTCCCACCGGCTGGGATGTTTTCAGCCCGGCTGACAACGCCGCCGGTTCCGGCTCGGCAGATTTCATGTTCGAGGCGGATCAGATCCCCGCCAGCGGGGCGGCCGATGTTACCAACTCCCAGGACCTCACCTTCACGGCCAGCCTGGATTCAGGATTCTGGACTGAAGCAATGTTTTTGACTGCCGGCGAGGCGGAGAGCAGTGATGATGATCTGGGTAGCTTTCAGCTGGGGGCCCACCTGCAGAGCCTGACGGTTCCGGCGGGGACGGATATGAGTGACAGCGGTTTTGCCGGCGGCAACTATGGCGGCAACGGCGGCAACGGTGGCAACGGTACAGATCCCATTCCCGAGCCGGCGACCATGCTGCTCTTTGGCACCGGCCTGGTGAGTCTTGCTGGTTCCCGCCTGCGGCGGAGAAAGAGGTAGGGTTGCCCTTTGTCAGGCAGGATAAAAAAGGGGCCAGTCTCGCTTGAGACCGGCCCCTTTTTTTTGCTGGCCCTGGCCTGGGCCAGCAAAAGCTTCAGGCCCAGGGCGTAAAGGTAGAAAGATCTTAATTCTGCAGGGTTGCAGCACGCCTTTGGGTGGCAATCACTGCTCACCTTGATCATCTCCACATGGTGGTTGGCGTCGGGATGGCCGGGGGGGAGTGACAAACGTAGGCTGGAATCTGGCCCCGCTTTTGTCCTAAGTCGGGGAATTCCATAATCAAGAACGGGATTTTCCGCATTGGCGGCAACAAAAATGCAGAAAAGAGGAAAAGTTGGCTAGGGTCCAGCCCTGCCTTTTGGGGAAGGCGGGAAAAACTTCTTCAATATCACCCTGATCAGAGAAAGAGGTCGAACTGGCACATGATATGCAACAGTACCTAACACATTCTTTGTTATTCATAGCAGCGGAGGGGGGGGAAATGAAAAGGGATATTTATCTACACTTGGGCATGGTGCTACTTGCTGTTCTGGCCGTAGCGGGAACCTATCACGTGGCTTTGCTGGACATGAGCACGGCCGTGGCGCTACCCCAGGGGACCAGTCACATGGCCGAACTGGAAGTTGCTGTCTCATCTGGGGGGGGCAACTCCCCTCCGTTGCCGGCGAGCACCCCTGGCCTCCCTTCCGTAAAGCTGGCCAAGGAACAGGCCGGTGGGCCCTTAGTCAAAGTTACCCCTGCCAGCTACAATCCTGTGGAGAGCGAGAGCCTGGCTGCCAAGAAAAGTGGCTTCGGCGCGGGGGCGGAAAGCACCGGCGGGGCAGCGAGCATGCTGCTCTTTGGCACCGGCCTGGTGAGCCTTGCCGGCTCCCGCCTGCGGTGGAAAAAGAAGTAGTAACAACCGATATTTCCCCAAAAAAAATGGCCAGTCCCGTGTTTGGGGCTGGCCATTTTTTTATATTTCCCTAAGGAAAAAAATCAATGCTTGAAGGAGCGCTGGCCGGTGAACTTCATGGCCACCTTGGGCTCGGCCTCGTTGCAGGCTTGAATAGTTTCATAGTCGCGCATGGAGCCGCCGGCCTGGAGGATGGCGGAGACGCCCTGGTTGATGCCCACGTCCGCCCCGTCCCGGTAGGGGAAGAAGGCGTCGGAGATCATCACCGAGCCGGGCAGGCCGGCCCTATCTTTTTTAGTCTGGGCGTCGATACCTTCCTTGTCGGCCGCGTCCCGCTTGCCCTGGGCGATCTCTAAGGCGAGATCGGCGTAGGGGATGCCGAACTTGTCAAAACAGAGGATGTCGGCATACTTCACATACGCCTTGTGGACGGCGATCTCGGCCACGCCCACCCGGTCCTGCTCGCCGGTGCCAATACCCACGGTTACCCCGTCTTTCACATAGATCACCGAGTTGGAGGTGACGCCATGCTCCACGGCCCAGCCAAAGAGCATGTCGTCGATCTCCTGCTGGCTGGGCTGGCGGTCACAGCGGTACTCGGTGCCCTTGAAGGTGGTCACCGCGTCCATCATCTGCTCCGCGCTGCGGATGGAGTTAACCGCTGACTGCTGGGCGATGATGCCGCCGTCGATCAGCGACTTAAAGTCGACAAAACGGTACTTCTCAAAGTCGGCCAGCCGGTCGATATTGGCCATCTTGATCACCCGCAGGTTTTTGCGTTGGGCCAGGATCTCCAGGGTGCCGTCCTCAAAGTCGGGGGCGCAGACCACCTCCAGGTAATTTTCGCTAAGCATCTTGGCGGTCTCTTTATCCACCGCCTGGCTCATGATCACCGCCCCGCCAAAGGCGGCGATGCGGTCGGCCCGGTTCGCCTTGTTATAGGCGTCGGCCAGGCTGGAGCCCAGGGCGGCGCCACACGGGTTGTTGTGCTTGAGGATAACGGCGGCCGGCTTGTCCACCATGTACTTGATGATGTTGAGGCCGTTGTCGATATCGGTGAGGTTGATCTTGCCCGGATGCTTTCCTACTTGCAGCATATCCTCCACCTTGATGCCGCTCACCAGGCCGTTGCCCGGCTCGATGAACTTGCAGTCGCCTAAAGAAAGATTGCCGTTGACCAATTCATAGAGGGCGGCCTCCTGATCCGGGTTCTCGCCGTAGCGCACGCCGCGCTCGTCCAGGGTGCCATCCTCCATCTTGATCTTCCAGGTCTTCTTGCGATAGACCAGGGTCTGGTCGTCAAAGGAGATCTTCATCTCCATGGGGAAGGAGTCTCCCAGGATGGTGGTGTACATCTTTTTGATATCTTTTGACATGGTTGACCTCGTTATTTTTAGAAAAGTTTAAAGGTCGCTTTGGTGATATGACTCATCATTAAAGCGCCTGAATTAACTAGAAGACTCTCTTTACCATATTCGCCAAAAAATTAAAGCGGGGGGAGGGGGGAAATTTGAGAGAAATTTCCCCGTAATTATACCTAGTTGGACCTTTGGAGAAGGGGCTTGGGGGCTTGGGCATGGGGAGGGCGGCGGGGCCTGTCCGGCTTTTTAGCCCGCCTCCTGAAAGGCGGCGTCCCAGTCCTTGGCCACCGGGTCGTGACCCTTGGCCCTGATGGCGGCACACACCTCGGTTAAGCTCCGGTGATCGCCCACCGAGAACTGCTCGCCTGTCTGCTCCGTGTCGCTGTAGCCCCCCGGCGCGGTGCAGCTGCCGGCCGAGTAGCGCGTAGGCCCCAGGCCGATCATCCCGTCCCGGTAGCGCTGCTCCTCCCGGGTGGAGAGGACTAGCCCCACGTCCGGGTCAAAGATGCGCAGGGCAAAGAGGAGTTGGCTCAGGTTCTTTTCGCTGGCCGGGGCCAGGGGTTCAAAGTCACCCTCGGCCGGCCGCATGCGGGGAAAGGAGACGGTGAGGTTGGTCCGCCAGTAGTTCTTGCGCAGCCAGGCCAGGTGCAGCCCTAAGGCCAGCCCCTCGGCCCGGAAGTCGGCCAGTCCCAACAGGGCGCCGATGCCCACCTCGCGCATGCCGGCTAAAGCCACCCGGTCGGCGCAGCCCAAGCGGAAGTCATAGTCCGCCTTCTTGCCGGCCAGGTGAACTTTATCGTAGATCGCCCGGTCGTAGGTCTCCTGGTAGACCGCCACCCCGGTGATGCCGGCCGCGAACAGCTCGGCGTACTCCGCGCTGGTCAGGGGCTGGACCTCGATGGTGATGGCGGCGAAACGATCCCTGGTGCGGCGGGCCAGCTCGGCCAGGTAGTCCACCCCCACCTTGGCCGGCGCCTCGCCTGCCACCAGGAGGATATGCTCGAAGCCGCGCTTATGGAGGATATCCATCTCCGCCTCGGCCTCGTCCAGGGTAAGCATGCGCCGTTCAATCTTGTTGTCCACCGAGAAACCGCAGTAGGCGCACCTGTTGGTGCAGAAGCTGGAGACGTAGATCGGGGCGTAGAGGCCGATGGTGTGGCCGAAACGGGCCGCGGTTATCTGGGAAGAGCGCTGGGCCAGCTGGGGCAGCAGCGCCTCGGCCGCCGGCGAGAGCAGGGCGGCCAGGTTTTTTATGTTCGGGTGCGGGGCGGCCAAGGCGCTCTGGACGTCGGCCTTGGTGGCGGTCGCGATCCGGGCCTGCAGCTCTGGGAAGGGGGGGAGGGTGAACATTTTCTATATGAACCGTGGGTAAGCGGAGACTCCGGAATATCGAGCCGCAGCAGGAAGAGCGTAATCTAAGGTGTTTAACCTTCGTGCTTTAGTTGCTCTGGTGAAGTTTTGTTGTTGTTTGCTGTATGGCGAGGCTGGTTGTGGCCTGGGTGTCAGCGAGAGTTGGGGCAGGATAGCAAAAAACATCAGGAATTTGTAGCGCTTTCGCGCGGAGTTTCGCTTTTAGAGGATGAGAGCTTGACTCCCTAAAACAACCGATTGTCCCTGGGTCAAGATATTTTCCAAATATTTTCTGGACTGTCTCTCGTCCATCTGCCTATAACATACTGATAATATTAAAAAAACATATGCTCAAAGGGCGTGTGAGGTGGCGTGGTAATTGTTGGCGCTAAATTGCTAAAAGGTAATGGTGAAGAGCCGGAGATTATGGGGGCATTTAATGGCTGAATTAGCTGAGGAAATCCAGGAGCATTTTCAATATATACTCGATATTGCGGCAAATGATGGGCCAGACGAGGAGGAGTTTGACGATCTTACTGCCTGGTTTAAGGAAACCCTGGAGTTAAAAAGAGCGGGGGCAGTCTCGGCGGAACAGATTAGGGGCATGTGGGACCTGTGTGGCGATGCCTTTTCACTCCAGACGATTCAGGGGCTGATGGTAAAAAAACCCCATGGCTACGCCGGAGATTTTGAGATCATCGATCGAATTCATACAAAATGGCTTAGTCCCTTGCCCCATTTGCGCCAGTGGGACGTCTATTGGCACGCAACCGCGGCGCCCAAGGCAGTCAGGAACAGGGTCGAATTTTTTCACAATATATTGCATGAGTTAGAAAGTTCGGCTGGCGGCAATGTCCGGGTTCTCAATGTTGGCTCAGGCCCGGGGCGGGATTTGCAAAAATATTTTGCAACTTGCCCGTCCTCAAAAATAATTATTGATTGCGTTGATATGGATGAAAAGGCAATTGCCTACGCCCAGGATCTCACTGAAGGTTTTGAGCATTGTCTTAACTGGTACTGTAAAAACATATTCCGCTTCAAAACCAACAAACGGTATGACCTTGTCTGGAGCGCCGGTGTTTTTGATTATTTGAGCGACCGTCATTTTTCCGCCCTGCTCAAACACCTTTGTCGCTTGACCAAGCCCGGCGGCCAGCTGGTTGTTGGCAATTTTTCGCCGCTAAATCCCACCAGGTTCAATATGGAGTTGGGGGAATGGCTTGTAAATCATCGGGACGAAGGGCAGCTAATGGAGTTAGCAGTTGCCGCTGGTCTGTCTCCAGAGCAGGTGAGGGTGGTCAGTGAACCCCTTGGCGTGAATTTGTTTCTTGAAATTCAGGTTGCCTGATGGCTAGAGGGAGGAAGAATAGCAATGATAGCAGGAATTAAGCCCCTGGTCCGTAGGCCTTCGCTGGTATGGACAATAATGGGCAGTCATATGGAGCGCCTTGGTTCCCTAAGGGTTCTGGCTGGCGCCGTTGCCATGTATCTCTCCATCCCCAATTTTATTCTCTTTCATACGCTCCTTCTTTTCCTGCTGTTACAATGCGTTGTCTCTCCTCTTCTCGGTCTTGACAAGATCCGTCTGCGTGACCGGATTATTCTTGACCGCTACCGGGTTGAGGGTTTGGCCTGGATAGACAAGTTTAACTGCTGTTTTTGCGGGTTCGCCAATGGCCAGAGTGTTTTTCTGGCCCAGAAGATAGCCCAGGTAAACTCTTTTGGCGGCCAGATCGCCTGGTGGAAAAAGCTGATTGTCGCCGCCGTGCTGCTCCCTTGCCTGCCCCTGCTGATTGTTGTCCACCTCATCGGCATAAGCCTTATCTATAATCTCCTGGTCGCGCCGATCCTGGGGATGCACAGGCTCTCGGGCCGTTACGTTTGGTTGCGGTTGAGGAGGGAGGGATACGGGGAGAGATTTCCCTGGCTTGGCTGGCTTGCCATCCGTCTCTTTAAATACTTCTCCATCCAGCTGGATAACGCCCTGGAGCAGATTGAATCGGCCTGGTGTCCCATAAGGCATCTTGAGCAGGGCGCGGCGGATGTCTATCCCCCCCATCATAAAAATTTTCTTGAGGCTGGCCAGACGGCAGAGCTGCGGGAGATTCTCTTGACGGATGGGACGGTTTCGCCCCGGAAGCCGCGGAAGTTCTGATGGCCCCATTTAGCCAGTTTGCGATTAGTTGGCTAGATGGGGGAGTGGCCGGCAGCGGTCCGGCCTGGAGCTCTATGGGTAGGGCGGAATGGTGAATATTGAAAAGAGAACCGGAGAATGTCGAACAAGAAATATCGAATGTCGAAGGAGGAAGAGGCTTCTTAGATACTGAGGCCTCCCAGGGCTTTTCTGACTGTACCGTTTCTTTCTTACTTCATCATTACCTCATCATTCGATATTTCTGGTTCGTTATTCGTTTTTTATCTAAGAAAGTCCAAACCAACTTCAGGCGACGAGGCCGATGCCTCTGGACCCGATGCCCCCAACCCCGACTCATAGGCGGCTCGGCCCGCCTCCACTGCCGCGGCAAAGGCCTTTGCCATGCGGACCGGGTCGCCGGCCACGGCAATGGCCGTGTTGACCAGCACCGCGTCGGCCCCCATCTCCATGGCGGCGGCGGCATGGCTTGGCGCGCCAAGCCCCGCGTCCACCACCACCGGCACCCGGGCCTGGTCGATGATGATCTCGATCTGAAACTTGGTTAAAATTCCCTGGTTGGTGCCGATGGGGGCGCCTAAAGGCATCACCGCCGCCGCGCCCACGTCCTGGAGCCTTAAGGAAAGAATCGGGTCGGCGTTCATGTAGGGCAGGACGATAAAACCATCCTTGACCAGCCGTTCGGTGGCCCGCAAGGTCTCCACCGGGTCGGGCAGAAGGGTGCGCGGGTCGGGGGTGACCTCCAGTTTCAGCCAGTTGGTGCCCCCCACGGCCCGGGCCAGGTTGGCCAAGCGGATCGCCTCTTCGGCGTCCCGGGCCCCGGCGGTGTTGGGCAGAAACCAGAAGTGGTCCCGGTCCAGGTTGGCCATGATGTCATCGTCCGGGTTTTCCAGATCCACCCGGCGCAGGGCCACGGTGATCATCTCGGAGCCAGAGGCCATGAGCGCCTCTTTCATCACCTGGGAGTTAGCGAATTTGCCGGTGCCGCCAAAGAGACGGGAACGGAATTTTTTATTAGCTATTTCGAGCATGGTTGCTGTCCTTGCTATGAAACAACGAACCGCAGAATGGCGAATATCGAATGGCGAACCGCAGAAGGAAGGTAGTTATCAAAATTAAGAAAACATCCGTCCTTCGCCATTCGCCATTCGAAATTCGAAATTCGAAATTCGTTTTTTTTATTCAGCCGCCGCCGACAAAGCGGATTATTTCCAACTGGTTGCCAGCCGCCAAAGGGGTGGTGGCGAACTTGCCCGGGTCAATGATAACCTTATCGCACTCCACCACCACCGTGGCTGGTTCCACCGCCAGATCTTGCAGCAGGTCGGTCACTGTGCTGCCCGCGCTTATCTCGCGCCTGCTGCCGTTAACGATTATTTCCATTTTTTTTACTTGTGTCCTGGTCCGGGCCGCTCTGGTTACTTGGCCTTAGGTCAGCAGTATCATCGAGCAGGAGACGAATAACCTGGTTGGCCTGGTGATGGGCGGCGATCCCCACCCGGCTGGCCATCAGCCCTAAGCCATCCTCCGGGTCGGAGTGGCCGTCGCCCACCAGAAAGACGCCGGGGAAGGGGGAGCTGGTGGTAATCTCGTTATTGGGGCCGTAACCGGCCACGCCCGAGGCTCCTACATACCTGATTGGCTTCAGGTCAGTCAAGGCCAACCTTAGGGCTGTGGCCTTCATCACCGGGTCGTCAAAACATTCCACCAGCACGTCCACCCCCCGAAACTCCTTTTTGATGGCCGGGCCGTCCAGCCTTTGGTCGATAAGCTCGATTTTGACGCCCGGGTTGATCCGGGCCAGGGTTGCCGCCAGGGCTTTTGTTTTCAGCTGGCCCAGCTGGTCGACGAAGTAGTGCTGCCGCCCCAGGTTACTGGGGTCCACCCGGTCAAAGTCGGCCAGGCGCAGGCAGCCCACTCCCATGCGGGTCAGGGCCATGGCCACCGGCGAGCCCAGGCCGCCCAAGCCCATGATGCCCACCGTGGCCTTGGCGAGCCGCCTCTGGATGGCCGGGCTGTGGCGGCGGGCCAGGATATCGTTCATTTCGGCCGGGCTCAGGCTGGCGTCCTCGGCCAGGCACCAGCAGCGGTCACCTTCAGTCAGGAGCTGTTCTGGCTGGGCCAGCCGGCCATTAATCAGAAGGAGGGTGGCGCCAGGATGGTTGGCCGCTATCTCGCCCATGGTGGTGCTGGCGGGCCACTCCTGGGGCTGCTCATGGACATGGATTTTCATTGCCGTTCTCTAACCTTTTCTTTGACTATGTGATGGGGGAATAGTAAGTATCCTTATGCCCTTATCCCAGATAATTTTGCCTGGCCCATCTACCATGCCACCTTGCCAAAGAGTGATCCCCGTTATGATCCTGGTCATCCTGCTCCTGCTGGCCTCAGGGGGTGAGGCCAGGGTTCTTGAGCTTGAGAGGGCGGAGGGCGACCATCTTCTGGGGCTCTATGTGGATATGCTGGAGGATCCTTCCACCACGCTGACCATCAATGATATTGTCCAGCCCCAGAATCAGAGCGGTTTCACTCCCTCCGAAGAAGAGATGCCTTCCTTGGGCTTCAGCGCCTCGGCCCACTGGCTGCGGTTGGTTATCCATAACAAGATGGATGAGGATGTCCACTATTATCTGGAGGTTGACTACCCGCCCCTGGATAATCTCGATTTTTTCGCGCCCACGGCCACTGGTTATAAGAGCTGGCAGACCGGTGACCTCAGGCCCTTTGCCGGCCGGCCCCTGGCCAGCCGCGCCTATGTCTTTCCCGTGGAGATAAAGGCTGGGGCCACTAAAACCTACTATCTCCGCTGCCTCAGCGAAGGCTCCATGAGCCTGCCCCTGTCGCTGAAGTCCACCGGCGAGTACGCCATGGACGCCTCCCGCACCCAGCTGCTCCTGGGCCTCTACTACGGGGTGCTGCTGGCGCTCATCGTCTACATGTCCTTCCTCTTCTGCTCCCTGCGCGATGTCACCTACCTCTACTATGTCCTGTTCATGGTCAGCTTCTCCTGGTTTCAGGTGAGCCTCACCGGCACCGGCAGTCAGTATCTCTGGCCCTCGGGCCAGTGGCTCAACGCCAGGATCATTCCCTTCTGCATCTTCAGCAGCTTTTTCTGGGCCATCTTTTTCTCCCAGAAGGTTCTGGATACCCCGCACCACGTCCCTCGGCTGCACCGGGTCCTGCAGAGGATCGCGGTTGTTCTCGCGGCCGGGATGCTCTTCTCCCTCTTCGGCTACTACTCCTGGGCCATAAAGCTTGCCACCTTTAGCCTCCTCTTCTTCCTGCCGGTGATGATCTTCGCCGGCTTCCGGGTCATGTTCATGGGCTATCGGCCGGCCTATTACTATGGGGTGGCCTGGGGTGGTTCTCTTTTGACCCTGATGGTTTACGCCGCCAAGACCTTCGGCTTGCTGGAGGGCTCGATCTGGGTCAACTGGTCCACCCAGATCGGCACATCCTGGGAGGGGTTGATCCTGGCCCTGGCCCTGGCCGACCGCTTTCATTTCCTGGAGGAGGAGAAGAAGCGGGTCCAGCTGGAGTACTCCGCTAAACTGGAGAGGGCCAACCTGCGCTTGGGTGAGTTGAACCTGCAGGCGGAGAGGCTCAACAATGAGTTGGAGCAGCGTATCGCCGCCCGGACCCGGGAGCTCAACGAGTCGAACGAGCAGCTCACCAATGAGGTTCTGGTGCGCCAACAGGCCCAGGATGAGGCCATGGCGGCCAGCCAGGCCAAGAGTGAATTTCTGGCCAATATGAGTCATGAGATCCGCACCCCCATGAACGCCATTATCGGCATGAGCGTCCTGGCCCTGCAGCTTCCCCTGAGCCGTAAGGCGGGGGAGTATGTCCAGTCCATAAGCCGGGCCGCCAAGTCGCTCATGGGGATTATCAACGACCTCCTTGATTTTTCCAAGATTGAGGCGGGCAAGCTGGAGATTGAGGAGCTTCCCTTCTCCCTGGCTGATTCCCTGGATAACCTGACGCTGATGTTCGCGGACCAGGTGCGGGAAAAGGGGATTGAGCTGGTCATTCACCATGACGGGGAGGTGCCCCTGGGCCTATGCGGTGACCCCCTGCGCTTGGAGCAGGTGTTGACCAATCTGGTGAGCAATGGCATTAAATTTACCCAGGCGGGCCAGGTGGCGCTGCAGGTCAGCTGTGTGGAGAGGGACAAGGCCGGGGCCCAGCTGCTCTTTAGCGTGGCCGACTCCGGCATCGGCATGAGTCAGGAGGAGCAGGAGCAGCTCTTCTCCCCCTTCCAGCAGGCGGACAGCTCCATAACCAGGCGCTACGGCGGCACGGGCTTGGGGCTTTCCATCTGCCGGCAACTGGCCAAGGCCATGGGGGGGCGCGTCTGGCTTACGAGCGAGCCTGGTAAGGGGTCAACCTTCTTCTTCCAGGCCCCCTTTGCCCTGGGCCAGGAAGAAGAAGCGGATCTGCTGCCGGCCCGTAAGCTGGGCCGGGGCAAGAGGGTGTTGCTGGTCCATGACAACCCGGTGGTCCGCCAGGCCTGGGACGATATCTTGCAACGCCACGGTTTTGCGCTGGAGGTTTATGCCTCGCTTCTGGCCCTTCCCAGCCCCAAGGCCGCGGCGGAGAAGAGTGATCTGCTCATAGTCTCTCTGGCCGCGCAACCGGCCGAGGAGCTGGCCCGGCTGGCCCGGTTGCGGGAGGAGGCGGCCATCCCCCTGCTCCTGGTGCTGGGGCCAAGCAGTTCTGAGATCTGGCAGCAGGCCCGGACCCTTTCCAACGTCACCCTTCTGGAAAAGCCGTTGCGCCAGGGGGTGCTGGTCTCCTCCGCCTGTCAGGCCCTGGGGCTGGTTCCCCGGCAACAGGCCCGGCGGCCGGTGGACAAGATTGTTCTCCCCGACTTTCAAGGGGCCCGGGTCCTGGTGGTGGATGATAACCGGATCAATCGGCAGGTGGTGACGGAGATCCTCACCAACAGCGGTTGCCAGGTGGTCCTGGCCACCAATGGCCAGGAGGCCCTGGACCTTCTGGCCCAGGGGGAAGAGGGGGAGGAGGTGGCGCTGGTTCTCATGGACCTGCAGATGCCGGTGCTGGACGGCCTGCAGGCCACCGCCGCCCTGCGCCAGGAGCCGCGGTACCGTGACCTGCCCATCTTCGCCCTCACCGCCTATTCGGTGGCGGGCGACAGTAGGCGCTGTCTCGAGGCGGGGATGAACGGGGTTCTGGTCAAGCCCGTTGATCAATTTGAGCTTTACCAGACCATGGCCCGTTATCTGCCCTGTAGCGAGCAGGTTTTCTCTCTGCCGGCCCGGGAGAGGGAGGAGCTGATAGGGGGGCTCAGTGGGGCGGAGATGCTCGGTTTTGATGTGGCGGACGCCATGCAGCGCTTCAACAACAATACCTCCTTTTTCCTCCAGCTGCTGGCAGATTTTGTTGACCAGTATGGAGCTGCTGATTCCGAGCTGCGCCGGCTGCTGGCGGTTGATCCGGCCGCGGCCCGGATGCTGGTCCATTCCCTCAAGGGCTTGGCGGCCAATGTCTCGGCCCCTGACCTGCGGGCTGCGGCCCAGGAGGTGGAGACGGCCTTGCGGGAGGGGGGCGAGGTTGGCCCGGAACTTCTGGAGAGTTTCTCCGGCGCCCTGGCCCAGGTCATCACCACCATTGACCGGCTGCGGCCGGTCAATGGGCAGGGGGCCACCCGCCTTGGCGATCTGCCCCTGCTGGACGTGGGTGGGGTAACGGCGCAGCTTGATACCCTGTTGCAACTGGTCCAGGCCAATGACCTGGAGGCCGAACCCCTGGTCCGTACCCTCCGGGAGGAGTTGGCCCATTTCCCCCAGTTTGACCCCTTATTGGCCGATATCAGCTGCCATGTGGAGGCCTTGCGCTTTTCCGCGGTGGAAGCCAAGGTGCGCCAGTTGGCGGAGCTGCTGGTTAGGGCCTAGTCCGGGAGGTTCTCTCCCTTGTCAATCGTTGCCTTTCGTGGTAATAACCCCTGCTAACTCTACCTATAAGAGGGGCTTTGCTTGGTTCTCTGGCAGTGATTCCCCTTTTGTTGTGGTACAATTATCATTTTGACAGGTTTTCTGGGTATGTTTGCCCAGAAGGTCCTGTTGTTGGCTTCGCAGGATTTTTTTTCTAAAAAAACTCTCCAAAGACTAAGGAGGACGGCCATGGCCGGTTCAGATATTATTTTACTTAACCAGGATGGCTCGCTGGGACGCAAAGGTCCCGCGGGTCGTGGACAGGGGAGGAGTTGAAAATGGGTGCGCAAGAGAAATTGTGGTTGTCGGGCAACGAGGCGATCGCCCGGGCGGCGTGGGAGGCGGGTGTCTCCGTGGCCTCCGGCTACCCTGGTACCCCCTCCACCGAGATCCTGGAGAACCTGGTAAAGTATGACGATGTCTACACCGAATGGGCCCCCAATGAGAAGGTGGCCCTGGAGGTGGGGGTGGGCGCCTCCTTTGGCGGGGCCCGGACCCTGGTGACCATGAAGCATGTGGGCCTCAACGTGGCGGCCGATCCCCTCTTCACCGCCTCCTACACCGGGGTGCGCGGCGGCCTGGTCATCATCTGCGCCGATGATCCGGAGATGCACTCCTCCCAGAACGAGCAGGACAACCGTAACTACGCCTTTGCCGCCAAGCTGCCCATGCTGGAACCAAGTGATCCGGCCGAGGCCCTGGTTATGCTGAAAGAGGCGTTTGAGCTCTCGGAGAAGTATGACACCCCGGTTATCTTGCGCACCACCACCCGTCTGGCCCACGTCAAGGGCATGGTGGCGGTGGGTGAGCGGGCCATGGGCTCGGTGGAGCTCAAATTTGAAAAGAACCCCCAGAAGTTCGTCATGCTGCCGGGCCACGCCCGGATGCGGCGCCGGGTGGTGGAGGAGCGGATGAGTGCCCTGCGCGATTTTGCCGAGGAGTACAGCGGCAACATTAGCGAGCCGGGCGACAAGAAGATGGGCATCATCTCCGGCGGCGTGGCCTACCTCCACGCCCGGGAGGCCTTCCCCGAGGCCGCCTTCCTCAAGCTGGGCCTCACCTGGCCCCTGCCGGAGAAGGCGATTAAAGAGTTTGCCGCTAAGGTTGACGAGCTGGTCATCGTCGAGGAGCTGGACCCCTTTTACGAGACCCATATCAAGGCCATGGGCGTACCCTGTGTGGGCAAGGAGAAGGTGCCGGCCATGGGCGAGCTCACCGGCGCCATAGTGAAGAAGGCCCTGGGCGGCGACTGCGGCGAGATCCTGCCGCCGGCCGAGATGCCCATGCGGCCCCCCAATATGTGTCCCGGCTGTCCCCATCGCGGCACCTTCTACAACCTGGCCAAGCTCGATGTCTTTGTCTCCGGCGACATCGGCTGCTATACCCTGGGGGCCCTGCCGCCCCTGGCCGCCATGGACTCCTGCGTCTGCATGGGAGCCGCCATCGGCGTGGCCCACGGCTTGACCAAGGCCCTGGGCGGCGAGTCATACAAGAAAACAGTTTCCGTCATCGGCGACTCCACCTTTGTCCACTCCGGTATCACCGGCCTGGCCAATATGGTCTACAACAAAGCCCATGCCACGGTGATCATCGTTGACAACCGGATCACCGCCATGACCGGCCAGCAGCCCAACCCCGCCTCCGGCCAGACGTTAATGGGCGAGGCGGCCAACGCCATCGACTTTGAGCAGCTCTGTCGGGCGGTGGGGGTGGAGCATGTGCGCACCGTCAACCCCCATGAGATCAACGAGACCAAGAAGGTGATGAAGGAGGAGATCGAACGGGACGCCACCTCCGTTATCATCAGCCAGGCCCCCTGTGTCCTGCTGCCGGAGATGCGCAAGAAGAAGGTGACGCCCCTGGCCATCTCAATCGATGACTGCACCGGCTGCCGGGCCTGTGTCTCCTTAGGCTGTCCGGCCATCAGCTGGCAGGCCATCAGCCCGGAGGAGGCCAAGGACCTGGGCAAGAAGGAGAAGCAGAAGGGTTACGCCGTGATCAGTCCCGAGATGTGCAACGCTTGTGGTCAGTGTCAGCAGGTTTGTAAGTTCTCAGCCATTACCGCTAAGAAGGAGGCATAAGATGAGTGAAGAAGCTGGAAATATCCTGTTCAGCGGGGTGGGGGGCCAGGGCATCTTGCTGGCCAGTGAGATTACCGTCTATGGCCTGCTGGCCATGGGCCTTGACGCCAAGAAGAGCGAGGTGCATGGCATGGCCCAGCGCGGTGGCTCGGTGGTGGCCAACCTGCGTTACGGCAAGAAGGTTTACTCGCCGCTCATCGACCCGGGCCAGGCCGACATTGTCGTCTCCTTTGAGGTGATGGAGGCGGTGCGTTATCTGCCCTATATGCATAAAGACACCAAGGTGGTGGTGAACAGCCATAAGATCGCCCCGCCGGCCGTGGCCACTGGTCAGGTGCCGTATCCGGACGATATCCTGGACGAGCTGGCTAAACAAAACATCGCCACCTTCCCGGTGGACGGCTTCGCCATCGCCCGCGAGGTGGGGGAGATTCGGGCGGCCAACCTGGCCCTGGTGGGGGCGCTCTCCACCTTCCTGCCCATCCCCGAGGATCTCTTCCTCGGCGTGCTGAAGGAGAAGCTGCCCCGCAGCCTGGACGAGAACATCGCCGCCTTTAAGAAGGGCCGGGCGGCAACAGCAGCCTAATGGTCTAGTGAGTTTACCCCCATTGCTGGGGCGACAATGAGCAGGTTTACAGTTTACGGTTGCCGGTTTACGGCGAAGGAATTGTCTTTATGAAGATCACTTCCCCTGAACCGGCAACTGTAAACCGTAAACCGTAAACCGAAATCTGGTAGAGATTTATGATCTTCGATAAAGAGTACGAAACCATGCCCCGGGAGGCCCTGGCGGCCATCCAGCTTAAGCGTCTCCAGGACGTGGTCAAGCGGGTCTATGATAAGGTCCCCTACTACCGGGCCAAGATGGATGAGGTTGGCGTAAAGCCGGCCGACATCAAGGACCTTAGCGATATCCAGAAACTGCCCTTCACCACCAAGGAGGACCTGCGCAAGAACTATCCCTTCGGCCTCTTTGCCGTGGAGATGGATCAGGTGGTGCGCATCCACGCCTCCTCCGGCACCACCGGCCAGCCCACCGTGGTGGGTTACACCAAGGCGGATATCAAGATGTGGGCCGGGCTCATGGCCCGTTCGCTGTCCGCCGCCGGCGCAAGCTCCAAGGACACCATCCATAACGCCTACGGCTACGGCCTTTTCACCGGCGGCCTGGGCGCCCATTACGGGGCCGAGGAGCTGGGCGCCACCGTGGTGCCGGTCTCCGGCGGCAACACCAAGCGTCAGGTGATGGTGATGAAGGACTTTAAGTCCACCGTCCTGCTCTGCACCCCCTCTTATGCCCTTAACCTGGCCGAGACCATGCATGATCTGGGCGTTGATCCGGCCGAGATGAATATCCGGGTGGGAATATTTGGGGCCGAGCCATGGTCTGAGAACATGCGGGCCGAGATCCAGGATGCCTTAGGCATCAAGGCCATTGACATCTATGGCCTCTCCGAGATCATCGGCCCCGGCGTGGCCATTGAGTGTGTGGAGGAGCAGCGCGGCCTGCACGTCATGGAGGACCATTTCCTGCCGGAGATCGTCCACCCCGACAGCTTTGAGCCTTTGCCCTTAGGCGAGAAGGGCGAGCTGGTCTTCACGACGCTCACCAAGGAGGCGTTCCCGGTGATCCGTTACCGGACCAAGGATTTCTCGCGGCTGATCACCGATGAGTGTTCCTGTGGCAGGAGCTTCTACCGGATGGAGAAGGTCACCGGCCGCTCCGACGACATGATGATCATCCGCGGGGTAAACGTCTTCCCCTCCCAGATCGAGCATGTCCTCATGGCCGTTGAAGGCGTTGAGCCCCATTATCAGATCATCGTCGACCGCGTCGGCTCCCTGGATACCCTGGAGGTGGAGGTGGAGGTGAGTGAGGCCCTCTTCTCCGACGAGATCAGGAAACTGGAAAGCCTCACCAAACTGATTCAGACCGAGATTAAAGATCTCTTAGGCGTCTCCTGCAAGGTGACCCTCAAAGAGCCCAAATCGATCCAGCGCAGCGAGGGTAAGGCCCAGCGGGTGATCGACAAGAGGAAGATATAGCCCTTTGTTTTTCCTGGTTTATTAAAACCACTTTTGTGGCCGCCGGGATGTAACGGGCGCAATTAAAAGAAGTTTTTTAGAATAAAAACTTTGCGTCCTTGGCGCCTTTGCGGTTAATTGCTGTTGTTTGATAACAACTGGAGATTTTTTATGAAAGTTGAGCAGATTGCCATATTCCTGGAGAATAAAGCGGGCCGCATGGCGGAGATCACCGCTATCCTGGCCCAGAACGGGATAAACATCCGGGCCATGAGTCTGGCCGATACCGCTGATTTCGGTATCCTCCGCCTCATCGTCAACGATACCCAGCGGGCCAGCGAGATCCTCAAGGAGAACGGTTTCACCGTGGGCTCCACCGAGGTTTTGGTCGTGGAGGTGGATGACAAGCCGGGCGGCCTGGCCCAGGTCCTGCAAACCATCAAGGAGGGTGAGCTCAACATCGAATATATGTACGCCTTCACCCAGAAGAGTGGCGAGACCGGGCTGATCATCTTCCGTTTCGATGAGCTGGACCGGGCCATTGATGTGCTGGTCAAGTCCGATGTGCGGCTGCTGTCCGGCGAAGAGGTTTACGCAATCTAGTGTCTCGCTGGCTTGGCGGCTGGGGGGCCGCTGGCATTAAGGGCAGGCACATAATAAAAGGCGAATATCGAATATCGAACCGCAGAATGACGAATTCCGAAGGAAGGTACCTTGTCTAATAAAGATAACATCCGCCCTTCATCATTCGACATTCGGTATTCGATATTCTGCGGTTCGCTGTTAAAAGGAGAAAGTGTTATGAAGAGTGTGCTGAATGTAGTTGCTGCCGTGGCCTCTGCCTGGGCCCTGGTTCTTTGTCTGACAAGCCCGGCTGCGGCCGACATTAAAGTGGGCGCCATTCTGGCCGAGACCGGCGGAGCCTCCTTCCTGGGCGGCCCCGAGGCCCGGACCATCCGCATGCAGGTGGATGAGATCAACGCCAAGGGCGGTATCAACGGTGAGAAGATTCAGCTCATTGTCAAGGATTCCGCGGCCAACCCCCAGAAGGCCATCTCCTTTGCCAAGCAGCTCATCGAGGAGGAGAAGGTAATCGCCATCCTCGGACCCTCCACCTCCGGCGAGTCGATGAAGCTCAAGGCGATCTGCGAGAAGAGCCAGACCATCCTCCTCTCCTGCGGCGCGGCCGAGGTTATCGTTAACCCGGTGGCCAAGTGGGTTTTCAAGACCCCCCAGACCGACAGCTTTGCCGCCCAGAAGATCTTCATGACCATGAACGAGCTGGGGCTAAGCAAGATCGCCATCCTGGCCGGCAACACCGGTTTCGGCAAGGCGGGCCGGGCCCAGCTGAAGAAGTATGCGCCCCAGTTCAAGATTACAATCGTCGAGGACGAGGTGTATGACAAGAAGGCCACCGATCTCTCCGCCGTAGTGGCCAAGATCAAGGCGAACAAGGACGTGCAGGCCGTGGTTAACTGGTCCATCGTTCCGGCCCAGGCCATTGTTGCCAAGAACATGCGCCAGGCCGGTTGGAAGGTGCCCCTGTTCCAGAGCCACGGCTTTGGTAACGTCAAGTACATCGAGGCCGCCGGTGCGGCTGCCGAGGGTATCATCTTCCCCTCCGGCCGTCTGCTGGCCGCCGACGTGCTGGCCGACTCCAACCCCCAGAAGTCTCTGCTGGTCAAGTACAGCAAGGATTATGAGGCCAAGTATAAAGAGCAGGCCTCCACCTTTGGCGGCCATGGCTATGACGCCATCATGATTCTGGCCAAGGCCATCGAGAATGCCGGTTCTTCCGACAAGGCCAAGGTGCGGGACGCCATCGAGGGCCTCAAGGGCTTCGCCGGCACCGGCGGCGTCTATAACTTCTCGGCCACCGACCATAACGGTCTCGGCATTGACGCCTTTGAGATGATGACCGTTAAAGGCGGCAAGTTCGTCCTCTATAAGAAGTAGCAGCGCGTTTTTTTAAGTAAAAAAGGGCAGGTGCAGCCGGTACGGTGTTTCCTGCCCTTTTTAGGTGGATAGGTTGAAGGTCTCTGGGAAAAAACGAACCGTAGAATATTGAATAATGAATGTCGAATGTAGAAGGAATGTACCTGGCTTAATAACGATAATTTCCTTACTTCGACATTCGACATTCTGCGGTTCGATATTCTTCTGTTCGTCGTTCAACCGTCAATTTTCTTCCTCCTGATTACCTTATGTCCCTCGAACTATTCAGCCAATACCTCTTTGCCGGGATAACCTACGGGATTATCTACGCCATTGTCGCCATTGGCTTTAACATCATCTACAACACCACCGGCATCATCAACTTCGCCCAGGGCGAGTTTGTCATGCTGGGCGGGATGAGCGCCATCTCCTTTAATCAGATGATGCCCCTGCCTTTAGCCATTGTCTGCGCCGTGGCAGTTACCATGATCTTTGGCGGTCTCCTGGAGATTATCTTCATCCGCTGGCTGGAGAGTCCCTCGGTCTTAAGGATGATCATCATCACCATCGGCCTTTCCATCGTTACCCGGGAGGTGGCTCTGCACATCTGGGGTGACGGGGTGCGGGCCCTGCCCTATTTCACCGGCAACGTGGTGAGCTCGGTGAAGATCATGGGTGCCAGTATCTCGCCCCAGGTTATCTGGGTGGTGGCGGTCTGTTCCATTATGGTGGCCCTGCTCTCCGCCTTCTTCCGCCTCACCTCCCTGGGCCGGGAGATGCAGGCCTGCGCCGCCAACCGGCTGGCCGCCACCCTCTGCGGCATCAACGCCCGTAACATGGTGACCTTCTCTTTTGTGCTCTCCGCCGCCATCGGCGCCGTGGCCGGCTGTGTGGTCTCGCCCATCACCTCATCCCAGTATGACATGGGCACCGGTTTGGCCATTAAGGGCTTCACCGTGGCGGTGCTGGGGGGCTTGGGCAACTCCATGGCCGCTGTGGCCGCCGGACTGCTGCTGGGCCTCATTGAGGCGTTCAGCGTGGGGGTCGGCTTTCCCCTGGCCTTTCAGGACGCCATCTCCATCACCATCCTCCTGGTTATCCTCTTTATCCGCCCCCATGGCCTGTTCGGCAACAAAGAGGCGGCTGGCTTGAAGGAGTTTTAG
>JBDLJA010000028.1:0-33275 GCA_039714595.1 Thermodesulfobacteriota bacterium | reverse complement strand
CATAACGGCGCGGACTCGAAATCCGTTGGTCGCCCTCGCGCGGCACGTGGGTTCGAATCCCGCCTTCGCCACTAATCACACCAGCCCCAAAGAGCTGTTTGTCCCTCAGGCACCAATAGTATAGCCCCGCATGGCGAGCTCCCGCCAACCCCAGGCCCGCCCCCTTTGTTACCTGGGTAATTGGCGGGTTTCATTTCATTCAGGCCAACCATGCTATCCTCAGAGCCGGATCACCAGCACCACTGATGATTTTCCCCAATCAGGTTTTGTAATTATCTCCTGAGGCAGCCACCTGTCTGTGACACAACCGAACTATTTAACCATTCAATTAACCTTGACAGGTCCGGCTCTCCCCGTTACCTTTTTTGCTACTGCCGGGCCAGCATCAGACACGCTCATCCGGCTTGGGGATGGCAAAAATTGTCCACGGCTGGGCAGAAAAGAACAAAGAGCTGAATTTCAGCGGGAATCTTTCTGATTTTCTTTTTTTAGGGGGAGGAATGGTGATGCTTGACAGCCTGCTCATGCGCTTCCATGGCCTGATCGACTGGCTGATGGTCTTTCTCAGTGTCTTTTTTCTCGTCCTGGCCTGCCAGTTAATGGTCAACTTCATGAAGACGGAGCAGAGGGAGGAAGCTGGCCGCAAAGAAAGCCCCACCGCAGACAAACAAAGCAAGGATGCGCCGCGAGACAAGGCGTAATAAGGATCCTCCCATGTATGAACCCGCGGCCTTTCTCATCTCCATCACCGCCCTCACCTCCATTTTCAGCTTTTTCTTCGGGGGCTATTTCCGGGAACGGGAACGGGCCTACCGCCTCTGGCTCAAGTACGTGGCCTATGATCATGCCAGGCCCAGCGGCAGCGAGGCGGTGGAGCTATGCGCTGAACTGGAGTCAAAGAACCGGATGTTTTTCCATGCCAAGGGGCTGCTCACCATCCTCATCATCACCATCATCCTTGATTTCATGGCGTTTCAGCTCTACTCCCACCAGTTTGCCTGTCCCGCTGGCGGCTCCTATGACCCCAGGGCAGTGCGGCCCTATTACCTCTACTCACTGATCATGGGCATCATCGTCTTCATCAACGTTCTGGAACTGGCCTATATCCAGATTGCCGTGGTTCCGTCACATAAATTCCCCTTTTTCACCCTGCGGCGCCGCATAACCGGCCAGGTCCGCCTCTCCAAGGTGTGGATGCTGGTGGGCTGCTGCAACCTGAAGGATGAGGAGTATAACAAACAGCGCATTCCCAAGAGTTTTTATGACAATCAGGACCATTTTTCCCCGACAGACGGGCAGAGTGGCGCCAACCTGGGCCCAGAGGAGAAACAGTGAGCAAGAACCTGCAGGAAAATGATCCTTGAATCGCCCCTATAAGCCAGCTTGGCTTGGCGGGGCAAACTCCAGCGCTACTCTAGCCTTGGCCCAGCGGTTACGGGGGCGGGCCAGGCCTCTTAAGTTTAGACGCCTTGGTGTTTGCCATGGATCTTGGCCAGGCAGGGCCCTTGGCCCCTGTTGCTCCAGCAAGAGGCACTGCGGCCTGCGCCAGCATCGCCAAGCGGCAACCACCACCTTCCTTAACCCACGGGCAGGGGTTACTTGCCATCTCAACCGGAGGAAAAATTCATCGCCGATATCGACAACCAGGTCCGGGAGGCAAACGAAGGCAACAACCAGGGATACCTAAACTTCTCCGTGGCCAAGCCGATGAATATGACCAGCAAGGTCAGCCCCCTCGCCAGCAGCACCACGGCCAGTAACATGGCCAGCAACATAGATCCAAACAGGCTAAAGATAGCCTTCCAGATCATTCCCAAGTCCCTGTCGCTCTACAACTACAATTTTCCCACCACCAGCTATTTAACCCTCCATATGAGCACCACCAAGAGGATCGATCCGTCGACGGTCCAGGGCAAGAAATCTCATCACAATTGGCCAATGCCACGAATATTGGCGAAAGGGGGGGAAAGGTGAAACAGACCAGGGGGCAGCAGAGCGCAAGTTACCGAAAATGTCTAGCTATGTCAGTAACTACTAAATTTTGCACTTTTTCTGACTTTTCCCCAAAGCGGAGGAAGGGGTCACCCCTGCTCATCCCCCTCACCACTCTCCTTTAGCCCCCCACCACAGAACTTGCAGTACGTGGCGTCACTGTCATGGCCCTCGCGATTGCAATAGCGGCAGACCTGACAGGAGAGTTTGTCCTGACTCCAGGCGTTGGCCATCTCCACCGTGACAATACCGGTGGGCACGGCAAGGATGGCGTAACCGATGATCATGATAAGGGAGGCCACGGACTGGCCCAGGTTGGTCTGGGGGGAGATATCGCCATAACCCACCGTGGTCATGGTGACAATGGCCCAGTAGATGGAGCGGGGAATGGAGGTGAAGCCGTTCTGGTCGCCCTCGATCACATACATGAAGGAGCCGAAGACCACCACCAGGGTCAGGACCACGAAGAGGAAGACGGTGATCTTGCGCCGGCTGGCCCCCAGGGCGACGAGGAGCAGGTGGGCCTCCTTGAGATACCAGACCAGTTTCAACACCCTGAAGACGCGGAGGATGCGCAGTATCCGGATCACCAGGAGATACTTGCCGCCCGGCAAAAAAAGGCTGATATAGGTGGGGATGATGGCCAAAAGGTCCACCAGGCCAAAGAAACTTCTGGCGTAGCGCCAGGGCGCTTTAGTACTGACAAGGCGGAGGAGATACTCAACGGTGAAGAGAAGGGTAAAAAACCACTCCAAGAGGAAGAGTTGGCGGGCGTAAGGGATGTGGACCGCGGCCACGGAATCGAGCATCACCGCCAGCACCGACATGACAATGGAGGCAATCAGGCAGAGATCAAAGGCCTTACCGCCCCTGGTGTCCGCCTCGAAGATAATCTCGTGGAGACGCAGGCGCCAGGGGGCCGCCTGCCAGTTATCACCTAGTGGAGCCACACCTAATCGGCCCGGCTGCAGGTATGGGGATTGACCGATAGAACCGGACAGGGCGCGGACTGGACAACCTTGGTGGCCACACTGCCGAAGAGGAGACGGTCAAGGCCCTTATAACCGTGGGTGCCGATAACAATGAGGTTGGCCGGCCACTCCCGGGCGTAGGTGATTATCTCCTCGGCCACATCACCGGCCAGCACCTTATGCCCCACCTTCTTAACCCCCTTGGCGTCAATAAGATCCTTGTTCTCCGCCACCAGATCAGCCAGCCGCTCTTCGGCCATGGTCCGCATCTCCTCGTCAAAGCTGGGCATGATGAGCTGGGGCTCCATGAGCCCTGAGTAGTCGATAAAATCCTGAACCACAAAGATAAAATGGAGCTCCGCCTCCAGTCTGGCCGCCACTTCCACGGCGGAATTCAAGACAAAGGCGGCGTTATCAGAAAAATCCACCGGGCAGATTATGCGCTGAATAACAGGAATGCAATTCATGGGTTCCTCCCCCTCTCTGGTGCGTCTTTTTTTTCACAGGCCCTCTGGCAAATCTCCCTAAGGTCGGAAGATCAACCCTTCACCCTAACACCTTAACGCCTGAAAGGCCTCGCAGGCAACCGGGAAAGAGGCTAAAGATACCGATCAGCCCCTCTGCCGGAGCCGCACCGGGCGCACGCCCCGCACCGAGTTAACCAAAAATATAGCATCGGCCTGCTCCAGGTCGG
This sequence comes from Thermodesulfobacteriota bacterium, assembly GCA_039714595.1. Taxonomy (GTDB): domain Bacteria; phylum Desulfobacterota; class Desulfobulbia; order Desulfobulbales; family SURF-16; genus JAOZSN01. The sequence goes on along the minus strand of JBDLJA010000028.1, from coordinate 29,618 downwards.
CCACGGTGAGCACCTCTTCCCGGATCAGCCCTTTATGGCGAGCCAGGAGGTGGGCCCGCAGCACACCGGCCAGCAGGCCGCAGGTTAGCGGCGGGGTGAAAAATTGGCCATCCTTCTTGATAAAGATAGAAGAGATGGCGCCCTCGGTGAGCTGGCCCGCCCCATTGACAAAGAGCAGGTCAGCCAGGCCTCTTTCCTGGGCCTGCTGAAAGGCCAAGTTGAAAAGGGCCCGGCGGCTGGTCTTGTGATAGAGGAAGGTGTCAGAACTCTCCACCCGCTCGGCAGCCAGGGCGCAAAGCTCAAGGGGCGGGGCCTTGGCCGCACCGGTCAGGGAGGTAAAGGCGGGGGCGGGACAGGGCGTGGCAACAAGGGAGAGATCGCCATCGCGGTTCAGCAGCAGTCGCACCCGTTGGGGTTTACGGGGGAAAGAGGCGGCAAGGGAGGCAAGCTCAGCGGTAACGGCACCAATATCGAGCTGGAAGTTAAAATGGCGGGCCGAGGCGGCAAGGCGGGAGAGATGGCCATCAAGGAGCCAGTAGCCGTCACCAGGTTGCCAGAGGAGGGTCTCGATGAGTTCAAAGGAGTGGGAGTGGGTGAGGAAATGGGCCTTGAGGCCACACTCCTGCCACTCACCCTCGGGGCTTGAATCGGCCACAATGCCGGAACCGATGCCCATCTCGCCCCGCCCCTGCTGGTCAAGAACAACGGTGCGGATGGGCACGTTGAAGCAGCCGTCGCCTTTCGGGGTGAGATAACCGATGGCCCCGCAATAGACGCCCCGGGGCCCGGTCTCCATCTCTTTAATGATCTCCATGGTCCTGATCTTGGGGGCGCCGGTCACGGAGCCGCAGGGGAAGAGGGCCCGGAAAAGATGATGCAAATCAACCTCATCCGGCAGTTTGGCCTGGATGGTGGAGGTCATCTGGTGCAAGGATTCATAGGTCTCCACGTCAAAAAGCGAGGTGACGTGAACCGTATCTGGTCGGGCCAGGCGGCCCAGGTCGTTGCGCAGCAGATCAACGATCATCACATTTTCACTTTTATTTTTGGGGTCCGTGGCCAGAAACCTTCGCATCTCCTCATCTTCGGCCGGGGTCCGGCCCCGGGCGCAGGTGCCCTTCATGGGCCGCACCGTGCAGCCATTGCCCTCCTTGGCAAAGAAAAGCTCGGGGGAAAATGAAAGTATCTCCGAATCATCCGTGCGGATAAAGGCGCCGTACCCCACCCCCTGATTGGCCCGGAGATGGAGGTAGAGATCCACGGCCCGGCCGACAAAGGCAAAGAGGAGCTTCAGGGTGTAGTTGACCTGATAGGTGTCTCCGGCCCGGATATACTCCTTGATCCGGCCCAGATGATGCAGATACTCCTCTTCAGTCTGGCTTAGGGAGATGTTTTCTACCATAAAGGGCGATTCGCTTATCCCCCCGGCCAAATGAGGCTCTTGGGCCCATTTCCCCGCCAGGTGATCAAAGACGTTGGGGGGGGCAAAGACCCCGAGATCGGCCAGAACGGTCTCCCCCGGCAGGGAATCGGCCAGGGGCCGCAGCACCGGCTCTAAAAAATAGCCATACTCATAGGAAAACCAGCCGGCCAGATAGTGGCCCCGGGCCAGAACATCCTCACAGCGGGCCAGAAATGAGTCCACATTGGCAAGGGTACAGCGCAATCGCTCCAGAGGCTTGCTAAAGAGCAGGCTTTTACTATTGCCGGCCAGCATCTTGCTGGTCTCAAGGAGGACAAAATCACCATCGAGACCGGCCAGCACGCGGCGCAGCTCATCTTGACGAAAGGGGGTGCCTTGCATGAATTTTCGGCTTTTTTTTAGTAATGATCAGCTACTATTGCGGGGGAGAGCTGCCAGGGAAGAGGGAACGACAGTAAGCATTGGGGAAATCATTGGCCGTGGAGGGGAATGGCCGCGGTCTGGCGGGAGATCCCGCGCTTTAACACCTCACGGTTGTAGGCGTTTATCACCTCGCGCCTCTTCAACATCCCCACCACCCACATATTATCGGCCGACTCCACCACCGGGATCTCCTCAATGCCCTTGACGACAAACTGGGTCATGGCGTCGTAGAGACTGACATCCGGGGTGAGGGTGATGACGTTACGGGCACAGATATTACCCACCGTGGCGCTGAGGCGCAACTCCTCGTCATGGATGATCGACTTGACGTCCTGGAGAGATATCACCCCGATCATCTGGCCTGACTTTGGCCCGCACTCAGCCAGGACCGGAAAATAAAAACTCTCTTCGGCCAGGGAAAATATCTTGAGCAGCTGGTTAACGTTCGCCGTTTCACTGATGAAGTCCACGTCCTCGCTCATGGCCTGCCCCACCTTGAGGGACTTCATAACCGCGGTCTCCCGCCCCTGATGGATATCTATCCCCTCCCGGCTAAAATCCACCGTGTCGATGGAGTCGTTGTACAGGTGCTTGGCCACCACCGTGCCAATGATACTGGTGAGCATCACCGGCACGATGATCTGGTAGTTGCCCGTCATCTCAAAGAGGAGAAAGATGGCGGTGAGCGGTGAATGGGTGGTGGCGCCGAGGAAGGCGCCGATGCCCACGGCGGCATAGGCCCCGGAGTTGGCCACCAGGGACGGGAAAAGGTAGTGGCAGACGGCGCCAAAGGCCCCACCTATCATGGCCCCGATAAAAAGGGCCGGGGCAAAGACGCCACCGGCCCCGCCTGAGCCCAGAGTTATGGCCGTGGCCAGGATCTTCATAGCGATGAGGAGAAGCATAACCCAGAGCACCCCGTCATTGGCCAGGACCCGCTCGATATAAAAATAGCCGTCCCCCATGACCTGGGGGAAAAAGAGGCCGATGAGCCCGACAAAGAAGGCGCCCATGATCGGTTTTAAGAAGGGGTGGATGGCAAGGTCGCGAAAGCGATCCCGCACCCCGTAAAAAAAACGGATATGGCCCACGGCAATGATGCCGATGATCAGCCCTAAAAAGAGATAGAGGGGAATCTCGATCCAGGGGTTGACCAACTGGTAGTGGGGAATGGGAAAGGCGGGGGACTCGCCGTAGGTGGCCCGGGAGACCACGGTGGCCATGGCCGACGAGATGACCAGGGCCGAAAAGGCGGACATCTCGTAGGTGCCAAGGAGAACGATCTCCGAGGCGAAGAACACCCCGGCGATGGGGGCGTTGAACATGGCGCCGATGCCGCCGGCGCAACCGGCGGCGATATACACCTTCATCCGGTCGCCGGAGACCCGGAAGAACTGCCCCACCAGGGAGCCCACCGCGCCACCCACCAGGGCGATGGGTCCCTCCACCCCGGCCGAACCGCCGGTGCCGATGGTCAGCGAGGTGGTGAGCGTCTTTAAGGGGATGTTGCGGAACTTCAACCGCCCACCCTGGAGGTTGACCTTGCGCAGGAACTTGGTAAAGCCGTAGCCATTCACCTCGCCAGGGTAGAGCCAGGCCAGGGGAATGAGGAGAACCATGCCCACCATGGGCAAGAGCGGCAACAGGAGGATCATGGGACTGGTATGGGCAAAGAGACAGGCGTTCACCCCCTCGAAGATCTCAGGGCCATGTTCACCTAAGAGCAAGCGCAGGCCGCCCTCGAAGAAGTAGTGGTGGACAAAATGCTCGGTGGAGCGGAAGAGGATATTGGCCAGACCGGCGGCCAGGCCGATAAAGGAGGCGATAACCACCATGCGGGTCCCTTCACCCGGCAGAAATTTCTGGATATCCTTGCGGTGGAGACTCAACTCTACTTCCCCCAGGTAAGGCGGCAGCGGCCGGATAAGGGCCTGTTTTGGCAAAGGGTGGGCCAATTCCCCAAACGGGTATCTATTACTGGCTTAGGCAAAGGTATGGTCTCGCATTATCTTATCTATCCTGGCCAACGGTTTTAGCCGTCACCTGATGTAACCGGCTCATATAACTAACATAGCCACAGGCAGAGACAAAGGGATTTATCCCCGGCAAAGAGCGGCAGGAAGACGGATCAAAAAATAACATTTTTTTAATGACGGGCCGCGATAATTTATTGTACATTTTTGGTTACTTAATTGCACAAAGAAGCTGCCGGGACCTGGCGGGATCAAAGAACAGGCAGCAGGCAACGGTTACCAGAAAGAAGGCTCCCATCGAAAATAGGCCCCCTTGCCCCGCCCCTTCACGCTCTACCTTTTTCAGCAACAAAACAAGACAGCAACCATCATAATTTATATGAAAATCCACTCTGCAGTGGCAAATGTTAACTCTCCAGAACTTTCCGGGTCTTTATTTAAGTTGCCCAGACCCGGGTCATGAAGAGTTAGCCGCCACTACCCTCAGGAGGAAACCTTATGGCAGCTCAAAAATCTTTTTTGCAGGCGGTGGACCTTGGCCGGCCACCCACCATCAAAAAGCTATTTCCCAACTCCCAGGCCCTGTTGGTCAGCGGCAAGTATATTGATCTGGCCTTAAGCCGAAGGGGCAAGGCGATGACCATGGCGGCCAACGGCCGCAACAGCTTTATCATCCGCGGCGTCCTGGCCGCGGCCCAGCGCGCCAATGCCGCCGTCATCATCGAAATCGCCCGGTCCGAGGGCGGCGCCACCGCCTACTGCCCGACAAACTACTGGAACATTGCCCGCCAGGTGGATCAGGCGGCCAATGAACTGGGCATCACCGTGCCTGTGGCCCTCCATGCCGATCATTACGGGATCAAGTCGGAGGACGACCTGCCCTTTGCCCGCCAGGAGATCCCCACCCTGTTTGAGGCGGGCATCACCTCCATTGCCATCGACGCCTCCCACATGCTGGACGACAAGAACCTGCTGGCCAACCTTGAGCTGAACCAGTTCATCCCCTCCTGGGCCGGACTGGAGACCGAGATCGGCGAGATTAAAGGCTCCTTAGGCCTCTCGGCCGTGCCCGAGGCGCTCTTCCTGATCCAGGGCCTTAACGCCCATGAGATCTTCCCCAACTGGATCGCCCTGAACAACGGCACCACCCATGGCCTGGAGGCCAGCGGCCAGGGCATCCAGGTGGAGCTCACGGCCGGGATCCATCAGGCCCTGGCCCCTTACCAGGTGAACGGGGCCCAGCACGGCACCTCGGGCAACAGCTCAACCAGGCTCAAGGAGATCGCCGAAAAGACCAACACCACCAAGGCCAATGTGGCCACCGCCCTGCAGATGATCTCCTGGGGGCTGGAGGTGAACGACGACGGCAACGCCATCGTCGATGGCAACGGCAACTTCGTCAAGGTGAAGGGAGAAGGGGTCACGGAAGAGATGTGGGCCGCAATGGTCGACTTCGCCACGGAGCGCGGCTGGCAGGGCGGGGCCTACAAGAACCTGAACCTGGCCTTTGAGAACCGCCTCATGGGCCAGCCGGCCGAGGTCCGCGAGAGGATGAGCAAGCGGGTTGAGGAGTTTACCTACAACCTCCTGGCCAATGTCTTCAACGCCCAGGATTCGGCCGATGCCGGCATAGAGGCGATCTTAGAGGCCGGGTCCCATGATCCGGGCCCCAAGGTGGGCCGCCTGGAAGACCCGGCCCACTGGACCAAGGAAAAGATCATCGAAAGGGCGGCGGAACTGGATACCGACAAGGGCCCAGAGGGCGATTTCGACGATTAGTTTTAACTTCGTGGACCGGTAAGCGAAAGCAGCGAGACCACGGGGAGTCCAGCGATACCGGCCTTGCCGGTTTCTTTTTTTAACAGCGAATATCGAACCGCAGAATTTCGAATGTCGAAGGGCTGTTAAAAACAACCGCTAGCTGAAAGCTGTCCGCCCGGTAAGCGAGGTACGAGACTCCTAAAGGCGAAAATTTTAACCTTGAGCAGAAACAATAAAAAAAGGGGGTGGCCAGGGAACTTATGCAAGCCCTGGCCACCCCCTTTTTAGTTCCCAAGCAAGGGGAACTAACTACTTAATAATATCTTTAACCTGGGCGACCTTGTTCTTCACCTCATTGACCTCCTTGAGGCCCGGCACATGGTTCGCCACCAGATCCTGGGTGGAGTCCTCGACATCGCCAACGGATTTCTTAAACGATTTAATGCCCTTACCCAGTCCCTCACCGATCTCGGGCAGCTTCTTACCGCCAAAGACCAGAAAGGCGATGCCCATGATTACCACCAGTTCCGGCATTCCCAGTCCAAACATAAGTCCCCTCCGCGTAGGTAACAGCTCTACTCTTTAGCTGCCAGACTCATCATCCTTTTTATCATCGATCTTTTTCGGGTCGTCGTCCGAGGTGGCATTCTTAAAGTTTTTGATCCCTTTACCAATACCAGAACCGATCTCCGGCAGTTTGCCGGCCCCAAAGATGATGACAATAATAACAAGGATTACAACTAACTCCGGCATTCCTAATCCAAACATCGTATCCGCCTCTCCTGCTTATTCGCCATAGCGGCGGTCCGTAAAGAAGATGGGCCGCCAAAGGCTTAAGTTCCAAAGATGTTAGTACCAAATTTTTCTCCCGGTCCGTTTTTGCCAAAGCGGACCGGAACCACACTGCCCCGCAGATAAACTAACAGAGCAATCACAATTAAATAACCCAACGGCCGGGGAATAGCCATATTTTTTTAACCGCGGTAACTCCTGGCCCCACCCCCCTTTTCTGGCCTAATTCCTTTACATTTTATTACTATTGGCCATATAAATTAGGGATAATTACACATTTTCCCTAAACCCTTTAACTCTCCTGCCATGGCCCGCCTGCTGCCCCTTCTTGTCCTGGCCCTCCTCCTGACAACCGGTTGCGCCAGCCCCATCTCCCGCCAGACCAGCAGCCTGGCTGCGGCGGTAAAGGACAGTAATGACCTGGCCACGGTAAAGGCGGGCCTGCCCGCCTACCTGATAATGCTGGACGCCCTTGTGGCAGACGCCCCGGACAACGCCCAGTTATTACGCGTCAGCGCTGACCTGAACGGCAGCTACGGAGCGGTATTTGCCCAGGACCCTGACCAGGCCAAACTGCTGGCCGACAAATCACTGGCCCTGGCCCACCGCGCCTGTTGTGCCCACAACAAGAATCTCTGTAACCTGGCAGGGCTCGAGTTCCCGAGATTTCAGGCCGCAATTGGTGGGATTAGTGGAGAAGAAGAGATACCGTACATCTTTTCCCTGGGCGCGGCCTGGCTGGCCTGGATTGAGGCCAATAGGGATGATCTCCGGGCCCTGGCCCAACTCTCCCAGGTGGAGAGTATAATGAAAAGGATAGTGGCCATGGATGAACAGTTTCAAGGGGGCAGCGCCCACCTCTACCTTGGCTCTCTGGCCATTATGCTGCCGCCGGCTTTAGGTGGCAGGCCCCAGGAGGCCAAGGCCCATTTTGAGCGGGCCATCGCCATTGGCGGCGACATGAACCTGCGGGCCAAGGTGGTTTATGCCGACAAGTATGGCCGCATGATGTTTGACCGGGCTCTCCATGACCGGCTGCTCACTGAGGTTCTGGCCGCCGACCCCAAGGTCAAGGGCTTTACCTTAAGCAATGTCCTGGCCCAGCGAGAGGCCCGGGAACTGCTTAACAGCAGCCCCGACTACTTTTAATCCAACGGCAAAACAATGACCAATCCAGCCATCAAGGTATTTATCACTGCCCTCGCCATCCTGCTCATGGCAGGCCCTGCCCCGGCCCGCGTCTTGAAGATAGCCACCCTGGCACCGGAAGGCGCCTTTGAGGTCAAAGAGATCCGCAAGGCGGGCCAGGAGATAGCTACGAAAACTAATGGCCGGCTGAAACTAAAGATATATCCGGGCGGGGTGATGGGCAATGACCAGGCGGTGGTCCGCAAGATCCGCTTCAACCAGCTGCAGGGCGGCATGGTCGCCGCCTCCAGCCTGGCCAGCCTCAACCGGGACGGCCAGGTGTACAGCCTGCCCTTTATCTTCCGCTCCTTTGCTGAACTTGATTATGTCAGGCCGCGCATGGACCCGTTCATCATCAAGGGCTATGAGCGGGCCGGCTTCAAGATCTTTGGCCTGGCCGAAGGCGGCTTTGCCCGGGTGCTCTCCAAGACCCCGGTGACCAGCGTAAAGGATCTGCAGCACCGCAAGGTATGGGCCCCGGCCAACGATGCCTCGGCCATCACCGCCCTCCAGGCCTATGGCATTCAACCAATCCCCCTGCCGGTGGCCGATGTCCGGGCCGGCCTGCAGACCTCCCTCATCGATACGGTGGCCATTCCGCCGGCCTACGCCATCATCCTCCAATGGCATACCCAGGTGCAATACATCACCGATCTGCCTTTACTCTACACCTATGGCATGCTGGCCCTTGACAACAAGGCTTTCAACAAGCTTACCCCAGGGGACCGGCAGGTAGTAAGCAGCGTCATAACAGAGACGTTCAAACGGATTGACCGCCACAACCGCCAGCTGAACGTCGATGCCAGAAAGGCCCTGGAGGATAACGGCATCACCTTTATCACCCCCAAGGCGGAGGATATTGCTATCTGGCAGGAAAAGACGACCAAGGTAACCGCCTCCCTGCTCAAGCAGGGGAAGTTGTCCCAGGAGGCCCTGGACACCATCACCTCCCTGCTGGCTGAATTCCGTAACAAAGGGACCAGGTGAGATGATTCGCCGCCTGCTGAGCTATCTCAATAAGGGCGAAGAGCTGCTCCTGGTGGCCCTGCTCCTGCTGCTGATGATCATTGTCGCGGCCCAGATCATCATGCGCAACCTCATGGGCAGCGGCCTGATCTGGGCCGATGGTCTGACCCGGACCCTGGTCCTCTGGCTGGGGTTGCTGGGGGCCATGGTGGCCACCCGCGACAATAATCACATAAATATCGACATTCTCTCCCGCTTTCTCCCGGCCAAAACAAAAACCGTGGTAAGCGGGCTCACCCTGCTCTTCACCAGCGGCATCTGCGCCGTAACCTGCTACTACGCCTGCTACTTCGTGGCCCTGGAGTATCACTTCCAGACGCCCGCCTTTGACCAGGTGCCGGCCTGGCTCTGCGAAATGATAATCCCCCTGGCCTTCGGGGTCATGGGCCTGCGCTGCCTGCTCCTTGCCGCCCTCGCCCTCACCGGCCGTAACCTGCCCACGCCGCCCCCGGCAACTTACGGCCGCGACCAGTGACCACTCTCCTTCTCAGCGCCGCCCTGATCCTGCTGGCCCTCTTTGGTACGCCGCTCTTTGCCATCATCCTGGCCGTGGCCTCTCTCGGCTTTTACCACTCGGGCATCGAGCTTACGGTAATCGCCAGTGAGATCTACCGGCTGGCCGACACCCCCATGCTCTCGGCCCTGCCGCTTTTCACCGCCGCCGGTTATATCCTGGCCGAGAGTCAGGCCGCAAACCGCCTGGTCCGGCTGGCTGACAGCATCTTAGGCTGGCTGCCCGGCGGCCTGGCCGTGGTGGCCTTTGCGGCCTGCGCCCTGTTCACCGCCTTCACCGGCGCCTCCGGGGTCACCATTGTCGCCCTGGGGGCGCTCCTCATGCCGGCCCTGATCAAGGCGGGTTATAATGAAAAATTCAGCTTAGGGCTGGTTACCACCTCGGGCAGCCTGGGGCTCCTCCTGCCCCCCTCCCTGCCCCTGATCCTCTACGGCATAGTGGCCCAGCAGATGGCCAGTGGGGCGGATATCAGCATTGACAAGCTGTTTATCGCTGGCATCGCCCCGGGCTTGTTGATGGTAGTCCTTCTCTCCCTCTGGAGCGTGAGCGCTTCGCCGGCCAGGGCCAGGACGCGGCAGCCCTTCTCCGCCGCCAGGGCATTAGAGGCGTGCCGGGCGGCCATCTGGGAGATCCCCCTGCCCTTTTTTCTAATGATAGGCATCTACAGCGGCTACTTTGCCATCTCCGAGGCCGCCGCCATTGTCGCCCTCTATGTCCTGCTGGTGGAGGTCTTTATCTACCGGGAGATAAGCTTAAGCCAGCTGCCCGCCATCCTCCGGGAGGCGGTGGTCATGGTGGGCGGCATCCTCCTAATCCTGGCCGCCTCCCTGGCCCTGACAAACTACCTCATCGATGCCGACGTCCCCACCCGCCTCTTCACCACTATCCAGGCCCATATCAGCAGCCGCCTCACCTTTCTCATCATCCTCAATATCATCCTCCTGGCCTTAGGCGCCATCCTGGACATCTTCTCGGCCATCGTCATCATGGTCCCCCTCCTGCTGCCCATAGCAGACAGCTACGGCATCGACCCCATCCACTTAGGCATTATATTCCTGGCCAATATGCAGATCGGCTACCTCACCCCGCCGGTGGGCATGAACCTGTTCATCGCCAGCTACCGCTTTCACAAACCCATTACCACAGTTTACCTGGCCACCCTGCCCTTCATGCTGATCCTCCTGGCCGCCCTGCTAATCATCACCTATGTCCCCCAGCTGAGTCTTTTTTTAGTGCGCTAGCTAATCACTTATCTCTACCCCGGCAAAATTGCCCCTCTCCCCGCGTCACACCTGGCTTGCCGGCGGCCAAACACCCTACCCTAACAAACTTCAACCTTGACAAGCCGGTGGCCAGCAATCCACATTATTTATAGGTATTGCCACGATTTTTTTGCTACCCAGGCCTGTTCACCCTGATCATTTAGATGGGTGACCAGCCCCTAACCAAAACGACGGCCCCTGCCTGTGCGCTATGAAGATCCTTGTCCTGAACAGCGGCAGCTCCTCCCTGAAATTCCAGCTCTTTGCCATGGATCCCCCTGAGCAAAATGGCGCAGAGGTGCTGGCCACAGGCCTCATTGAGCAGATCGGCGCGCCCCAGGGCCAGGCAACACTCACCTACAACGACGATCAGGGCCAGGTCCGGCAGCTGATCCGGCAAGGGGAAATAAACGACCACGAGCAGGCCCTGACCCTGGTGGCCCAGCTCCTCCAGGAGTCACAGGCCATGAGTTCCGTGGCTGAGCTTGACGGCATCGGCCACCGGGTGGTCCATGGCGGCGAAGAGTTTCAGGAACCGGTATTAATCGATGGCCGGGTGCAAGAAGCCATCAAACGCCTGAGCCCCCTGGCACCGCTGCATAACCCGGCCAACCTCAGCGGCATCCAGGCGGTGAGCCGAGCGGCCCCGGACACCCCCCAGGTGGCGGTATTTGACACCGCCTTTCACCAGAGCCTGCCAGAGGCCGCCTACACCTACGCCCTGCCCTATCATCTCTATGAAAAGCATCAGGTCCGGCGCTACGGCTTCCACGGCACCTCCCACCAGTTCGTCTCCCAGGCGGCGGCCGAATTCTTAGGCCGCCCCTATGGAGAACTTTCGACCATCTCCCTCCACCTGGGCAACGGGGCCAGCGCCGCGGCCATCAAGGGTGGCTGCTGCCTGGACACCTCCATGGGCCTGACCCCCCTGGAGGGACTGGTCATGGGCAGCCGCTGTGGCGATATCGATCCGGCCATCCCCTTCTACCTGGCCCGCCAGACCGGCATGGACCTGCAGGGTCTGGAGGATCTCCTCAATAATGAGAGCGGGCTCAAGGGACTATGCGGCGCCAGCGACATGCGCAGCGTCAGCAAGCGGGCTAAAGAGGGTGACAGCCGGGCCAGACTGGCCGTCGATATCAGCTGTCACCGGCTAAGAAAATATATCGGCGCCTACCTAGCGGTCTTGGGCGGGGCCCACTGCCTGCTCTTCACCGGCGGCATTGGCGAAAACAGCGCCACTATCCGGCAGCGCACCTGCCAGGGGTTGGCGGAGCTTGGTATCCGCCTGGACGAGGGAAAAAACCAAAAGGCCCGCGGCGGAGAAATCAGTCAGATTAACAAGGAAGACAGCGAGGTGGCCATCCTGGTGGTGCCCACCAACGAGGAACTGGAGATAGCCCGCCAGACCAAGCGCCTTATCGCCAGCAGAGCTTCTTGAATAACACAAAGTAGTTGTAGATTGTCAGGCCCATAAATATATGCTAAATTGGGAGCCCCTATGAAGAAGAGCAATCAGCCAAATATCACCATTCGCTCCGAGGATAAACCATCGGTATTTACCCTGCCCTGGTTTGCCTTTTTCGTCCTGACCATCCTCCTGGCCATGACCCTGTTCATGGTGACAAGCCAGCGCCAGCTGGAGACCTATGTCACGGATGCCGCCCCGGGCAAGATCCTCACCGCCTCCGGCAAGCGGGCCCACTATCCCAACAAGACCCTGGAGGTCAAGTCGGCCCAGGAGGTGTGGGATTTCTTTGATAGCTCTGGTTACACTTTAGAAAACCTTAAGGCCGGCGATATCGATGTCCCCCGCGTCTTTCTAACCCGCATTGCCTCCGACTGGTCGGCCAACCACACCATCTCCTTTAAAAAGAATCTCTTCTTCCGCTCCATGCTGCCCCTGGTCTTGCGCAGCAACGAGTTGATCCGCCAGGACCGTGATAACCTGTTGGCCCTCTGGCAGAAGCATAAAGAGGGTCAGCCATTGTCCGCCGATGATAACTCCTGGCTCACCGACCTGGCCAAGATGTACCGGGTTATGGGCAAGGGGGGCGACCAGCAGTTCAGGCCGGCCCTGTTCAGGAAACTACTGAAGCGGGTGGATGAGATCCCGGTCTCCATGGCCCTGGCCCAGACCGCCTACGAGTCGGCCTACGCCACCTCCCGTTTCGCCGGCGAGGGCAACTCGCTCTTTGGCCAGTGGCGCTGGGGCAGCGGGCTTACCCCCAAGGGCCAGCGCACGGGGATGGGCGATTACCGTATCGCCGATTTTGACACACCCCTGCAATCGGCCATCTCCTTTGCCAACAACCTCAACACCAACAAGGCGTACCGGGAATTCCGGGACCTGCGGGCCAGGCTGCGGGCCAAAGAAACGCACTTAAGCGGCCATGCCCTGGCCAGCACCCTTATCCGCTACTCGGAGAAGGGCGAATATTACGTCAGAACCGTCCAGGCCATTATCAAGGCTAATAATCTCGGGCTGTTTGATCGGACAACCCTGGGAGGCGGCACCCCGGTCAGCCTGGTGCCCAACTGGGACAGCCCGATACTCCCCAGCAAGGTAACCATTGCCGGCAAGAAATGAATCACATCAACCTTGACAAAGCCCGGCCAGATTGCTAAATAAGCAATCCTGCTGACCCCTTCACGGCCCGACAGCTTCTTACCCATGAGGCCTGTTCGGCGCTAGGGCCAGCAAAAAAAATTGGGAGATCGTCTAATGGTAGGACTGCAGACTCTGACTCTGCCTATCGGGGTTCGAATCCCTGTCTCCCAGCCAGAAAGAAAAAACAAAAAAGCCATTCAGGTTATCCTGAATGGCTTTTTTGTTTGCGGAAGAGCTCACCTTTTTACCGTGGGTCTTGCTACCTTACGAACAACGGCCAGATGTGAAGCCTGCCACTCTAGGGTGAAGATGGAGCCGAGGTCAGGAAGGGACTCAAGGTAACGCGGGACAAGATCTGGCAACTGGTCAGGCGGAACCCCATTCTCTTTTTTATATAGAGTTATGGCCTCCAAGACCCGCACCGCCTTTTCAAGGGCGGCTATTTCGGTGTCATAGCGCCGTTGCATCTCTTCACTTTTTTCCGCTGCCCGCATGACCTTCAGACCCAACAGGGCGGCCAGCACGTCCCCCCCCTCAGCAGCCAGGATATTGGCTAAGTGGGCCAATGGCTCACCGTTGGGCCTGGCAGCGGCCACGCGAAAGATGCGGGCCGCCTCCAGGGGCTCATTGAGGAAGTACATATGGTTGAAGCCATGGAAAAACGGCGGGATAAAGTCGTCTGGCCGGGCCTTGGTGCCTATGGCCAGCACCTCATTGGCCTTACGTACGTATTCATCATTGATATAGGGCAAGGTGGCCTGGCAGAGAAAGTAGGTATCAACGAATTGCGGATGCAAGGCCGCCGAGGCGCTAAAGTGTTGGGCCAGGGGGTCGGCGTAATCAAGGGGATCACGACCTGATTCGAGGCCACCATTAAAGACGCTGGCCTTGACAAAGAGCATTTCAGCGCCCAGCTGCTGGAGATAGCCTAAGGCGACACGCTGGGCCGCAAGAGGCAAGGGATAGGAGAGTCGCGAAAGGGTGGTGCCCTGGATATTTTCCTGCCAGGCAAATAGTATCCCATAGAGAAAAAGCAGGCCGGCAAAAAGGCACGATTTGCCAATCATTGCAGATCCCGGCGCTGGTAAACAAGGCTAGCGAACCACAGAGAAATCACGACATAGGCGAGGGCAAGAGCAAAATTAACGGCAACATCCACTCCCCCCGGCAGAGGGGTCGAAGAGGCTATCATATTCTTGTAATCAAGGCGGGCAAAGTCCGGAAAGATCGCTGTCAACCAGCGCAGTAGTACAGGGAGCAGGGATGATGCCAACACCTCACCCCTTACTACGCTCTGCTGCACGGCATCGCGAACAACCGGCAACCCGGAGCAGGTGGCATAATAGGCAAGGGAAATGAGCAGCACCGGGAAGCTGCCCCGCACCAGGCCGGAAAAGAGAAGGATAACGGCTAGGAGCATGAGTTCCATGGCAAAAAGGCCGAGCCAAGAGAGAAGATAAGAGGCAAGGCGCAACTGCTCGAAGTAGAGCGCATGCACCGTGGACTTTATGAAGAGCAAGGTGGTATAGCCAAGTCCGGCCAGGATAAGGTTGAGCAAGAGCAGAAGAAGGGCAAGGCCGGCAAAGACGCCGAGCACGTATTCAGCCCGTGAAATAGGCCGGGCCAAGAGGGAGTAGATCACCTTCCTCTCCTCATCCAAGGCCATCACCTGGACGGCATGGAAGTAAAGAAAGATGCAGCCCACCAGCCAGGCCATGGAAAGGATGAAATCAGCGGAGGCGCGGCCGATATCCCGGGGGATGAAATCAAAGAAGAAGAGGGCACCACCCTGGGCCGCCACAGCCAAAACGATGAGGCCCAGCAGGGCGTGACGGCGCAGGCCATCCAGCAGGACAAGGCGGGCCAGGGCGCCTATACGCCTTACAAGAAAAAAATTCTTAGACACCTTGCTCCTCCTGCCGAACCAGGGTGAGATACCCCTCCACAAAGGATTCCTGCCCCTGGCCAGCGGCCAGCATATCCGGCTTGCCGTCAAAGATCTTTTGGCCCTTATGCAAGACAACAACCCGGTCCACCAAGCGATCCACGTCCTCCAGGATATGGGAACAGAAGAGGATGGTCCTCCCGGCCTCCTGCAACTCCTGAATCAGCTCAATGATATCGGCCCGGCCAATGGGGTCCAGGCCGCTCATGGGCTCGTCAAGGATAAGTAGTTCAGGGTCGCCCAGCAGGGCAATGGCAAAGTTGGCCCTCTGCTGCATCCCCTTGGAATAATTACGCAAAGGGCGTTTGCGTGACTCCCACAGGGCGAGACGACGCAGCCACTTTTCCGAACCGCTCCGCACCTGCCCTCTCTCCATGCCGCAGGCACTACCGGAAAAGCGCAGCATATCCAAAACGGTGAGGTTAGAGGGAAAATTTGCCGTTTCCGGCAGGTAGCCGATCGCCGCCCTGATGGCACTGGTGCCCGGCTCAGTTCCCATGATCTTGATTGCCCCAGAGTCAGGGCGGATAAAGTCCATGAGCAGCTTAATGGCGGTGGACTTGCCGGCGCCATTAGCGCCGATAAGCCCCACGGTCTCACCCTTAGCCACAGTAAAGGAGAAATCACACAGGGCGGTATGGGCGGCAACACCTAACTCTTTAGCGTAGGTTTTTGTTACTGAAGCACAGTTGATCATAATCAAAGGGAGAAAACTTCAAAAATAGAAGACAAGTTAAGCATTTAACATTAGCGCAACAACAGAGGGTCGTCTAGAAAAAAAATTCCTCTGCTGTACCGTGCTAACGGATGTAAAGGCAATGACTCATCAGACCAGCATCTAGGTGTTGGCGGGGATATATGCCTTATTCGCCGGGAAGAGATGTATAAAAAAAAACGGTCGTGCCTCATACTGGGGCACGACCGCACTTTTTCAGGTAGTGAATCCCCTACGATGCTTACTTGGCCACCCAAATATTGCCACTGGGACCAGTTACGCCAGCAAAATCATCTGCACCAGAGACAGAAGTCGGCTCGTCACCTGAGGCTAGGGTATAGCCGACACCAGAAGTGGTCCCAGCAGCACTGTCCATATATACTGCGGTAGAATCACCATCAACCGCATAGAAGGTATCACCCTGGAGGTGCTTAGTCATAGCTACCATGGAGGTTGCCAGGGCCGGAGCAGTTGCTGCGTCAGTTGAGGCAACAAGCCATACGCCATTGCCGACGGGGATTACCATGGCCCTAGCATTGGCCGAGTTATCATCGGAGGTAATCATAGGGTAGCCGTTAGTAGCTGAGGCCACCTGAACGACAGCGCCAAGGCCACCATTACCACCGGCACAAGCAGCAACAGCAGCATCCGGACTAGCAGCGACTCTTTGTTCGGTAACACCATAGGTCTGCCAGTCGGAGAAGAAGGCGGCCTGAGTGGTGTTCAGGTTCCGCACGTCGCTCTGGGACGACGAGTTGTAGCCCCTGATACGGTAGGCGGCGAACTGGGGAATGGCGATGGCGGCCAGGATACCGATGATCGCCACAACGATCATCAACTCGACCAGGGTAAAACCTTCCTGGTCTTGATTTTTTTTGTACGCATTTAGAAGTGTTAGCATGTGACTCCTCCTCTTATGTTTATCTGTTTGTGAAATCAAATATTTTTTGATTTCTCGGATCATCTTTACTTAAGCTAAGAAACATTACAAAAATTGTGCCAGCAAAGTCAAATAAATATTAACCGCAGGAAAACATTGAGAAAATTCTGTATGGCAGCCATTTTCAGCGGTGGAGAATTGGCTTCCAGGACAAAATAGATAGCCGTACTCTGCCATTAGCCCGGGGGAAAGTGACAAAAAAAGGCCCCTGGTGACAGAAAATGTCACCAGGGGCCTTTTTGCGGGGAGCAATTGAGGGCAGCCTATTACTCCTGGCGCCAGCTGCCGCGGTTAGTCCTGAAGTTGCCCAGGGGCAGTTCCTCCTGACCGATCTCAATGATCTCGCCGGTACTGGTCTGGACAAAGGCGGTGGCGTCATAGTCACCCGAGCCCACATGCATACTGGGGGTGAGGGCGAGACCGCGGCCCAGGCCCAGGCGGTCACTGACTATGGTCTTACCGTCGTCGAGGTATGTGCCGAAGACATTCTTGATCCAGGCGGTGCCGGTCTGGTAGTGAACGCCGTAGAGGAAACTGTCGCCCTCGGCCTGACAGGCGTCAGCATTAGGGCGGTAGGAGCTGAAGGTAACCAGGCCACCCAGCAGGGCCGCCTGGCCGAGATTGCGCTCACCAGGATCCTGCAGTTCGCGGTACCAGCCGTTAATGCCCCTGGTGTCATCATCCGTCTCCCGGCATGACTCACCGACGATATAGTTCTTGAGGCCGCTGAAAGAGTTGACGACATCGCCATTGCCATCCGTGGGGAGGGTGATTCCATTAAAAGGTATCAAGGCGCCGCTATTCTCCTCCACCATTATTACACTGTGGGAGCCCTGGCTGCCGGTGCCGACTCCAGCAATCTTCAAGAGACCGCGTTTCGTCACATCGGCTGCCGCCGGGGCGAGCGGGCCAGACCAATCGATGGTCCCGTCGCCAGAGGTCACGCCGGAGATTTCGGACCAGACCATATCACAGGTGGTGCGATTAACGGGCTCCATGACCCCAAAGAAGCGCTGGGTATTCGTGTCCTCCTTATCTAAGGCGCTGAGGAAGCGGCCGGTGCCGAAGTAGAGCCAGAAGTTGTGGCCGTCCCAGCCGATGCCGGGACCGCTGGAGACCGGCCCCTGGGCGTCGATCATGGTGGTGAGCCGCCAGTCCCAGGGATCGGTCATATTTTGGCTGTAGGTATCATCAGGATCAATACCATCACCCTTGATATCGGTCACCGTCATCTCCCTGGTCACCATGCGCATCAGGCGACCGCCCCAGGCGGAGAAGCCCCCCTCGGTGGTGCCGAAGTAGATGGCGTCACTCTTGTAGGCGGCGCCCACCCCCATCACAGCGGACTGGCCCACGTCATAGTCCACCGAGGCAAAGTCGGAGATAAAGAAATCAGTGGCCCCGCCGGTGGTATCGAGTTTACGGCCCATACCCGTGGGATCGGTCGGCTCGCTGTTGGGGATTCGGAAGGGTTTCCTGGTGCTGTCGTTCAGCATCGATATCGTGGCCAGGCTGCCGTCAGCAGGAATATTCCAGGTCAGCTCGCCCACCAGATCATCCAGGGGGACGATGGCAACCCTGCCCCTGGTATCGCTGAAGCCGCCATTGGCCGAGTCGTCCTTGTTCTCACCCTCCAGGGTGGTGGGGCCGTTACCCAGGACCAGGTACCACTTGGTCACCCCTGATTTATCGCGCATGATCACCAGGGAAGGGGTGGAGGTGGTGTAGCTCAGGTCGATATCGGTGCTGTCCGTGGTGGAGGTCATCTCGGCCAGCAGCTTGGGCTCGACCTCCGGGTTAGTGATATCGAAGATGAAGTAGGCGGAGGTGAACTTTCGCTTATCGGTGGCGAGCCCGCCTGCCAGGTCGGTGGCCTTGACGGGCGGACCGCCGAAGCGCATAGCGCCGACGAGGATGGTGCCCCAGCCGCCCGGATGGTCGGCGTCATCATCAAAGATCTGGACGTCGAAGATGCGCGGCCGCTGGTCCACGTAATACTTGTGCCTGGAAACCCCCTGCTCCACATGGCCATAGCCAGGGTCGGCCAGACACTTCAGGTGGGGCTGGAGGTTGTAGGGCACGTAGGCCCACAGCTCGGCCCCCAGGGCGGGATTATCCCCGGCATCACTGAAGCCTTGGTCGAGGTAGAACTTGCTCTCGCTCTCCTTGAAGAAACCGGCGTTGACGGCGTGGAGCATACCGTCGTTGGCGCCGAAGTAGACGACGTTGCGCCTATTGGCGTAAGCCTTGGCAAAGAGGGCGTAGCTGGGGTCCTTATAGATAAAGTGATAGTTCTCCATGGGCCGCCCCACCAGGGTGGGGGTGGAGTGGATGACATCGCCCAGGAGCCAGTAAGAATCTGTACCATCCTCCTTGACAAACTTGCGGGGGCGCAGGGCCGCATCGCATATGCCGTTGCCGTTCGTATCCTCGGTGGCCAGGTCACAGTTAGCCAGCCCGTCGTTATTGGCGTCTTCGGCCAGCGGGAAATCCACCCCGCGCATCCACTTGACCAGCTGTTTGAACTCAGCAGGGCCGGCCACGTTCATGTCATTGAGGACCGGCCCCCGGTTGAAGCTGCTGACGTCCGCCGGAAAGGTTGAGTTCCAGTGCCAATTCTTAACCTCGCCGTTGTCAGCGACAGTACCGCCATCAACGACGCCGTCATTGTTGAAATCGTTCCAGGTAAAGATATAACGCGCCTTCTCGGCCGAGATATAACTGGCCCGACCTTCCTTCTCAATGTCTGTGGCCGAAAGGCTGGCGAGCCAGCCATTGGCCTCAGGGGCGGCCGCCGACCAGAGGTACTTTATCTGATCGATCTCGGCACTGTCCCCATCGCAGCCGAAATCGAGGAGGCCATTATCGTTTTGATCCTCGCCAGTATCAAGCTCACCATTGAGATTGGTATCCTCGGGATTTTCGAGAACACCGTAGCAGACGCGGGTCCGGGGCTTCTCAGAGTCCAGGCCGGCAAAGTAGAACTGGACCCGTTTGTCCGTGCCCCTTTCCAGTTTTCTATTGGAATCAGTATCCTCCCACAGGGTGCCGTCGTCGTCCAGGTAGAGGGCGTGGACATCTCCCACCCAGCTCACCTCATTTTTGTCGCCTGCGGCGTTGTCCTGCAGCTTGGGCCAGAAGATGGCCTGATAGACGGCGCCGGCGCCGCTCCGGGATGAGGAGATTACCGAGGCGGCGGAACCGGCCGAGACGCGGCTAAGGATGTCGGCCAGGGTGGCCCGCAGGTTGTCCTCCAGGGCGGCGGGATCTTCGCCGGACATCAGCTCGGAGCCGCCATTGGTGGCGGCGCTTGTCAACAGGGTGGTGGGGTTACACTCACCGGTACCCTCATTGGCCAGGGCGCCGGTGGAGATGATATGGGTGGAGATATTCTGCTTATCCTTGTAATCGTCAACACCATCACCGTCACGATCAACATCCACTTGAAATTGGGGGGTGGCGTAGATATCGGCCACAGCGCCGTTGTGGCCAAAGTTGGTAAGATCATCGAGGAAGGTGGAGCCGTAGAGCACGCTGTTACCGGCTGTATCCTTGCACTCTCCCTCAACATCGGCAGCATCATCAGGATAATCCGCAGCAAAGTCGGCCACCCTGGCGTTGATATCGGCGGTGGAGGCACCCTCGGTGATCAGCAGGATATGGTTGGGCTGACACCAGGCCTTCACCGGGTCGGGCCAGGCGCTATCCCAGTCGGCGGCGTTGAGACGGCGACCGGTCTGCTGGCCGTAGTAGCTCAACCCGTTGTAGAGGGCCTCGGCCAGGGGGGTCCAGGCCGTGGCCCGGATATCATTGATGTCGGCCGCCAGCTGGTCAATATGGTAAATTGGGCTGCCGGTGGCATCAGTGGCAACCACCTCCATGCCGCTCTTTATTTGGGTGATTACCTGGGCGCCGTCCTTATTAGAGCCGTCGCTGGGGCAGTAGTTATCAACGGCGTCGCTGGTGCTCTCCTTCTCACACTCGGTCTTGGATCCCACCTGGTTAAAGGCCATGGCGCCCAGCCTGAGCCGGTTGGCCACGCTGTGCAGCACCCCTTGCGGGGCTTCTGCCTGCTCGATCCGGCCGTGCATGGAGGCTAAAGGCCGGTTGAGCTGGCCGATCACCCCGCCATCCACCAGGAAGGCGGGGGCGTTCCACAGCTCGTTGGTATCGCTGAGGGAGTCGCTGGGGTCGATCACCTCCGGTACGCTCATGATCTTACAAAAATCCTGGATGGCCTGGTCCACGCAGCGGTCGCCATTCTTGGTGACATCGGCGATATGACACTCCTCGGGCACCGTATCCCCATCGCCATCGGTATCATTACAGGTCCAGACAGCGCCGCTGGAGTCGGTGCAACTGTAGTTCACGTCCTCATCAGCCGTATCGAGGCATTCGCTTATAAGGGTGTCATTATCGCCGCAGGAGTCGTAGCGACAGGGATTGAAGAAGTAGAAAGGGTCGTTGGTCCAGCCCTCTTCCGCGAGATCAGGGCCGGGGACGAGGTTAACTAACCTTGACCAACCAAATATGCTGGTCTCATCACACTCAGACAGTCTATTACCGGTGGTGCATTCATAGAGCTCCCCCGTGCCATCAGCCCCGGCGGAGTTGTCACTATTATTGGCATAATCGTCGCAGTGATAAACCACCGCACTGGCCCCTGAACCTACGACCCATTCATCGCCGATGGCCCGGCCCGATCCGCAACTCCTGGGCACACTTAACGTAGTACCAGAGCCGACCGGCTCCCAGCAGCGGCCCACGTAACCGTTGCCAGATTTATCGGCATAGGCGGTGAAGCTACCGGAACAGACATAGGCATTATCATAGGGGGTTATCTGGCTGGGGTCCATAAACTCATAGACATCGTCGCAGGCGTTCTTCATGGAGGTTACGGTACCGCCGCCCGGCTGCCAGTGGCCAAACTCATTAAAGTACCAGCACTCCTGCATCACATGGTTGAACGAGGCCTTGCGGGCCGACTCCACTGTGGAGCCGCCACCGGGATCAAAGCCCATACAGTCCTCGGTGTAGCCCTTTATCTGGCCCAGCGGGCTTTTGGGATCAGAGCTGTCTCCATCGCTGGCATCACCCTTGAGCGTACCCAACAGCTCCATGGCCATGGCACAGGCGTCCATGTCAAAACCGTCCGCCGTGACAGAAAAGATATCGATATTGGTGCCGTTGTATGGCACCCAATCGGTGATGCCGGCATCGCCAGCAAGGGCGGAGCCGGAGGAGGAGGTGCCGCCTCCCTGGGTCCAGTACCACTGCTCAGAGGTGACATCGTAGACCGCCGTGTTGGCCGGATAGGTCTGGCCTCCATACCAACGGGTCTCCTTATACTCAGCCCAGTTGGCCTTGACATCGCTAAAACTTGCCTTCCTCGCCGCGGTATGAGTAGCCGTGGCCTTGTAGAGGACGTTATCGTAGTTGACTATATCACCGACCGTATAGGTCTTACCAGGCAGCCAGATCTCATAATTCTCCCTGGGGCCGCGGACGCCCAGGGTCAGCTTATAAGGAGTAGAGGCAGAATCGACCACGGCCTGCTCCTTGACGTAATTGCGGCCGACACAGCCGCGCGACTCCAGCTGCAGCTGGTCGTTGACCTCGTCATACTTGCCGCCGGTGAGAATCTTCTTCTCCACATCAAACTTGGAGGAGGCGGCCCAGTTCATGAAGTTGCCGGTGGCGACAAAGGTATAGCCAGGATCAAATGAGCTGTCAAAATGAAGGCAGACAAACTTGGTGCCGTCCTTTTGGCCATTGTAGGTCGCCGTGTCGCAGACAGCGGGTGTAGCCTCACCTGTATTCTTAAACTCGCCTTCGCTGTGATAATACCTGTACCAATCATCATTTTCAAAATAACCGGCGTAGGTCTTGCTGTTGTCATAGGAGTCATCAAAGCATTGCGTGTCGTCAACCTCATCCCTATAGGCCGGATCGAGCATGGAGCCGGAGTTGTCGATGGCCAGGAGCAGGTTCGGCTCCACCCCGGAGGAGAGGAAAGGCGGCAGGCCGGTGCCCTCTGAGCAGACGTCCGCCCTGGCCTGGACCGGCAACAGAGCAAGGACGGCCCAAAATAGCGCCAGCGTCACAACAGCCCTTCTATTTCCTAAACTATTCTTCATCAGGATTTCCTCCCCTATTGCCAAACACTTCTTCTTTGTCATGATCATGAACGTTTGTTTTTTACTTTCCCGGCTCATCAGCTGCCCCGCCATCAACCTAATAGCCACACTCGCCCTCCTGGCCGATGATATGGCGCCAGTGGAGGTGGATAACTGCCTCGGCATTATTGACATCCACCCGCTGGGCGTAGATGTGGTGCTCCATTAGGGCCCCGCCGCCGCCGATACCCTTGCCCTTGCCCTCATAGCCGGCCGCCATCTGCAGGGCGGCGCCGGTGACCATCTTGGCGTTGCCGCCAATGGTAAAGTTGGTGTGGACGCCGCCGGCCACCCAGTTATTGGGACGGAACCAGACATCGCGATTACCGTCGGAAGGCGGCGCCCTGCTCGGGCTCACCTCGGCCGGCGGATCATTGAGCCAGAAGTTTAAAGAAGCGCCCTCAACGACAAGATCGCCATCCCCGCCGTCAATCAGCAGATTTCCATCTGCGTCTGGGGTAAAGCCGGTGATACAGGCGATATTCTCCTCCAGGATGGAGGCGCCGATATCGGCCCCGCCATCGGCCCGGTAAAAGGTCTTCTTATGGAGGGCGTCATTGCCGGCAATCATGAACTCCGTGGTGGTGGTGTTGAGGGCGGCGATCCCGAAGATGGTCAGGACAAGGAGCATCATCAGGGCCAAAACCAGAACAAAGCCCTCCTCACCCTTATTTTTCTCTAACAATTTTAACATATTATACCTTCTCAGGTGGCATCAACGGTGTTCAGCTTGTAAAGATCCAGAACGACCTGCTTCTGCAGGCCACGGAAGTTGCGGGTGGAGATGAGGCGAATGGTCTTGACGTTGGGCATGGGCTCATTATCCGCCACATTCCAGTAAACCCGGAAACGGCCATCGGGTGAATCGATAAAGCCATCGGCCGTGGCCGCGTCAACAATATCGAGACCGGCCAGGCCATTACCATCGTCGTCCGCCAGCAGGGCGTCATCATAGTCAAGGTTGACAATTCTCTCCGCCTGGGTCGCGGCCCAGTTGGCCCCGCTGGTGAGGCTGTTGGCCCCTGCGTTACCCAATGTCGCCGACACCTGCATCTGGTTCAGGGCCAGGATGCCCACGGTAAAGACAAAGAGGGCGATCAGGACTTCAATCAGGGTAAATCCCTGCTCATCTCTAGTATGAATCTTCATCACTTCACTCTCCATTAATCACAATCCACGCCCAGGTTACGGAACTGCACCGTGGTCCGCACCAAACGGCGGCGGAACCTGTCGGTAAAGGCAGGGGTAACCACGCCGGAGGGCAGGGTGTAGGTCCTGTTCTGTCTGAGGTCAGGATCTGGGTTGACGGCCCGGGCCAGGATGGAGATGGTCACCGCCCGGATGGCATCCCGTTGATTGAAGGTATACTGGCCACTGGGGGTGGTCACCGGCAACAGGTTGCCATCCTCATCCTCAAAGAGGAACTCCACTGCGTCCACTCCTTCGATGAGGCGCGTTTTCCCCCCACCCACAGTGCGCATCACGGCATCGGGGAGGGTGTCAGTATCAACATCGGTATCCTCAAAGCTGTAGCTTATCCCCCACATCTCGTTGGCTTCGTCAATCACTTCAGGCGTGTCACCATCATTATCTATGCCATCGTCGTCGGCAAATATACCGAAGGTAATGATGGGACCGACGGTATTATCATCGGTGTCGTTGGCGAAGTAGGTCAGGTCAGGGCACTCAGTGGTAGCATTATCTATAATTGCGGGGTTCGGCTCCCCATTATCACCAAGGAGGAAATTGCAGTTGGTCCGGAAACATTCCGGGTTGTAGCCGGCCAGACGCAGCTCCATCACCATCATATCCAGACCGGCCCGGACCCGCTGCTGCATCTCAGCCACCTCCTCCTGGATAATGTAGTTGGCCTGCTGGGCCTTGTAGGCGGAGAATATGCCGATGGAAATTATCCCGGTGAGGAGCATGGCAATCAAAAGCTCCACCAGGGTGAAGCCGGCCGCCGGAAGATCAGTCTTCGTTCTCATCAATCTAGCCACCCCCCCGGAGCAAATTTTCGCAGTTTAAGGGAACCGGAGGTGCGCGAGGTCACCGCGTAGCAGATATCCTGGTTCTCGTTTTCGATGTAGACAGAGCCTGCCCTTGCCGTGCCGCGATTGGAGAAGGTTATCACAGTGGCCTGGACAATGGGGTCACCGTTCCAATTCTTATTTGGTACAGCAGCAGCCCCAGCCCCATAAGCAATACCATTCTTATACCCACGCAGGCTGAAGCTATACTCGCCGGGATCTTGAGTGGTATCATTATCCATATCAAAGTAGAGGCTGTCTGTGGCCGGGACGAAACGCACCCTGACTGGCCGGTTCTCCTTCAGGGCCGTCATCCTGGCCTTCTGCATGTTGGAGTAGAGATCCCGGGCCGCCCTCTTGAGATTGATGCCCGGCAGCCACCTAATGTAGGTGGGGATGGCGATTGAGGCCAAAATCCCTATAACGGCCATAACGATTAGCAGTTCAACCAGGGTGAACCCCCGTGAATTAGTGCACCGTGATCGCGCCTGCCGCTGTTCTCTTTTTATCATCATTTAACAGCCCTGTTACTGTTAGAAGGGTTGAAGACGGGGACAGCAAGACCAACGAAAAAAATCCCGCCATGCAGAAAAGACAAGCAATTTCCATTCCAAAGAACCAAATTAACCCCCGCGCTATTTTTTCGGCACGGGTATCTTAGCCAGAGCCAGACCGAAAATTTCGGCAGGGGCCAGGAGAAAGGGAAAAATATTAAAAAAGTTAACAGCCAAGAAAGATTTTTGCCAATCTCAGGACGCTGCCACCACAAAGCTCCGCTGCTGCCAGCCCCCTTCTTCAGCCCTCCCCACGGTGCGCCAGCCGAGGCCAGCTAATAGCTTCTCCGTCTCCCCGCCCCGCCTGCCCTGCATACCGGCGACCATGAGGAGGCAGCCTTGCGCCGCCAGGGGCCGCAGGTCAGGGGCCACCAACTGCAGGACGGAGCTGGTGAGGTTGGCCAGGATGAAATTAAAGGGGCCGGTGGTTAACTGTCTCAACGGCTCTGTTGTAAAGGTAAGCCGGTCTTCCACCCTGTTCAGCTCGCTATTCTTCCGGGCCAGCTGGCACGACTCTGAACAGATATCCACCCCCACAACAGAGGAGGCGCCCAGGTGGGCCGCGACAATGGAGAGTATCCCGGAACCGCTGCCCACATCAAGCACCGAACCATTCAAGGGGGCGTAGCCCTCCATGGCCTCTATCATCAATCTGGTACTGGGGTGCTGGCCCGAGCCAAAGGCGTGGCCGGGATCAAGGAGGATGGTCCGGCTGCCCGGCTCTCCTTTGTCTGTAAAGAGAAAACTACCAACATGGTTGGACTGCTGCCCAGGGGATGCAAGACGCGATTCGATCAAACGAATATCGGGACAATCATCAAGAAATAGGGCAAGATCGGCAAAGAGAATATTCAGGTCGGCCCCGGGGCTGGCCTGGGCCAGGACAACAGTCTCTCCCGCCGCCCCTTGGCACCCATCTTCTACATTCAGGCCTTGGGCAGCACACCAGTGCCTGCATCTGCGAACCGCTTCTTCGCCCCTGGCCAGCAGCTCTACAATAAGAAAACTGTCCGCCTCGCCAGGGACATATTCACCAAAACTCAAAACGAAGATCTCCCCCCTACTGCCCCGCCTGATGGTGGAAAACCACCTGGCGGAAAAAACTGACCATCATCTCTCTTCGCCCCATCATCTTCAGCTGCTCCGGCACCAGGCTGCTTACGGGCAGACGGGAGATGGCCATCTTATACTCGATATGGGCGGCGTGGCGGTTATCCAGGTACCAGGCGTAGAAGAGGCCCATGAGGAGCCCCGGCGGGGTGAAGCCTTCATTGCCGTTTATGAGCCGGGTGTAGACCTGCCGCTGATCATCGGCCGGGATCATCCGCACCATCTGCAGATAATCATCCAGTTCCGTGGGCGAGAAGAAGGTGTTGCGCTCTGCCTCTGACCGCAGTTTGATGCGGTAGAGCTTACCAGCCACCCTTCCCGCCACCAGCACATCCTCCATCTCCCGGCTCTCAACATAGTTGCCCAGCAGGGCCTGGCCCAGGGGCACCAGGAGGCTCATCTCCTGGTGGTGGTCATCAAAGAAGGCGTCCTCGCGGATCTTTATCAAGCCATCATCCGGGTCGTAAAAGGAGTGGACCCGGTCCCACTGCTGGCAGCGGTGCCAGTCACTCTGCGGCACCAGGGCCACCCCACTGATATTGTCCAGATGGGCCGCCTTGATGTCCCAGTGGCGCCAGAGCAGCTCGGTAAAGGCGGTGCGCACCGCGGCCGGCATCTCCAGGGGCAACTTCTGGCGCAGCCGCTTGAAACGCTGGGCCGGGCTTTCGGGCGGCTGGACGATTAACGGCTCGCCCGCGGCATAAAGAGGTGGCAGGGCCGGGCCCGTGGTTGCCCCCGCCAGCTCCTGCAGCCCCCAGATCGCCTTGACCGCCTGGGCCAGGGCACCCGGGCCATGCTGAACCTTGCCCTGGCGCAGGAGATCGCGCGAGAATATCTTCGCCTCCAGGGGTTTAAAGCCCAGGTTCCACACCTCGCCCCGGTCGAGATAGATGGGCATCTTATCCTCCACCGCGTAACTCTGGAGGATGGAGCCGGGAATGTCCCGCATCCCTAAGAGAAGGACCTGGGAAAAGAGGCCCTGCACCCCGCCGGGAATATTGCGGTTATACGCCTTGATCAGATCGGAGACGTAAAAACGGCGATGGGGGCTGTCCCAGACCAGATCGGTCTCGCCCTTCTGAATCCACAGGTTGGCCACCAGGATCTTCAAGGAGTTTTTATTTTGCCGCACCGCCTCGGCGATCCCCGGCACCTGCAGGATGGGGGTGATGGAGGTGTAGAGGCTGCCCGGGGCAAAGATAATTATATCGGCTGTCCCGATAGCGTTTAAGGTCTCGGCCGGCACCACCGGCCTGTCGGCAAACTCCACAAATACCTGGTGGATGGGGGTGGAGCGGTGGGCCTCGGCTGACTTGTGCTCACCGGCCACCAGCACCCCGTTGGCATAGAGGATCTTCAGGTGGGCCGGAGTAACGGTGGAGGGCAGCACGGCCTTAGGTGCGGCGCCGATCATCTGGCCCAGCCAGTCGAGACCGGCCATAACGGCCAGTTCGCCGGGAACCTCCTCAGCCGTCTTCCGCTTCTTATAAATGGCGGCGGCCAGGAGGAGATTACCCAGACAGTGGGGGCGCTTTCTGGCCCGGGCCAGAGCCGGGACGGTGAAGAGCAGATCGAGAAGGTCACTGATCACGGCGGCCAGGGAGATGGGCAACACCTCCGGCTTATAGCCGCAACCCTTTAGGATCTCATCCGCCGAGGCGGGCACCTGCTGGTAGCGGTAGTTAAAGAGGGTGTAGAGGAAGGAGGCCACCTCCCTGGCCTGGTCCGGGCCCAACTCATAAAGCCTGGCCAGTCTCTCGCCCTGGATAGAGGAGAGGAGGACGTGGCGCAGATCACCCAGGCTGATCAGATCAAGGTCCTTTAAAAGCTCACCGGTGGAGCCGCCATCATCGGTAACGCAGACCACGGCTTTAGTCTTAGGGAATATCTCCTTGAGGCCGGCAAAGGGATTTTCAGCCCAGCCACTCTGCCGGCTGTCACCGCCCAGGATATTGGACAGGCCGCTGCCGCCGCCAAAGACCACCACCTTGACCTGAGCGGTGGGGGTGGCATCCAGTTCCTGGCGGGCCTGGGCCAACACCCCGGCCATGGCCCGGGGGCAATGGGGAACACCGGAGAGGAGGAGCTCAATGAACTTCTCCAATCGGTCCCGGCCAGGCAGCAGATCAAGGGGCTGGAAGCGGCTGTCTAAGGCCTTGGCCAGGGATTTGGGGAGGGGGGACTTGTCCATGGGGAGAGGGCCAAGGAAGCAGCCGCTAAAAAGGCCGCTCCCTTAGCAAAAAAAATGCTACAGGCCGGTGGCAGCCATCTGGCCGTGGACCGCCTTCTCCGAGAGCTGGAGGGCAGCCTGCTCGTCGGCGGTGAGCTTGAACTCCACAATGCGCTCCACCCCGCCGGCCCCGAGGACCACTGGCACACCCAGGAAGCAGCCGGAGATGCCAAACTCCCCTTCCAGGTAAGCGGCACAGGGCAGCACCCTTTTCGAGTCGGTCAGGACCGCCTCGGCCATCTCCACCGCGGCCAGGCCGGGGGTGTAGAAGGCGGAGCCGGTTTTGAGGTGATTGACGATCTCCGCCCCGCCGGTCTGGGTCCGCTTGACGATGGCTGAAAGCTCATCTGCCGAGAGCAGATCAGTTACCGGCACCCCGGCCACGTTGGCCAGCCGGACCAGAGGCATCATGTTATCACCGTGGATGCCCATGACCATGGCGTTCACGTCCCGCGGGGCCACGCCCAGGGCCTGGGCCAAAAAAGTGCGGTAACGGGCCGAATCAAGGACGCCGGCCATGCCGATCACCCGCTCCTTGGGGAAACCGGAGACCTTGAAGCCGGTGTAGACCATGGCGTCGATGGGATTGGTGACCACGATGAGGACGCAGTCAGGGGAGTGCTGGGCGGCCTGCTCGGCGCAGGATTTAACGATGGCCACGTTCTTGGCCAGGAGATCGTCCCGGCTCATGCCGGGCTTACGGGCCAGGCCCGCGGTGATGATCACCACATCGGAGCCGGCCGAGTCGGAAAAATCGTTGGAGCCGGTGACACCAAAGGAAAAACCGTCCACCGGCCCGGCCTGGGAGAGATCCAAGGCCTTGCCCTGGGGCACACCCTCCACCACGTCGAGGAGCAACACGTCACCTAAGCCCCGGCTGGCCGCCCAATGGGCCGCCGTGGCCCCCACATTTCCCGCCCCAATAATTGTTATCTTCTTCCGCAT
>JBDLJA010000027.1:0-36573 GCA_039714595.1 Thermodesulfobacteriota bacterium | reverse complement strand
GCTTTGCTCAATCAGACCTACGATCTACATGGCTATTTGCTCTGAGAATTTTCCAGGAAGAAAATTTGATATTTTAAATAGTTATTGATAAATAATCTGGGTGTTGCTGATTTTATTGGCAAAATTAAATATGTCTAGAGCGAGGGTTAGCGATGAAGGGAATTCAGCAGATTAGCGTCGTGATTATTGCCTGGCTCATTGTCACCGGCTGTAACTCCAACCGGGCCGATGACCCGGAGATGCAGGCCTTTGTAAAGAAGATAAAGAGCAACCTGGTCTTTGTGGAGGGCGGCTCGTTTATGATGGGCGATGTGGAGGGGGAGCATATTGATGAGAATGGCAACAAGTTCATCAGCACCTGGACCGGCGACCGGGACAACAAGCCGGCCCATAAGGTGAGCCTGGACAGCTACTCCATGCAGAAGTATGAGACGACCTACGGCGAGTATGACTACTTCTGTGAGGTGACGGGGCATGAAATATTTAAAGCTAAACAGAAGAAAAAAAACCTCCCTCGCAGGCAGTCAAACCAGCCTGTTTGGGGCATCCAGTGGCAGCCGGCCCAGGACTACTGTCACTGGCTGGGCGAGGTAACGGGCCTGCCCTTTGACCTGCCCAGCGAGGCGCAATGGGAGTACGCGGCCCGGAGCCGGGGCCAGAATGTGGCCTACGCCACCGATAACGGCAAGATTGATTTTGGCAGAAATTATAGGGGGGAGTTTTCTAACCGGCACCCGGAACAGCCCGGAACTTTTCCAGCCAACCCCCTGGGGCTCCATGAGATGACGGGCAATGTCAGGGAATGGGTCAAGGATTGGTACCAGGCCGACTATTACCAGCACTCGCCGGAGCAGAATCCGCCGGGACCGGAGACGGGCCAACTCAAAATCGTCCGCGGGGGGGGGCTTGAGGGCTCGGCGGAGTATAACGTCCTGAACAGGCGGGCGGAAAGGCCTGTTGATCGCAGAGCCGGGGGCATTCGCTGCGTGGTGAACGCCCAGCAACCGGTTAATTAGGCGGTCGTTCGATAATCATCCTGGGAGTCGTCTAAAGTATCTACCAGGGGCTCTATCGCCGTCTGTTGCTTAACCGGGCCCGTGGGGGCCGTTTCCGGCAAGGCCTCATACCAGCGCTGCCAGCTCTGGGCGAGTTCTGGAGCCAGCATATATAATTAACCGGCAATTAAGTATAGTGGCCCCAAAACTTTCCAGCTTATCTGCTCCGGTGGGCTATCTCCTTCCCTTTGTCTAACCTGTCCGATTTCACTTTGCTCAATCAGACCTACGACCTGACTCCTCAGCTACCTTTTGTTTCTTCGAGCAAGAATAATTTGATATTTCACATAGTTATTGATAAAAATTTTTGGTACTAGCGGTCTCACAACATCTTTCCCCCAATAACAACAGGAATCAGTGATGAAAATTCTTTACCGATACAGCGTGATGCTTATTGCCGGGCTGGCCCTGGCCGGTTGTAACTCCAACCGGGCCGATGACCCGGAGATGCAGGCCTTTGTAAAGAAGATAAAGAGCAACCTGGTCTTTGTGGAGGGCGGCTCGTTTATGATGGGCGATGTGGAGGGGGAGCATATTGATGAGAATGGCAACAAGTTCATCAGCACCTGGACCGGCGACCGGGACAACAAGCCGGCCCATAAGGTGAGCCTGGACAGCTACTCCATGCAGAAGTATGAGACGACCTACGGCGAGTATGACTACTTCTGTGAGGTGACGGGGCATGAAATATTTAAAGCTAAACAGAAGAAAAAAAACCTCCCTCGCAGGCAGTCAAACCAGCCTGTTTGGGGCATCCAGTGGCAGCCGGCCCAGGACTACTGTCACTGGCTGGGCGAGGTAACGGGCCTGCCCTTTGACCTGCCCAGCGAGGCGCAATGGGAGTACGCGGCCCGGAGCCGGGGCCAGAATGTGGCCTACGCCACCGATAACGGCAAGATTGATTTTGGCAGAAATTATAGGGGGGAGTTTTCTAACCGGCACCCGGAACAGCCCGGAACTTTTCCAGCCAACCCCCTGGGGCTCCATGAGATGACGGGCAATGTCAGGGAATGGGTCAAGGATTGGTACCAGGCCGACTATTACCAGCACTCGCCGGAGCAGAATCCGCCGGGACCGGAGACGGGCCAACTCAAAATCGTCCGCGGGGGGGGGCTTGAGGGCTCGGCGGAGTATAACGTCCTGAACAGGCGGGCGGAAAGGCCTGTTGATCGCAGAGCCGGGGGCATTCGCTGCGTGGTGAACGCCCAGCAACCGGTTAATTAGGCGGTCGTTCGATAATCATCCTGGGAGTCGTCTAAAGTATCTACCAGGGGCTCTATCGCCGTCTGTTGCTTAACCGGGCCCGTGGGGGCCGTTTCCGGCAAGGCCTCATACCAGCGCTGCCAGCTCTGGGCGTTAATGCGCTGATCATCAAGCCAGCGCAGGATGGTCTCCTTATTGGCGTTATAACGTTTTCTTTTCTCCAGGTCAGTGGCGCCCGGGCTGATGCCCACCCCCATATGCTCCAGCACCTCCTGACAGTCGCGCTTTGACTGAACCCAGGAGAGGACCTCCATGATGGCCCGCTCCCGCTCGTGGTAAAAGCCGTGCCAGGAGGTCTCCGCAGCCCAGCTATACCAGTTTGGCGGCGTAACCAGGAGGTGAAGGATGCGGCCCTTGACCTCGGGGGGGGTGTATTTAATAAACTCCCCCTGGCGATCGTTAATGTTGGCGATGAGGTTTTCGGCCTGCTCCTGCTCTTCCGTAGCAACGGACCACTCATCTATCACATCATCAACAACGGTTAAGACCTTTATGCCCACCGCCCCCAGGGCCAGGGCAGAGGCGGCGTCAAGGCGCCCCAGGGTGAGCATCTTATAGGACCAGGCGCAGAACATGTCGAAGGCGTCAATATCTTCGAAGAAATCAACCAGATTAAAATCACTCTCCTTGAGCTGGTTGTAGACCAGGGCGAGGAAGGCCTGGACATGGCGGGCGGTGACCGAGAAGGCGAGCTTACCGCCGAAACCGGTACCCAGGGCGGCCTGGGCCGCGGCCTTGATGACAAATTTCTTTGATTCCTGATCAAAACCGATCTGGAAATCGGCCAAGCCGCTGAGGCCAACAATGCCGGTGGCGGTATAGCCAACGCTGGCCATCTCGACAAACTCGCCACTCTCCTTCTTTTTGCTGTCCAGCGGCTCCGGGCTCAGCCACTCCAGGCTACCCTTGCAGCCCAGCTCGGCCTTGGCCCCGACAAAGACCGCGGCGTTTGCCCCGGCCCCAGCCTTTTCAGCCCCTTTTTTGGTCCCGCTCTCCCCGACGTCGGCCACGCCTTTGGCCATGAGCAGCCCCTGGCTGGCATCGAAGTTGACATTGGCGCCAAGCATCAGGTTGGCCCCGGCATATTTTGAGAGGGAGGCCTCCAGGGCCAGGCGCAGATCACCCAAGGGGACCGGAGGATTATCTTCTTCTACCTGTCTGCCCCTATCCTCCCAGATGGTGCAGGCCACCCTCCGGTTGGCCCTTTTTCGGCCCGGGGTGGCGACCTCAAGGTCTTTTTCGCCCCGACCATAATAGGGGACCTTGGAACAGGCCGTGGTGGCCACGACGCCAAAATAGCGTTTAGTCAGCATGTAAGCCTGAACAAGAGCGGCCAGGGAGGGATCGCTGCTGGCCAAGGTAAAATGGCCCACGGCCAGCCTCTTCTCAAATACTCTACTAATGGCGGGGAAATGATCTTTAGCCATATTGATAAAGTTCTGAAAATTGCTCATCGCCTCCCTGAGCGGCTCCTCACCATGACCCTTTACAGGTTGGCCCACCTCTTCAAGCATTATTTTTATCTCTCGATAATGCCAGCCGCCCTGCTTTTCAGGGACGTCAAACATGGCGAGCCACTCATCTTCCCGGCAGCAGAGGTAGCCATAGATCACCTTGGCCCGGTATTCACTTAAGGTCTGGTTGTAGGCGGCTCTACCCTCCGCATCGGCATGACCGATAAGTTGTAGGCGAAAATTTTCCGGAACCTGCCAATTTCCCTCGCCATCCGAGTGGGTGGAGAACATCTTGGCCGCGGTCCAGGCGTTAAACATCTGATCAACTTCTCTCTTGCCCTCAGGAGCGAGAAAAGACTTATTGAAATCAAAGGTAACCGGGGGAAGATCCCTTGTTTCATTGACCTGCCAATCCTCCTGCCAGACCTTTTTGGTAACCGGGATTTCGAGGGTTTTGCCATGTTCGTCCGGGAGAAATAGTTTGCCGCTTACCTGGCCTTCGCAGAGGGCAAAGTCCATATTGGCATCGGCCTTCAGGGCCACCACCCCGCTCTTCAGGTCAAAGTCGCTGGCAACGCTGGCCCCGGCCGCATAACGCATAACCTGGGCCTGGGCCGTGACGCTGAAGTGGCTGTCCGGCACGGGGCGGCCAATTTTAAAGGGGGAGGCAATTTCAGCAGGCGCGCCCTTTACTTTCTCACTTTTGGCCGGGGCAAGATATTGCTTAAGAAGTTGAAAATCGGCCTTGAGCCGTTTCAGTTCATCCTTTTCTGACTTGGCGAATGGCGAGGCGCCGACTATTTCATCATCATCAAGCTGAAAGTCTTTATAGAGGCCTTTTAGCCAATCTTGGCGTTTATCGGCTTTAACCTCACCCCATATTTCCTTGATTAGGCTTAAGGCCTTGCCAAAATGGTCAGAATCGAGATCAGATTCTTTAGTGTTAAGAATGGTGGTCAAATCTGTTTTCAATTGCTCCTGTTTTGCAACAACCACCTTGGCATTGTCATTTACAGATGTCACCCACTTGTTGAAATTTTCGGCACAGGGGAGACTTAAATCTCCGCCTGTATTTTTCTCAAATAATTTTATCTCGGCAGTTACCTCATTATTGAACGCCTTTTTTACCGCGTCTTCGTCAATAGCTTGTGATTGGCCATTGCCATTATTGGCCGCTGACGGATGGGCTGCCTCTGAAAATGCTTTCTTACTGGTAAATACTTTTGACTTATTGACAGCTGGTACTGTTTTACCTTCCTGCTTCCTGAAACTGTCATAGAGATCCCTGGGGACAAGGGAGTATTTCTGGCCCTTTAAGGCAACGGCCTCGATCACCGCCCCCCCCCCTTTGGTCACGGCCTTTCGTTCATCCTTATTTTCATTCTTGTCATCATTCTTTTTTTGTTCTTCTTCGGCCTTGTTATCCGGCCTCACCTCAGCACTTTCTATGGAGATTTCACTGCGCAGAACTTTGGCCAGGTCATTGCGGGCCGCCTTCATCTGTTCTCTATCTTTTGACTTGTCCGCCGCGATTTTTCCCCGCATGGGCTGGTCAATTTTCTTGTCTGAGTCAGCAAGGAGTTTTGACTCGGCCTCGGTTAAAATGACGAAGTGATTTTCTGAAGGAATAAAGAGCAGCTCGTGACTAGGGGCGGCCTGACATTGCACCTTACGCTTATGGGTACTGGCAATGGGAGTGGTTGTGACAGACTGGACATGTCCTTCGGTATTGTTTTGGGTCATGATCAACCTTTATGTAAATAAGCAGGGAGTGTAATTGTTTGGGTGCCAAGGACAATATCAGCAAAAATCGCCTTGCCTTCTTTGATGTAGCCATAATGTTTTTTATTATCGCCACTGGTCAAGATAACAGCTGTGTCATCAGGTACGGTTTCGTTGTCGCCCAGGGTTGCCTCAATGATAACTTCTTGGGTCAACAGCAGGGGAGTGGGCGGTTCATCCTGGCCAACGCCAGCCACCTCAACTTCAAAATGGTATTTGAAGGTGTCAAGCTCTTCATCCTCATTGGCCGCCAAGAGATCGGCCTGGCTGCTATCTTCGCTCCGACGCCAGGGTACGGCATGGTGGCCAAAACCGTCATCCAGGGTTGCAGTGAGGTTATCGATAACAGAACATATCCCGTCCGGGTTGGTTTCGTGGACAGTGATATTGGCTGTTTCGCCGCCGCAAAAATTCTTGACGGTGAACATGGCGTCAACGGTCTCGCCTACTGCGGCCCGTTTTGTTGACCAAGACAGGTTGACGACTTGGCTGGCGGCCTCATCTTTTAGTTCGGCTATTGCCATGGCCGCCAGCGGTGCAGCGGCGGCCGCTCCCGGCATGGGGGCCGGCGGCTCGGTTGCGTAGTTGACCTTGCCGTTTAGGGCAAGGCCGCCGCTTACCGAGATGGAGGTGCCGAACAGCTTTACCGCCCCGTCCGGGCTGATGGTAAAGCCGCCGCCGTTCTGGCCCACGCTGATATCGCCGCCGCCGTCACCCTTAAGAGAAAGGGCCTGCTTGGCCTGGATCTGCAGGTCGCCATTTTCCACCGTGAAGGAGGCGGCCGGGCCATTCACCGTGATCTTCATATCGTCGCCGGCCGTGATACTCATCTTCCTGCCGCTGGTAAATTCGCTGTTGGCCCCTGATTCCAGGCGGACGTCTGATGCCGCCTTGATCAGCTGGTCGGTCTTGGCCTGGTGATGGATCTCGCCCTGATTGGTCTTGGTCTGATGGCGGGTCTCCACCGTCAGGGTGCGATTGTTGCCGCTGCGCTCGCTGATGGTGTCGCCGGCCGTAATGGCCATACTTTTCTTGGCCCGGCCCTCCAGCGCTCCCTGCTCCGAGATCAGCTTTATCTTATGGTCCTCGCGAGCGGCGTCAAGCTCCAGGATATTTGCGCCGCCAAAGGTATGGAGGCTGATCTTCTCCGCCCCCTTGGCGTCGTCCATGAGCAGTTCGTTGCCACCCCTGGTGCGCAGGATATTCTGGCTGTAGTTGCGGCTGGTCACCGGGCTGACGTGGCCGGGCTCGGGCAGGGAGCCGATAATGACCGGGCGGTGCGGGTCGTCGTTGAGGCAAGAGATGAGCACCTCGGCCCCGTCTAACAGCGGCAGGTGGAAACCCACCCCTTTGCCGTTAGAGATGAGGCCGCCGTGGGGGGTGAGGCGACGGATGGGGACGCTTGCCTCGCCATGGTCGCGCCCGGAGCGGTCAAAGAGGGTACGGAGCTGGTAGCGGCCCGCATCGTCCAAGCGGGCGTACTCGCCGCTGCTTTCAATCCGGGCCGAGTAGAGCCGGGAGGGGTTGGTAAGGGTTTGCCGGGCCGGGCGGAACGGGGTCTGGCGGGGGATCAGGGTCGCCTCGTTGCCATAGGGGACATCCTCCTCCGGCCCGGCCAGACCCTCGCCGCTGTAACGGCTGGCCTGGTGGCTGAGACTGGTGATGAGATAACCGCCGCTATAATCGGCGGCAAACTCCCGGGCCTCAAGAGTGAAGAGAAAACCCGGGGCCAGACCGGCCACATCGGAGCGGCCGGTAAGGTAATGGCCCGCGACGTTTTTCTCCTCGGCCAGCAGCCGCACCCTCCGCTGGGCCTCATCCAGGGAGCCCACCCCCGGGGCAAAGGTTGTCTCTTTACTCTGGCGCTGCACGGGCAGGGCGGCCGCCGCGGTGCCGGCCTCGGCCATGATTGGCTGGCTGGGGCTATTTTCCGCCACATCGTGGATGGCCATGGTGGCCGGGATCAGCTCGTCGTGGGCCACAAGGGCGGTGAGGCCGGTGGGGCTGACGTCTGCGGCCAGACCAGCCGGCGGGATGTAGCTAATGGCCCCACCGGCCAGGGTGGGACAATAACTGTTGGAATCGCTGAAGACAACGCTCTCCTCCCGGTCATCTGTTACCCCGGACCAGAAGAAGACGCCCTCCTCAGCCAGGAGCCGGGCCAGAAAATCAAAGTCGTTCTCGCCAGCCTGGAGAATGTAGGGGTACACCGCTAAAGGCCGGTTAAGGCGGAAGCTTATCTGTTCCGGACTAAACCCGTGGCTTGTCAGGGTCTGGCGGACGATATCCTCCAGCGAGCGGGCCAGGATAATCCGGGTATCCTTCTGCTGGCGCAGACGGCTCAAGCCCGACTCCAGGCTAAGGGAGACCCGCAGGCGGCCATCGTCATGATAGCCCACTTCGCAAATTTCAGTAATTATACCGCTAACCTGGCGCCGGTTCCCGGCCCGGTCAACCATGGTC
The DNA here is from genome assembly GCA_039714595.1 of Thermodesulfobacteriota bacterium. Classification (GTDB taxonomy): domain Bacteria; phylum Desulfobacterota; class Desulfobulbia; order Desulfobulbales; family SURF-16; genus JAOZSN01. The sequence continues at coordinate 28,556 of JBDLJA010000027.1, read as the reverse complement.
AGGCTGGCCGAGGCCAAGAGGCAGTCACTGGCGACAAACGAGGCCTCGGTCAAGACCTCCAGGGAAAAACAAAAAATCTCAGAGAGCCCCTCCCGCCCCGTGAGGCGGAGCAGTGGCAGGGAGACGGAGCCGACTTCCAGGAGAAAACGTGGTTGAGATTGCTTCACAATAATACCTTTGGGAAATGGGTCCTTGGCGCTTAAGGGAGGCCCTGGGGAATATCGTCAGAACGGTTTACTCAAGAATTAATAGAAATTTAACGCCAGGAAAGATAATAGCGACGAAGCGAATAAAAAAGCAATCTTCTCTTTGACATTTGCTAATGATTTTCGCATACTACCCCAGTGCTGCCTTTGTGAGAAAGGTATTTTTACCCTGTTTAGCCCGCGATATTCCATGCCCCATAAGGGAATCAGCTCCTGGAACGAGCCTTTTTCCACGCCCCGATAGTCCCACTTTTATGAACGATCACTCTTCAGCCCAAGCAAGCATCTCATCATTGCCTGACAATGACCTGCCGGCCATGGTTGGCGGTGGCCTTCTCTCCGAGGAGGTCATTAAAACCATTTCCGAAGGCATCACCAGCTTGATCGAGGTTCAGCGCTGTTTTGCCGAGGAATTCGGCCTCTCCCACGGCCGGGTCTTTCAAAACGACTTTGAGGACTTCAAGGACCGGCCCATGCAGGAGGTTCTCACTGAATGGCTCACCGGCGGGGCGAGCGGAGCGGACTCCCTGGCCCAGATAATAGAAGACCTCAACGAGCACCAGATCGCCCTGATCAGCGCCCTGGACGGGGTGGCCTCCGAGGCCCTTGAACAGCTGCGCCCGAGAAGCCACCGCGGCAAAGGGCCAGGGGTGTTAGGCATCCGGCCCATGGCCTGGAGTCACTACCGTAACTTCCATAGAAAGCTGCGGGAGAACAAGAATATCCGCCATCAACAGCTGGTAATGCCCGGCTTTGTCTCCCGCTATGTGGAGAGTCGCGAAAAGAGCTGGAACAATAAGAGTTAAAACTAGGCCCTCGACAGGCATTCACAACTGATTTCACAGCTAAGGAGAAGAAGTAATGCAACAGATGAGTTCTTGCAGGTTAATGCCCCTTGCCGTCCTAATCTGCCTGGCCTTTGGCCTGGCGGGCTGCGGTTCCGGGATAGAGGTCAACTTAAATGCGGACGCGGCCCTAAACCCGGCCAATTCCCGCGATAGCGAATCGCTGCCCGTGGTGGTCCGCCTTTACCAGCTCACCGACGACAAGGCCTTTGCCGCCGCCAGTTTCAAAGAGATGTGGAAGGATGACGCCAAGGCCCTGGGGGCCGGACTGCTCAACCGCGAAGAGTTTGTCATGTCGCCCGGCAGCACCAAGGTGCAGGAGTACGAGCGCCAGGAAGGAGTCAAATACATGGGGGTAATGGCCATCTTCCGCAATCAGGAAGGAGACAACTGGCGCGCCGTTACCGAAATAAACTCCGGCTTCATCGGCAGCATGTTCTCGAAGACAGTCGAGGTTTCCCTCGCCAAAAACACTATCAACATTGTTGAGTAAACCGGCCTAACAATGATCAGCGAACAAAAGGTTGTTTGGGCGGAAGGGGTATTTCTCGGGCAGCAGCATTTCCAGCAATGGGACCGGCAGATTGAGGCGAGTCAGAACTTCAAGAACCGGGTTCACCCCTCCTTTCCCTGGGGCGTTTATTCCCTTGCCATTGACGACAAGCTCCTGGAGAAGGGCCGCTTTCAGGTCCAGGAATGTCTGGCTGTCCTGGCCAATGGCCAGAATATCCGCTATCGGGCCGACCAGGGTCCCGCCCTCCACTGTGACCTGGGCGGCCATGGCGGCGATACCATCGAAATTTTCATCTGCCTGCCGGGCAACGGTGAAATTTCCGGCATCTCCGGCTACTCCGACACCGCCAAGCTCTCGGCCTGGCGGGCCGACTATGCCCAGCTGGCCGATGAGCATGACCCGGCCCGGGAGCGCGAGGTGCTGCTGGCCTCCCCCAACCTGCAGCTGATGACGGCCAGCGACCCGCTGGAGAAATATGTCACCTTGAAGATCGCCGAGGTGTTCAACAAGGGAGACGGCTCCTACCGGTTGGTTGACGACTTCGTCCCGCCGGCGGTGAGGATCGGCGGCGCCCCGCAACTGGGCCGCCAGCTGAACCGGATCATCGAACAGCTGCGGGCCAAAATCAGCAGTTTAAGCGAGCGTCTGCGTTTCGGCACCGGCGGCCCGGCCGAGTTTGCCCGCCAGGAGCCGGCCAACTTCGCCCTGCTCCAGGTGCTTAACGCCACCCTGCCGCAGCTCGTCCACTTCCAACAGCACCAGGACCTCCATCCGGAACCGCTCTACCGCACCCTCTGCCAGGCCATGGGCACCCTCTGCACCTTCAGCCCGGAGGCGGACGCCAACAAGATCCCGGTCTACCGCCACACCGACCTGCGCCAATTTCTCAGCAGTTTCGAGCAGGTCCTGGGCAGCATCGTCAGTGTTACCATGCCCAGTCAGGCGGCAAGCCTTGATCTAATCAAGGAGAGCGAGGCGCTGCTCAGCGTCAGTGATATCGACGAAGAGATCCTGACCGGCTCCACCTTTTTCCTGGGGGTCTTTAGCGATGATGATAATCCCGAGTGGATCACCGATTTCGCCAGGCAGGTCAAGACCTGCTCCCGCGACACCATCGAGATGGTGGTGGCCTCGGCCCTGCCCGGCGTCAAACTGGTTCATACCCAGCGCCCTCCCGCCAAACTGGCCACCAAGAGCGGCCAGGAATACTTCCGCCTGGAACCCCGGGGCGATTTCTGGAACAAGATCGTCGAAGAACAAAGCCTGGCGGTCTTTTTGCCCCAGCACTTTGCCGAGGCCACGGTGGAACTGGTAACGGTTCAGGAGTAAAGGAGCAGAGGCCCGAAGGGTAAACCTTTTGGGTCCCGTGACAATACGCGATTCTCCACCACCTTGGGCCCACGATTTTAACGAACCACATAACAAAAAATACCAATAGCAATAAAAACATGACGAACAGCGAGCAGACAAAGAGCAACCCCCTGTTGGAATGCGCCGCCACCGTGTTATCCCTGGCCGCCCTCTTTCGGGGCGAAGAGCGGGGGGCGGACCTGGAGGAGGATTTTCGTGAACGGATCATGGCCGGTTTCGCTGAGATGGAGCGGCTGGCCTTTGAGCGCCAGATCGGCATGGAAACGGCGCGCCACGCCAAATATGCCCTGGCCGCCTATGTGGATGAGACGGTACTGGGCTCAAGCTGGTCCGGCCGGCTGAACTGGATGAGCAACCCGCTGCAGCTCGAGATGTTCGGCACCCATGAGGCGGGTGAGTTTTTTTTCGAGAAGCTCAACACCCTGCGCCAGGGCGGGGAGATCAACGCCGACCTGCTGGAACTCTACTATATCTGCCTGCAGCTCGGCTTTGAGGGGATCTACAAGATGCGGGGGTTGGAGCAGCTCACCGCCCTGCAGGTGGACCTGCGCGGCCAGATCGACCATTACCGGGGCATGGTGGACCCGGTAATCTCCTTAGACGGGGTGCCCAAGGCCGGGGTGCTGAACCGGGTCCGGCGGGAGGTACCCTACTGGGTGATCGGCGTGGTCTGTGTCTCCACCATCTTCTTTACCTATATCGGCTACTCCGTGGTGGTTCACCGCGCCATGGACAGCAGCCTCACCGTGATTTCGGCCAGCAACGAAGACATCGTTGATTTCGCCGCCAACAACTACGACGAAGACATTTTCGGACCTGTTTTATGAAAACTTTTCTTATCTTTCTCCAGGGCTTTCTCCTCGGCAGAACCGGCAGCACAGCCATGGGCGTTACCCTGCTGCTCTCGCTGATCTGGTGGGGCGGCCCCTATATCGGCTTGGAAAGCGAACGGGCCAGGTTATTTACCATGCTGGGTCTCCTGCTGCTGGTTGGGGCCATCTTTCTTGGTCGCTGGCTCTGGGTGCGCCGCCGCTCTGACCAGTTCCATGACGCCCTGCAAAACAGCGGTGAGGCCGGCCCGGACCGCCAGGTGGAGATCTCCGAGCTAAAGGAGAAGATGGACTCCACCATTGCCGCCCTGAAGACCTCGGGTCTCGGCCTTGGCCACCGCGGCAATGCCGCCCTCTACGCCCTGCCCTGGTATTTAATCATCGGCCCTTCGGCCGCCGGCAAAACCACCCTGCTGCGCAACTCCGGTCTCCACTTTCCCTATGACATCGGCGAAAACTCCGACATTAAAGGGTTTGGCGGCACCCGCAACTGTGACTGGTGGTTTTCCGACGAGGCGGTGCTGCTTGACACCGCCGGCCGCTACACCACCGAGGAGGACGACAAGCAGGAGTGGACCGCCTTTCTCGGCCTGCTCCGTAAATATCGGCCCAAGATGCCGGTGAACGGCGTCATCGTCGCAGTCTCCCTGGCCGAGCTTCTCACCGCCGACAAAGAAGGGATCAAATGGCATGTCAAGGTGATCCGCGACCGCCTCAATGAGTTGGTGAGCAACCTGGGCGGCATCTTTCCGGTCTATCTTGTCGTCACCAAGACCGATCTCCTCCACGGCTTCAGCTCCTACTTTGAGGAGATGAGCGCGGAGGACCGCCAGCAGGTCTGGGGCGCCTGGCTGGTGGACGAGGAGTCGGAGCAGGACATCTCCGATCTCTTCGCCCAGCGCCTCACCTCCCTTTATGAACGGCTCAACCAGCAGCGTCTCCACAAGATGACCCTGCAGCGCAAACTCTCCTTTAAAAACCAGATCTTCGATTTCCCCTACCAGTTCAAGGAGGCGTGCGAAAACCTGCAAACATTCTTCGATCTGCTGATCAAGGAGAACCCGTACCAGGAGACTCCCCGCTTCTGCGGCGTCTATTTTACCAGCGGGGCCCAGGAGGGCACGCCAATCCAGCGTATCGTCGGCAACCTGCGCCATGCCTTCGGCTTTGTCGATCGGCTGGCCGAGGATGACCCCCATGCGACTCCGGCCGGCAGTGGCTTTTTTATCAAAAAACTGTTCAAGGACGTTATCTTCCCCAACTCCCAGGCGGTGACGAAAAACCGCCGGAGCGTCCTGATCCAGCGCTGGATGAAAACGGCCTGGATTATGGCCGCCGTGGCCCTGATCATCGGCAACTTCCTCCTCCTCTCCACCTCCTTTACCAGCAATACCCTCCTGGTCCGGGGCGGCACCAGTGCCGCCCAAGGGCTGGAAAAACAGATCAAGGTTAAGAGCCAGACCATTGCCGGCATCTATCCGGCCTTGGCCGACAGCTTCAGCCATTACCAGAAGCTCCTGCGCTACGAGGAGAAGCTGCCCTGGCATCTGGTCTTCGGGATCTACCAGGGCGATGAGCAGATCCAGCCATTAGAAGAGATCATGCTCAACTCCATGAAGCTCGCCTTTTTTGACACCACCCTGCGCCACATGGAGTACCGCCTGGGTGATTTTGCCCGGCAATGGGACACCTTCGACGAACAGGGTCGGGCCAAGCTCCGCGACCGCTATTACACCGAGTTGCAGGCCTATTTAATGGTCTCCGAGCCGGATCACCTCGACCTTGACACGGCCGCCCCGGTGCTGGCCACGACCTGGAAGGGGTTGATCATGCGGGCCGAATCAGAAACGACCTTCTCCGAAGAGGAGTCCGGCCAGCTTGAAGAGATGGTCCGTTTCTACCTGGCCCACATTCTCCGGGCCGAGAAGGGCGAGGAGACTTTGCATGTGGCGGCCTGGCAGCTGCGTGAGGACCTCGTCTCCCGGGCCCAGGAGAACCTGCGAACCCCGCCCAACGCCGAGCGCCTCTATGCCCAACTGAAGGTCAAGGCCAAGGTCTCGTTGAAAGCCAAGGGGCTGGATGATCTGATCATGGGGTCAGGCCGCGGTCTGATGACCTCCTCGTACCAGCTCCCTGGCGCTTATACCGCCAAGGGCTGGCGGGAGTTTGTCCATCCCGAGATCAAGGACGTGGTGGCGGCGGCCAGCCGTGGCGATTGGGTATTGGGCTCCTATAGCCCCCCCCAAAGTAGCGCAGCTCTGGCTCCGGCGGATACAGCAGAAGGTGCTGAGCCAGAGCAGGAGAAGGCCAACATTAATGTCGATACCCAGCTCGCCGCCCAGCTTGAGAGCGATATCCGCCAACAATTTTTTAACGATTATGCCATGGCCTGGTTCCAGTTGATCGCCAGCATCAGGTATGAACCGGCCACCTCCCTTGAGGATGGCATTAAGAAAACACTGAAAGTTGCCCGCCGGGAGGGACCAATCGGTGAGCTGATGCGGACGCTGGAAAAGAATATCAACCTCCACGAACCCATCGGTGAGGGCGACAGCCTTGCTGAACGGCTGCCGGTGGAGGAACTGGATTCGATCTTTGCCGACCTGCGCAAATTCGCCAACCCGGCCGACAAGATGAACACCAGCCTCCTTCTCAACCAGTACCTCCTCTCGCTTTCCGCTATTCAAGGCGAGCTGGAACGGTTGAAGGCGGCTGTCAATGTCAGCCGCGAGGCCAGCTCCTTTGCCGCCAATATTCTCGCCGGCAGTGGCGGAGAAAAAGAACTTTATAAGGGTTGGGTGACAACCACCAGCATGCTCAACGGCATAGAGCCGCGGACCCGCCAGGTGGCTGAAAACCTGTTCGTCTCACCAATCCGCAACGCCTGGGCCAGCGTCCTGCAGGAGGCGAGTGTGGATCTCCAGCAGCAGTGGCGCAACAAGGTCGTAACCCAGTACAGGCAGACCTTAAGCGGCAAATATCCCTTTGATCGCAACGGCGATGACGCCTCCCCCGGCGAGGTGTCCGACTTCTTCAACCCCCAGGAAGGCATCTATTGGGCCTTTGTCGATGAGTATCTCAAGCCGTTTCTGACCAAGGGCCGCGGCGGCAAATGGCAGGTCAAGACCTGGCTGGAAGAGGGGCCGCGCTTCAGCAAGCAGGCCTTAAACGGCCTGCGCCGTTCCCAGGTTATCTCATCCGGCCTCTTTCGCAAGGGCCGGGATGAACCGCAATTCACCTTCTTCGTCTACCCCATCCCCGCCAAGGGGTTAACCGAGTCCCTGCTCTCGATGAACGGCCAGGAGTACCGTTACCGCAATGGCCCCCAGGAGTGGGTGAAGTTCAACTGGCCGGGCAAGGGCGAGGCAAGCTCGGCCCAGATCAGGGGCGTGATCGGCCTTGAGGCCACCTCCTCGGCCGAGCGGAGCTACCGGGGCCCCTGGGCCCTCTTCCGCCTCCTGGACAGCAGCAAAATGGCCCGCAAAAGTAGCCGGGAGCAACTCTGCGCCTGGAAGATGAAGGGCAGCAACAGCTCCACCATTGAAGTGAAATTTAAGCTCAAGGCAGATCGGGCCGGTAACGTCTTCGCCAAAAACGCCCTCAGCGGATATGCCCTGCCCACCAGCCTATTTTAATAACCAGTAGGATAAGCCAAGGGCGTCGTTGGGGAGTGAGCTCCGCATAAACCTCGGCCATAGGCGGCGCTGAGGTAAAAAAGATAAGGAAATCATGCTCGGATTTTTATCGAAAAAAAGCAAAGGGGCCAGCCGCAAGGGTCAGGCCGATCTAACCGGCTGTTTTGGCAAGATGCCGCTCCACGCCGATTTTATCCGCCATAATGTTGTCTCCAGGGAATCCGTTGCCCTGGTCAACTGGCTCCAGGAAGGAGTGGGCGAGGTGCAGCGCCGGGGCAAGGAGGAGTATAAAGAGACCCTGGACAACTTTGGGGCCATAAGTTTCGTCATGATCGGCAGCGAGAATGACCGGACCGTGGTGGGCACCATCTCCCCTTCCCGGGACAAGAGCGGCCGCAAGTACCCGGTGGCCACCTTCTCCACCGTGGCCGAGCCGCTATTTCTGACCATGCCCGCCACCGTGCCCTGTGTCTATGACGATTTCCTCAAGAAGGCCCACGGCTTGGCCGGTGGGACAAGGAGCGAGTTATCCCTCCAGGACTTCTGCGCCGATGTGGACCGCCTGGCCCGGACCGGGGATGAGCTGAGCCGCCGGACCCTCCTGGAAAAGGAGATCGGCCTGATCAAGACCATGACGGTGGGTGAATTCTGGGCCGGTTCCTTTCCAGGCCGGACACGGGAAAACCGGGAAGAGGTGATCTTTGCCCTCTACAAGGCCTTGAAAAAGGTGATCCAGCGCTCCTCCTCCCGCACCTCCTGGGGAATCCGCTTTCCCTTGCCAGCCAGCGGTGATCCCTCGCCAACCCTGCTTTTCTGGCTCCAGATGGTTGAATCCATCCTGGAGGAGAGAATGGTTCGCTTTAACTATTTCTGGAACCAGGCCTCGGCCGAGATGGAGGCCAGCCTGGTTGTCTTTTTCCGGCCGGTCACGGTCTCCTGCTTCTCCGCCCTCATCTCCCCTGGCGATGATGACGGCCTGATTCTTGACCTGAGCAAGGCGCTGGGCGACCCGTCCGTGGCCCGCAATGTCCGGGACCTGCAGCATATGCTGGACAATGACAGCACCAGCATGCTCGACCTGCTTTACAACGCCGGCCGGGGGGAGATGCTCCAATGAGCTGGCTCAATGAGGTGGCAACTCCCCTGGCAGGAGAAGGGGCCGGCGAGGATCCGGCCTATGACGATAACTTCGTCCAGATCAAGGAGGAGATCAATAAGCTCCAGGCCAACGATTACCCCTTAATCGAGGAACTGGCCGCCAAGATCCTCACCGAGACCAGCAAGGATCTGCGGGTGGCCGGCTATTATCTCCTGGCCGCCACCTTCAACCGGGGGGTTGCAGGGTTGCGGGAGGGAGTCGGCGCCTATCGCCTCATCACCGAGAACTTCTGGGATACCTGCCACCCCAGGCGGCCCCGGGCCCGGGAGGCAGCCCTGCGCTGGCTCAACACGCCAAAACTGGAACTCTATGCCCGGGAGTATGCCGGTGAGGGCGGGAGCGAAGATTACCAGACCATCGGCGAGGCGTTGGCAGCGGTCAATGGCCAAGCTGAGCAACTCGAGACCGATGAGCCGCCGGTCTGGAACATTCTCAACCAGTGGCTGGCCGAGCAGGTTGTTGAGGAGGAACCCAGCGCGGAGCAGGAAGAGGAGATAACCACTCCCGGCCAACAGACCGCCACCCCGCCAGCAAAGACGACGAGAACAGCCCCGCCGGCCCAGCCGGCCGGAGAGGTCTCCTCTGATCTCGAACTGCAGAACTCCACCCGCGCCATCCGCGCCTACCTGCTCAGCAAAAAGGAGTACCTGCAGGCCGCGGCCTATAGCCGGGCGCTACGCTGGGGGGCCCTCAAGCAGCCCCCCCATGATAACCGCAAGACCAGGTTGCCAGCCATGCGGGCCGCAGCCCTCAATCAGCTTGAGAACGCCACCGGCAACCAGACTCCCGAGGAGGTTTTCCTCCTTAGCGAGGAGCTCTTTTTCGAGCCGGGGGGCCAGGTAAACCTGGACCTGCAGATGGCCGCGGCCCGAGCCGCCGCCGGCATGGGCCGCCAGGATATAGCCGATTACCTGAGCGACCAGCTCCTCAATCTGCTGGAGAGGCTGCCAGAACTGGCCAATCTCCAGTTTGATAACGGCGAGCCCTTTGCCGCCGCCGAGACCCGGCAATGGCTTGAGGAGCTCCAGGAGGCGAAGGGCACCAGTAGTGGCGAGGCTGGTGGGGAAAAGAGCGACGCCTGGCAGCAGGGCTTGCAGGAGATAACGGGCCAGGCCCGGGAGCTCCTGGGCCAGAAAAAACTAAGCCAGGGCCTGAACCTGCTCCATGACTATCCGGCCGCCAGCGACCGGCAGCAGCTCTTGCGGAAACTGGCCCAGGCCAGCCTCTGCCAGGAGGCGAAGCGCCATGATATCGCCCTCCCCCTGCTGCAGGAGTTGAGTGAGATGATAGAGGAGCAGGACCTGCAGAACTGGGAGCCGCAGTTGGCCATTGAGGTGTGGGGCCGTTACCTTGACAGCATGAAAACAGCGCAGAAAAAGGCCAAGGCAGAAGAGAAAAGCCAGCTCGCCAGCCAGATTGACAAGATCATGGTCGCCATCTGCCGGGTGAATCCCGGGGCCGCGGCCAGGCTGCTCTAACAGTAAAAAATTCCGGTTCACGACTGATTAACGAACTGGGCTTACAGATAATTACCTATCTGCCACCATGACTAATCCGTCATGGTGGCGCAAAAGACGAGCTGCTACCACTAAGGCGGCATCAGCTTGCGGGCGGAGAGTGTAGGGCGCCTTTTTTTCAAGGGTCCCTAAAGCTCCGCGATAATCAATAAGGAGATAAGAGAAATGGCGGATAGTTTTCAGAAAGAGATCCCAAAGGCGCGCATTAACCTTTCCCTGGACGTGGAAACCGGCGATGCCAAAAAAACGATGGAGCTCCCCTTAAACATGCTGGTGATGGGTGACTTTTCCAACGGTAAGGCGGAAGGGCGCCTGGCCGAGCGGGAGCGGATCAATATCACCAAGAACAACTTTAAGGCGATCATGAAAAACATGGCGCCCCAGGTGACCATCTCCGTGCCCAACACCAGCCAGGATGACGAGAGCGAGATCAAGGTTGACCTCACCTTAGACAGCATTGACTCCTTCCATCCCGAACAGGTGGCCAAGCAGATTCCTGAGTTGCACAGCCTGCTGGCCATGCGCAACCTGCTCAAAGACCTGCGCTCCAACCTGCTGGACAATATCGGCTTCCGCAAGGAGATGGAGAAGATCGTCAATGATCAACCGGAACTGGAGGGGCTGCGCCAGCACCTTGAAAAAATTATTGAGGCCGACCCCAACACGTAAGGCATTGATTCAATTAATTCTTAAGTGGCAAGAACAACAAATCAACCTGCTCGAAAAAGTTTGAACTGTTTTGGCCGCTTCACCCACCTTAACAATCGTATGTGGTTAAGCAAACTACAGCAACAGCTCTGAGAGAATAAGAATGGCGATTGAAGATAGCTCATCCCAGGCCACCGGAACAGCAACTATTACCAAAGAAGCCGACGAATCAATTTACGAACGGCTCTGTGGTCTGGTTGATGTTGAACCCTTTGAAGACAACCTGAAACTGGACTCCTTTGCCGATGCCGTTAACCTGGCGGAGATGTCACTAAACAAAAGAATTACGGCCGGCATCCAGGTCTTCCTGGAACTTGCCACCGGCAGCGATCAAGAGATCAACCGGATTGACAAGAGCCTGCTCGATAATTACATCGCCCAGATCGACTCATCCATCAGTAAACAGCTGGACCAGGTCCTCCACCATGACAAGTTCCAGCAGGTTGAATCCACCTGGCGCGGCCTGAAATACCTGGTGGACCACACCGACTTCCGCTCTAACATCAAGGTGGAGATGCTCGACTGTGACAAGGAGACGCTGCGGGAGGATTTCGAGGACGCCGCTGAGACAATCCACACCGGCCTCTACAAACATATCTACGTGGATGAGTATGACACCCCGGGCGGCCAGCCAGTCTCCACCATAATCGGCACCTATGAGTTTGACAGCTCCCCCCAGGATATCGCCATGCTCACCGAGGTGTCCAAGGTGGCGGCCGCGGCCCATTGCCCCTTCCTCTCCTCCACCGGCCCAAGCTTTTTCAAAAAGGGCAACGTCAGCGACCTGCCGCAGATCAACGATATCTCCACCTACATGGAGAAGGCGGAGTTCATCCGCTGGCGCAGCTTCCGGGAAAAGGAGGATTCGCGCTATGTGGGCCTGACCCTGCCCCGCTACCTCCTACGCCTCCCCTATGGCCAGGAGACCAACCCGGTGCGCAGCTTTAACTATGAAGAAGAGGTGAGCGGCGCCGATCATTCCCGTTATCTCTGGGGCAATGCCGCCTTTGCCTTTGCCGCCAATATCAGCCGCAGCTTTGCCGAAAACGGCTGGGCCGTCAACATCAGGGGGCCGGAGGCGGGTGGCAAGGTGGAGGATCTGCCGGTTCACCTGTACGATGCCGGCAAGGGCAGCCAGGTAAAGATCCCCTCGGAGATCCTGATCCCCGAGACCAGGGAGCTGGAGCTGGCCAACCTGGGCTTCATCCCGTTGAGTTATTACAAGAACAGCGATTACGCCTGCTTCTTCTCCGCCTCGTCGGCCCATAAGCCCCAGGAGTACTCCACCCCGGAGGCCACGGCCAACAGCCGGATTAACGCCCGCCTGCCCTATATCTACCTGATCTCGCGGATCGCCCATTACCTCAAGGTTATTCAGCGGGAGAATATCGGCAGCACCAAGAACCGCCAGGTTCTCGAGGACGAGCTGAACGACTGGATCCAGAAGCTGGTCACCAAGATGAAGGATCCTGATCCGGAACTCATCGCCACCCATCCCCTCAGGGAGGGGAAGGTCATCGTCAAAGAAATTCCTGAGAATCCGGGCTATTACAGTGTCAGCCTCTATGTCATCCCCCACTTCCAGGTGGAAGGGGTTGATATCAAGCTGTCACTGGTGGCCCAGATGCCCAGGGACAAGGATTAGCAAGGAGTCGTTAAGGCTGATGATGCTATGGCCCTAGCGAGTCAACAACCAACCAAACCAACTTTATTACGGAGGTAGTAAACCATGGCAATTCCTGCCTACATGTGGATTAAAGACGACCAGGGAAGTACAATCGACGGCCCGGTAGCTGTCAGCGGCCGTGAGCAGAGCATCGAAGTTCTCGGCTTTGACCATGAGCTGCGGATTCCCACCGACAACGATACCGGCAGCCTCACCGGCACCCGGAAGCATGAGCCCTTTGAGCTACTCAAGGCCTTTGATAATGCCAGCCCCTATCTATATAAGGCGGTGAGTAAAGGCCAAACCCTGAAACAGGTGGTCCTAAGCTGGTACCGCATCGATGACACCGGCAACGAGACCGAGTATTTCCGCCATAAGCTTGAGGACGTGAAGATCACCTCGGTGAGCCCCTGCATGCACAACGTCAAGGATGTTGACAAGGAGCGCTATCCCCATCTCGAGAAGGTCTCCATGCGCTACGCCAAGATTACCTGGACCTATGTGGACGGCAATATCGAGTTCGCCGACTCCTGGACCGAAGGCAGGTAAGAAGGTCTCTCTCCAGGGGGTAACGCCATGATGGCCTTACCCCCTGGTCAATCTGTTACCTCGTCCCCCAGAGCCAACTCTCTGGCCAAAGGCCCTCTCTCTCTCCGTGGTCTCGCCAGAAGAGTCCGGCAGCCCATCCTATGGACGGCTACAGGCAATGGTTCACACCCCCTTGGGCCGGGAAACACCCCGGTTTAAAGAACTGCGCCCATGTTCGGGGGGCGACCCCTTTTACCATGAATCACTCCATCTTTGAGATATTAACCGGCCACTTTGCCAGTGGCGTACCCATTGGCGCCCCTTTTGCCGCCGCCGACCTGCTGGCCTCCATCGAGGATCATCTGGCCCGCCTGTTCAACGCCCGCCAGGAGAGCGTCAGTCACCTGGAAGGCTACGGCATGCCCAACTTAGGCGAAATATTTTTCAACCTGCCCTACTCGGCCAACCGCCTGCAAACGGCGGTGCAGGAGAATATCGACCTGTTTGAGCCCCGCCTGATAAATGTCCGGGTCAGCTACCTGAAAGAGAAGAAGGACCCGGCCAACCGCCTCCACTTTGAGATCAGAGGCCAGACTGTTGCCGGTATGCCCCTTGTCGGGGTTGCCACCTTTGTCAACGGCGGCAAGGCCGAAGTCGCCCTGAAAGAGCAGAGAACAGCCTATGCGTGAATATTTCGAGACGGAACTGCAGCTCCTGCGCGAGGAGTCACAGGAATTTGCCGCCGCCTTTCCCGAACAGGCGCGGATGCTCAACTTGGCCGCCATCAAGGACCGCGACCCCTATGTGGAACGGCTCCTGGAGGGGGTGGCCTATCTCACCGCCCAGGTGCGCCGCCGCATCGACGATGATATCCCCCAGGTGTGCGAGTCGTTGCTGGGCCAGATATGGCCCCACTTTCTCCGGCCCCTGCCGGCCATGACCATCCTCCAGTTTGCCCCCCGGCCCGGCCAACTGCAGCAGTCCCAGACCCTGGACCAGGGCACCATGGTGCTCAGTCGGGCGGTGGGCGAGGACCGGGTCCCCTGCCGCTTCCGCTCCTCCTGCGCCGTGGAGCTCCAGCCCCTGCAGATTAACAAGGTGGAGCTGGCCGAGGTGAGCCCGGGCCAGACAAGGCTCGCCATCGGTCTCCAGCTTGACGCCGGCCTGCTGGCCGACAGCCTGGATCTCTCCACCCTGAAACTCTACCTCCACGCGGGTCAGGCCACCGCGGTGGAACTCCACCAGGCCCTGACCCGCGACGTTAAAGAGCTGCGGATCACCTTCCCGGACAACCCGGAGGCCACGGCCACTCTCCTCCCCGGCCAGAAGGCGCTCCAGCCCTGTCATCTTGGCCTTGACGAGATGCTGACCCCGCTGTCCGGCCGCAGCTTTTTTGGCTTTCATCTCCTCCATGAGTATTTCGGCTTCCTGGAGAAGTATCTCTTTGTCGCCATCGACTCCCTGGAGAAGGTGGCCTGGCCCGAATACTGCCACAGCTTCGAGATCGAGATCCAGCTGAACCACACCTTTGGCAAGGAGTTTAAGCTGCAGCGCGACAATCTGCGCCTCCACTGCGCCCCGGCGGTGAACCTCTTCCACCTTGACAGTGAACCGCTCTCCATCGACCACCGCCGCGAGGAGTATCGGTTGGTGGCCGATGGCGGCGCCCCGGAAGGGATCCAGGTCTACAGTGTCGACGAGGTGGTGGGCCTGGAGAAAAAAAGCGGGGAAAGACGCCAATACCGACCAATGAACAGCGCGGCCGGCCAGACCGGGGAGGACCGCTTCTTCCAGGTGGTGAGCCGTAATTACGGGGCCGGGCCGGCCAACTACCTCTCGGTGGGCGGCGATCTGCGCTTCACGCCTGAGACCCTGTCGTGCGCCATTACGGCCAGTAACGGCGATTATCCCCGCCAGTTTCTGGTGGAGAACACCATTCAGGGCGAGACGGCCACCATCCCCTCCTATGTCCAGCCCACCAATCTCGCCCGGCCCTCCCGCCAGTTGCGGCCGCCGGCCAACGATGATTTCCGCCTGGCCCTGATCTCGCACCTCTCCTTAAACTACAGCTCGCTGAGCTCGGCCGAGGCGTTAAAGCGTCTCCTCTCCCTCTATGACTGGACGGAACAGGAGCAGAACCGCTTGCGCATTGAAGGGATCAGCGAGGTTAAGGTGAAACCGGTGGACATGATCCGCCAGGGCACCCTGACCCGGGGCATCCGGGTGGAGTTGACCATCAAGGAGGAAAACTTCTTCTCCCGGGCCGACATCCACCTCTTCGGCCTGGTCCTCCACGAGTTCTTGGGGATGTACGCCACCATCAACAGCTTTGTCGAGACCAGGATCACCTGCTTTCCTTCCAACAAGGAATTTACATGGCAACCGAAATTTGGCGAAAATTTTCCCATCTAAGCCAGGATCTCCTGGATAACGGCGGGGCGTACAGCTTCTATCAGGCTGTCCGGCTCCTTAACACCCTGCTGGGTGACGACGGGGCAAAGGGCCACCAGGGCGTTTCAGAGCGACTGCGCCTTATTGCCGCCCCTGACCTAGCCTTCCCGGCCGGCGATATTCGCGCCATTAAGATAGATGAGCAGGAGCGGCTGGAGCTTAAACTAAACTTCATGGGGCTTTGCGGCGTTGACTCACCCCTGCCCCACTACTTTCTCCAGGCGGCCGCCGGTGAGGAGAATGAGGCCCTGGCCTTTCAGGAGTTCTTCGCCATCTTCAACCGGCGGATCTATGAGCTGCTCTTCCGGGCCTGGCAGAAACACCATCCACCCCTGACCAGGGATGCCGCCCATATCAGCAACCGCTACCTGGCCGCCCTGACCGGCAATATGGGGCTGACCGGCCAGCCAGAGGTCCTCACCTTTGCCAGCACCATGGGCAACCGGGTGAAAAACGGGGCCGGGCTCACCGGTGTGGTCCGGGAATTCTTAGGCGACATCAAGGCCCGCGTCCAGCAGTTTGCCCCGACCTGGGTCAAGGTTGACAACCAGGCCGCCCTGGGGGCGGACGGCGAGGAGGGTCTAAGCCTGGGCCGCAACTGCATCCTGGGGGAGCGCATTCTCGATGTGAGCCGCAAGGTGAAGATCGAGATCGGCCCCATGCCGGCCAGCCGCGCCAAGGAGCTGCTCCCAGGCCGCGACCAGGCCCGCCGCCTGGCCCGCCTCATCCGCCACTACCTGCCCCTGACCATCACCTTTGACATCATCCTGCTGGTCCGGCCGGATCAAAAACAGCAGCAGGTCTTGGGCGGCGGCGAGGAGCTGATGCTGGGCTGGAACACCTGCCTGGGAGAGTGGCTGGCCGAGGTGGCCCGCATCGCCATTCCCAGTTCGGTCCTGGCCGAGGAGACGACAACGGTGGGATAATCTTCTTAAGGCGCTTGCGGCAACAATAAAAACCCGGGCCAGAGGACAAGGGCCCGGCATAACGAACAGAGACAATAGTGGCAGAGCCTATGGACTCTGACCTAGCCTAAAAAGCAGGCTTTATACGGCAAAATAAAATTATGCGAGAGAGCATATATACAATAAGCCGAGGATATCAATGGACGTCAAGAACCTGAAAGTCTTACTGGAACGCCTAAACCCCCATTGCGCCAAGGCCATTGAGGCCGGGGCCTCCTTTGCCGCCACCAGGGGCCATTACGAGGTGGCCATGGAGCATGTGGTCATCAAGCTTCTGGAGGAAGGCGGCGGTGATTTTGACCGCCTTCTCTACCAGTTCAAACTAAACCTGGACACCTTCTGGCAGGCCACCCTTGACGACCTAAGCCGCCTGCCAGCCGGCAACCATGGCAAGCCGAGCTTCAGCCTGGCCCTTTTCCAATGGCTGGAACGGGCCTGGCTCGCCACCTCCCTCCATTACGGCGGCGAGCAGATCCGCTCCATCGCCCTGCTGGATGCCCTGCTGGAGATGTTCCCCCTCCTGCCAGGTAAAGCCTTTGCCCTGCTGGACGACATTGGCCTGGAGCAGCTTAGGGCCAACTGGCGGGAGCTAACCGCCGGCTCCAGCGAAGAATCGCGCAACGCCGCCCCGCCCCGCCAAAACGGCGGCCAGAGCGCTGCGGCTGCGGCCGAAGGGGGCGAGGGCACCATGCTGGACAACTTCACCGTGGACCTGACCAAGAGGGCGGCGGCAGGCGAGATCGATCCGGTCTTAGGCCGGGGCGTGGAGATCCGCCAGGCCGTGGACATCCTCAGCCGGCGGCGGAAAAACAACCCCATCGTGGTGGGCGAGGCGGGGGTGGGCAAGACCGCCATTGTCGAGGGGCTGGCCATTGCCATTGCTAAAGGCGAGGTGCCGGAGATCATCGCCAACGTCCGCCTCTTAACCCTGGATCTCGGCCTGCTCCAGGCCGGGGCCGGGGTCAAGGGCGAGTTTGAGCAGCGCCTGAAGGGGGTCATCGACGAGGTAAAAAACTCGGCCACGCCGATAATCCTCTTTATTGATGAGGCCCATACCCTGATCGGGGCCGGCGGCGACGCGGGCCAGGGCGACGCGGCCAATCTCCTGAAACCGGCCCTGGCCCGGGGCGAGCTGCGCACCGTGGCCGCCACCACCTGGTCCGAGTATAAAAAATATTTTGAGCGGGACGCCGCCCTGGCCCGCCGCTTCCAGCTGATCAAGGTGGAGGAGCCCAGCGAGGAAAACGCCATTGTCATGCTCAGCGGCCTCAAAGACCTCTACCAACGCCACCATAATGTCCTGATCAGCGACGACGCCATCGAGGCCGCCGTCCGTCTATCCCACCGTTACATCAGCGGCCGCCAGCTGCCGGACAAGGCCATTGACCTGATCGACACGGCCGCGGCCCGGGTCTGCATGGGCCAGTCGGCCACACCATCCGCCATTGAGGGCGACCAGGCCCATCTCCGCTACCTGGAAGGGCGGATCAAGCATCTGGAGGAGGACCGGGCCGGGGGGCTGACCATCAATGAGCGCCAGCTGGCCGCCCTGGTGAGTGAGCAGGCCGCCACCAAAGAGAAGGCGACAAGGCATGAGTCCCAATGGCAGCAGGAGCAGGAGCTGGTGGGCCGCATCCGTGAACTGCGCCAAGACGATGGGGAAATCGACCATGGCCAGGTGCGCCAGATCCAGGACCAACTCCACGCCACCCAGGGTGAATCACCAATGATGCAGGCCGAGGTGAACGGCCAGACCATCGCCACGGTGGTGGCTGACTGGACCGGCATCCCGGTGGGCAAGATGGTCAGCGACGATATCAGCGCCTTGGTGGACTTTGAGGCGGCCATTGGCAGCCGGGTCATTGGCCAGACTGCGGCCACCAGCGCCATGGGCCGGGCCGTACGGGTGAGCAAGGCGAGCCTGGCCAACCCCGAGGCGCCCTTAGGGGTTTTCCTCCTGGCCGGGCCCAGCGGCGTGGGCAAGACAGAGACAGCCCTGGCCGTGGCCGACCAGATGTTTGGCGGCCAGCGCTTCATCACCACCATCAACATGAGCGAATACCAGGAGGGCCATACCGTCTCCCAGCTCAAGGGCTCGCCTCCCGGCTATGTGGGCTACGGCGAAGGGGGCGTCCTCACCGAGGCGGTGCGCCAGCGCCCCTACTCGGTGATCCTCCTTGACGAGGTGGAAAAGGCCCACCCCGATGTGATGAACCTCTTCTACCAGGTATTTGACCGCGGCTTCATGCGCGATGGCGAAGGGCGCGAGATCGATTTCGCCAACACCATGATCATCATGACCAGCAACCTGGGCGCGGCCGAGATCATGGCGGCCTGCACCCCGCCGGAAGATGGCGACAACGGGCAGGAGTCCCAGCAAGAGGAGTGGCAGCCCCCCGGCCCGGCAGAACTCACCAGCCGCATTGAGCCGCAGCTCATGGCCCACTTCGCCCCGGCCCTGGTGGCCCGGATGCAGGTCATCCCCTACTATCCCCTGGACCATGCGGCCTTGGAGACCATTGTCGCCCTGAAGCTTGACGCCCTTGCCGCCCGCCTCAAGGCGAGCCACGCCATGGAGATGCGCTGCTCAGCCGCGGCCCTGGCCTCGCTGGCCGCCCGCTGCCAGCAAACCGCCACCGGGGCCAGATTCGTCAATACCCTGCTGGAGCAGCAGCTGATGCCAGGCATTGCCACAAGCATCCTGGGCTTCATGGCCGAAGACGATATGCCGGACATCCTGACCCTGGAGTTAGACGAGGCGGGTGAGCTCTCCTGCCTCTTTGCCGACCGGCAGCCAGAAGAAGAGGAGGAGGAGGAGCAGCAGCCGGCTGAAAATAATGAGGCCGAAGACTCTAAGCAAACCACGGAGTGTTCGGCATGAGCGCCTATTTTGATCCGATCATGACGCCGCCCGGGATAAAGGGGCTGGCCGCGGCCAACAGCCAGCAGTTCGCCTTCCGGGCGGCCGGCATGGGGGATCTTATGGTCACCTCCTTTGCCTGCGCCAACCATGGGTTGTCTGAGGATTACCTCTTCACCGTCCAGCTATTCTCCGCCACCTTCCCGGACATTGACGCCCTCACCGGCCAGGCCGCCAGCCTGGAGCTTGGCCCGGTAGCCACTCTGCCCATCCACGGCCTGGTGAAAAGCGCGGCCTATGTGGGCCCCCAGCCCGAGGGCCATGAATTCAGGGTGGAATTGGTCTCCCCCCTCCATCTTCTCACCTTAAACCGCAACAACCGCGTCTTCCTGCAAAAGAGCGTGGTGGATATCATTCAGGAGATCCTGGGCCAGCCAGAACTGGCCCCCCATCTCACGGTAAAAATTGCGGCCAAGGCGGGCGATTACCCGCCGGCCCAGTACACCATCCAGTATGACGAGTCTGACTACGACTTCCTGGCCCGCCTGCTGGCCAAGTACGGCCTCTTCTTTTTCTTCCGGCAGGGCCAGGATCAGGCCGAACTGCACATCGTCGCTGAGAGTAAAGGACTGGAGCGACTGGAAGAAGAGCTGATCTACGCGGCAGCAAGCGGGGCGGTGCGGGGCCAGGAGGCCACCATATCTTCTTTGCTGGCCCGAGCCAGGCTCCAGCCAGAAGAGGTGGAGGTCCGCGACTATAATTACCGAACCCCGTCCCAGGCCATCGAGGGCCAGGCCAGCCGCGACCCAGGCCCCAAGGGCGCGGGCCAGGACTACCTCTACGGCACCAATGCCAAGAACTTTGAAGAGGCGCAACTCCTGGCCCGGATCCGTCAGCGCTCATGGGACTGGCAGCGCCTCACCTTCACGGCCAAGAGCCACTGCCGCGCCGTGAGCCCGGGGCAGGTCATCACCGTTAACGGCCATCCGGACCAGGCAAGAAACGGCGCCTTTCTGGTGGTCTCCGTGAGCCATTACGGCGATCAGGGGGCCGCATTTCTCCTGGGGCGGGACCAGGCGAAAGCCACCTATCACAATGAGCTCACCCTGATCAAGGCCGACACCCCCTATGCCCCGAAGCATCCGGCCAACCGGATGGTAACGGGCAATCTCGTCGCCAGGGTGGAGTCAGCCGGCGGCGACTACGGCTACATCGACGAGCAGGGCCGTTACCGGGTGCGCCTTGATCTGGACAATGGCCAGCAGCAGACGGCCGAGGCCAGCCACGCCATGCGCCTGGTCAGCCCGTATAGCGGCGACAACTTCGGCCTCCACTTCCCGGTCCATGCCGGCTGCGAGGTGCTGGTGAGCTGCGTGAATGGCGACCTTGACCGCCCCGTCATCCTGGGTGTTTTGCCCAACCCGGCCAACCCCAGCCCGGTGACCAGCCGCAACCGGGCCGAAAACATCCTCCGCACCTGGGCCGGCAACGAGCTGCTGATGGATGACACCGTAGACCAGGAAAAGATCGAGCTCTTCACTAAGGGCCGCCAGAATATCTTATCTCTTGACGCAGGGGCCAGCAAAGGCCACAAGCTGCGGTTGGCCAGCGAACAGGGAATGATGGAGGCCAAGGCGGCCACCACCATGCAGCTGGAAGCGGGCGAAAGCCAAAGCATGGAAACGGGCAAGGACCACCTGGTCACGGTGGAAAACTGCCAGCGGCTGATGACCAGAAAGGAGGATATCTCCCTTAAGGCCGCCACCGATATCAGAATGAAGGCGGGGGAAAATTTTCACCTGGCGGCCGAAGAGGGCAAAATGACAATCGAGGCCCAAGGCGACATGGTAGTGGACTCCGGTGAGGCTATGAGCGTGGAGGTGGTTAATAAAAACTTCAGCCTCACGGCCAGCTCCGGCAATCTTAGTATCTCCGGGGCAAAAAACATCAACATCATGGCCGGCGGCCAGGGGCCAATCACCATCCAAAACGGCCCCGGCTCGGTGGAGATCGCCGCAAGCGGCGAGATCACCATCAACGCCACCCTCTGCGAAATAAACAGCAACGCCGTGGCCATGGCCGGCTCCACCAGCAACCAGGGCGGCAGTTAGAGCCCGGCTGGGGAAGCGGCACCACTCCGAAAAAACATTCAGATCACTAAAAATTACCATGAATCTCTTTAGCCAAAACAGCGCCAACCAGAGCCAGTTCGCCTGCCGGATCAAGGGTGTGCCGGACAACACCTTCCTGGTTAAAGATTTCCAGGGCAACGAGCATGGTCTGTCCTGCGATTACCGGTTTTCCGTCAGTCTGGAGGCGAACAGTCTCATCAGACCGGCTGACGCCTGTGGCCGACGGATCGTCCTGCAGCTCAAGCCTGGCCAGTCCGCCCCCAGAATCCACGGGGTGGTCACCGGCTTCTCCTTTGCCGGCCAAACGGTGAACATCGGCGACGGCGGCGCTCAGCGCTATCAGTACAGCGTCACCTTTGCCTCGCCCCTGGCGCCGTTAAAACTGAGCCGCCGCAACCGCGTCTTCCTGCAAAAAACCGTCCCGCAGGTGATTGAGGAGGTCTTGCAAGGCGGCGGCCTGGCCCCGGCTGATTTCAGTCTGGAGAATGCCACGGCCAGCTATCCCGCCAGGGAGTTTGTCGTCCAGTATGATGAGTCCGACTATGATTTTTTGGCGCGGCTCATGGCCCATAACGGTCTCTTCTTCAGCTTTGCGCAGCAGCAGGACAAGGCCCAGCTGCAGATCCACGACCAGGTGGCAGGCCTGCAGCCCTTAACCGGCGGCGGCGAGCTGGCCTATGTGGTGCACAGCGGCGCCAACCGTGACCGGGAGACGATCTTTGCCTTCCGGCCCCAGGCCACGCTGCAGACGGGCCAGGTGGAGGTCAAGGATTACAACTACGAGACTCCGGGCCTAAGCCCGGTGGCAGTTAGAACCAATCAGCAGGAAGAACCTCGGACCAGCGGCAAAAACTACCTGTACGGCGAAAAGGTTCTGGATATGGATCAGGCCAAGGCCATGGCCGCCCTGCGCAGCGAAGAGCTAGACTGGCAGCGGCGCGTTTTTGTGGCCGAGACTGACTGCCGGGCCGCCAGCCCCGGCCGCAAAATAAACATGGTCGGCCACCCAGAAAAATCCTTAAACGGCCATTACCTGATCATTGAGGTGGAGCATAGTGGCGATCAGGCCGCGGGCCAGAGTATGGCCGGCGGTGAGGCGGCCATGGAGTATCGCAACAAGCTAAAACTAATCCCCGCCGATGCCCCCTTCCGGCCCATCCGGCCGCCAAGCCGCCGCAGCCAAGGCCTATTCACCGCCCGGGTGGAGAGCTCCGGCGGCGCCTATGCCCATCTCGACGACCAGGGGCGCTACCGGCTGCGCCTGGACCTGGACCAGGGCGAGGCGCCTAAGAGCAGCGCCAGTCATCCGGTGCGCCAGCTTCAGCCCTATGGCGGCAACAACTACGGCCTCCACTTTCCCCTCCACAGCGGCACCGAGGTGGCCGTGGCCTGCGAAGGCGGCGACCTGGACCGGCCGCTGATCATGGGCGTGCTGCCCAACCCGGCCTGCCCCAGCCCGGTAACGAGCAATAATTTCAGCGAGCATATCCTGCGCACCTGGGGTGGCAACGAGCTTATCATGGACGACCGTCAGGGTGAGAACATGACCCGGCTTACCACCAAAGGGCAGCAAAACAGCCTGCTGCTGACGGCCCATCATCAAGGCCATAAGGCAAGCCTTACCAGCGAGCAGGGCGAGATGGCGATCCAGGCCAAGAAGACCATTACTTTCGAGTCGGGGGGCAACCAGAGAGTGGAGGTTGGGGCTGATCAACAGGTGGTGGTGGAGAACCGCCAGCAGCTCTTGACCAAGAACAAGGAGGCGGAGATCCAGGCCGCCACCGACATCAAGATGGCGGCCGGCGAAAACTTTCTCAGCCGGGCGGAGAACGGCAACGGCGAAATCTTGGCCGGCCAGGGAATCACAGCCAGTTGCGCCGGCTCCCACAGCCTCCGGGTCCAGCAGGAGAACCTGGAGATTATGGCGGCTGGCGGTAATGTCGAGCTGCAGGCGGCCAGCAATATCACCATCTCCGGCCAGGGCGGCGGCCAGATCCTTATCAGCCAGAACGGCCAGGGGGGCATTGCCATCAGTAAAAGCGGCGAGTTGATTTTAGACGGCCCCTCCATCACCATCAACGCCCCGGTGATAAATTTAAAGGGCGGCTCCCCGGGCGCCAATTAGCCCCGGGATTTTTATATAAACAAAGGTGCAAATATGAGTCGCAAGATAGAGCAGATCAGGCAAATAGAAACTATCCAGATCGGTCAGTCATTTATCGCCACGGTTAGCGAGGCGGAAGATGGCCAGGCCAAGGCAATCACTATTGACGAGCAGGGCAGCATGGCTGTGATTGCCCATGCCGGCCAGGCTGAATTTCTCAAGGCCGATGATCAGGTTCTGGCCAACATGACCAGTACCGGCCCGGTGATCCTTAACCGTCTGCGCCGTGATAACGAACTGCCGCCCCCCCAGCTGAAAAGGGCTGACGGCAAGCTGACCATCGAGGCGGCCGAGAACATCTGCCTGCAATGCGGGCAAAGCACCATTGAGCTTTTCGCCGATGGTCAGTTGAAACTCAATGGCCGGGAGATCGTCTCCGCCGCCAAGGGAAGAAACAGGCTGCTGGGGGCAACAGTGGAGTTGAATTAACCTAATGCTCATCCCCCAGGCCGAAAAACATAAAAGCGACGCCATCGCCCTTTATAAGCAGCGCCTCGCTCTCCTTGCTGAAACCGAGGTGGAGGCCAGACGTCTTGCCAACCTGGAAAGGCGGTTGCGCCTCCATCTCCATGTCTTAGGGCAAATCCCCAGCAGCGCCGAGCAGAAGCCGCCAAGCCAGGAGGCCGACACCTTTGTCTTCCTGGCCAGCGGCCTTAGCTCCGCCAACCGGCAGACAAAAGAGCAAACATTCAGCCAGGCCTGTAAGTGGCTCGTTGATAACGGCCCCGAAGCTGCCGGCGCCTATGCCGCCCTGGCCTATATAAGCCCTGAAGACCCTGACAACGCCCTGACGAGTATCTACCGAGAGCAGGCCAAGCTGCGCCCCCAGCTCTTTAAACTCTGGCGCAAACAGCGAAGCCAGGAGGTTGAGCCAGGCCTGATTAACCGGGCGGAACTGCAAAACCGCGACCACGACCTGCAGGGCGCGGCCCTGGCCTTTGCGGCCGAAAACAAGCAGGTGGGCGTAGAACTGTTCAGGTCCTATTATAAAGGACTCACTGCCGCCCACAGCGCCAAGCCCCCGGCCCTGGAGGTGATGGCCAAGGCCCTCTGGGGCGGTCTGCTTCGCGGGGATGTTGAGGCAGCCCCAGCCCTGCGCCGCGCCGTAGAGCTTGAATCAGACCCATCCCGCCTGGGCGAGCTTCTCCGTCTGGGCGCCCTTATTGGCGATGAGAAACTGCTGCCGGTCCTGGCCAGTCACCAGGAACAAAAGCCGGCCCAGGGTACCCGCCTCCTGGCCCTGCACGGCAGCCGGGCGGCCATGGAAATCATCATTGACTGTCTGCAACAGCCGGCAACTGCTGATTACGCCGCCAAGGCCTGGCAATGGCTCACCGGCACACCACTGGCCGGCAAACCTCGCCTGCATTTAGTTGACGACGAAGAGCAAGGCTCCAGCAAAACCAGGCCGGACCATGAGGCCGCTACCGCCTGGTGGCTCGAACACAAGGAGTCTGTCCCCCAAGGCCAGCGCTGGTTCAGGGGTAAGGCCTTAGACCGGCAAGGACTGCTCTCGGCGGCCACGACCCAGGCCGGCCAGGCGGGCCGTGACATCCTCAACCTGCTGGCCCTGCAGACCGGCGAACCCTTAGGCGTAAGCCCTGAGGCCGAGCAGCTTAGCCGTCAGCAGATAATAAAATCCCTGGCCCAGGCGGGCCAGAATCCGCAACCATAACCCCATGTACCAGGTCGACAACAAAACAGACTGGCCCGCGGGCCTCTACCCTGGCTGGAGCCGGGACAGCAAGCCGCAGATGACCTTTGTCTTCAAGATCGGCTACTCCTTTGACGATCATGGCAAAATTACGCCCCTTGCCGATATTGCCCCAGTGGTGGAGGAAGACCTCTATACGGCCGAGCCTGGCAAATCGAGCCTTGTGGCCGGCACGGAAACGGTGCCGTTTAAGCAGGGCGGCGAGGTCCTGCTGACCGGCACGGTAAAACCGGCAGGAAACGGGGTCAGGGCCCAAGATATCAACCTGGGCTTACGGCTGGCCGACGACAGCTTCTGGGAAAAACAGCTGCGCCTCTTTGGCCGGCGGAGCTGGCACAACAGCCTGCTGGGGGCAGTGCCGAGCAAGCCTGCGCCCCTGGAGGAGATCCCCCTTATTTACGAGCTGGCCTATGGCGGCGCGGACCCGAATAACGCAGAGAAAATCTACGCCAAAAACCCGGTGGGCCTAGGCTATAGCGACAAGGGCTGGCGCCTTAAACAAGTCGCCCTGCCACAGATCGAGCAGGGCCCCAAGTTTATTACTAAGCCCACCAGCCGGGTCAATCCGGCCGGTTTCGGCCCTCTGCCCCTGACCTGGCCGCCCCGCCTTGACCTGCAGGAGGAGCTGGATCTGGCCCAGTTACCGCCCGGCGGCAGCCCCTACCCGGCCCACTGCCCGGCCGACCTCCACAACTGCGCCCCGCCCGACCAGCGCTTCAACCAGCCATTTGCCGGGACGGAAACCATTCGCCTGAAAGGGTTTCTGCCGGCCAGTAGCAGAGAAGGAGTGCTTATCAATCTGCCCGGGCCACGGCCGCAAGTAACGCTCCAGAAAAGCGATCAGACCAGCCAGGAGACAGCGACCTGCGACACCATGCAGATCGATATCGACCAGCAACAGGTGCTGCTCACCTACCGCCTTGCCCTCCCAGAAGACCCGCTGGATCAGACCACCAGCTGGATCCTGCTCAATGACCTGGACGCAGAAGAGGAGGCGAGCTAAATGAAACTAGGACTTCTTGGTGCTAAAAAGGCAGAGAGCCAACAACCGGCATCCCCAGCAGCAGCAGCAGCCGAAAAAAAATCATTCCCCCGGACAAAGATCACCGGCATTGGCCTTTCCAGCGTGGCCGGCGACCAGCCCTTTGCCCTGCTGGGCATGGTTGGCACCAATATGACCAGCGCCAGCCCCAGTAAAGATGTTGCCGTTCCGGCCCCGGATGGCGGCTCTGGCGACGCCTTTGCCCTTGTTAGTGGCCTGCCGGAACTGGCTGACCTGACCACGGCAGAAGAGCGCATCCAGCACCATTCGGCCCAGGCCCTGAGCCAGGCCCTGAGCCAGTTGCCGCCTGAGACAGATTGGCAAAAGCTCGCCATTGTCACCCTGCTGCCAGACCAGGCGACAGCCAGGGGCAAGGCGTTAAACCAGGACCATCTCTGGCAGCTCTTTCTTGCGCTGAAACCGGAACTGGCCGCCAGCAGCTGCGAATTTGGCCGGGAGACGGCAGGGGCGGCAGCGCTCCTTAATAAATACTGCCACAAGCTTGACCAGGGCGAGCTTGATACCGTCCTCTTTGGCGGTGTCGATTCCCTGGTGGACCCGCAGAGCTGTATTGAGATCGCCCTGCAAGGCCGGTTGATGACCCAAGGAGGGGCGGAAGGGATCATCCCTGGCGAAGGGGCGGCCTGGCTGATCCTCCAGCCGCAGTCCGCCGCCACCGTGGCCATTGCCACCATCTGCGGCGCGGCCCTTAGGGAAGAGCCGCACCCGGCCGAAGCGCATATCAAGGAAATGACCGGCCTGGCCACGGCAATGACGACTAGCCTGGCGGAGACGGCAACCGCAGCAGATGAGATCAAGGGCGTTGTCCTGCCCTTTTGTGGCGATCGCCTGGGCGAGATGGAGTGGTACCAGGTGACAAGCGCCCTGTGGCAGAAGAGGCCCGCCCCCCCGGCTGCAGGGGCAGATCAGCCGCCGCAACAGGCCGAACCACGGGAGCGGCAAGCTGTGGAGGAATGGCGGCCCCACCTGGCCATTGGCCATACCGGCGCCGCCCTTATTCCCCTTGGCCTCACCCTGGCCTGTGCCAGGTTCCAGCTGCAATTTCCGCCGCTGGAAAACATAATGGTCTGCGAGGCTGGCCCCTTCCCGCAGCGCGGCGCCATTTTTCTCCAACCAGCCTGAAAGGCAAAAAACGATTAGCACTGACTTACAACCATTTTGACAAGATACCGAAAATAAAAGCCAAGGAACGAGCATGGGCCAGAATGTCCTGATCAATAAAAAAAGCGCGGTCCACGCGGCAAGCCAGGGGGTACTCACCACTGTTGACCCGTGCTGGACACCGGTGGGCAAGTCCAGGGTGTTGGTCAATTACACCAACATCGCCCGCTCAGCCGACGCGGCTCAAACGGCGGCCACCGTCTTTGTCAACGGCAACCCGGTCTGCACCAAGGATTCGGTGTTTGCCAAATCCACCGGCGACGAAGCAGGCTCCGAGCTTGGCTCCAAGTCAGGCACCATCAGCGGCCAGGCCGAATTTTTAACCAGCTCGCCCAATGTCTTCATCGAGGGCGTGCCGGCCGTGCGCCAGAACGACCTGATGGTCTCCAATAACCAAAACACCGCCCCCGCCCCCCTGGTCCAGCCCGGCGGCTCAGCCCCGGCAACAAAAAACCTGGAGGCGAGAGAGGCAATAGAGGGGACGACAGGGGCGGTTGTTGAGAGCGAAGTGGCCGGTATCGACAAGCACCTGCTCAAAGGTCTGCTTGTTACAGAAGATATCTAAGGAGAAGAGCAATGACCGCCAATAGTAGTAATGTTCAAGCCCTCAAGACGGTTGTCAAGCCAGTGGCAGCAGTCAACGAACAGCTGGATAGCCACGAAAAGGTAAACCTGCGGGTAAATCCCGGAGCCAAAAAGATGTGGCTGAAGGTTGCCGACTTCCAGCACGGCACCCTCAACCTGCCCCTTGGCGAGGTTGAAAGCCACAAAAAAGGAGAACATCCGGAAGGTTATAATGTCCTGGTGCCGGTGGTGCCGGTGCGCTACACCACCCCGGACTGCCAGCCGGAAGAGGCCACCATCATGCGGCCCGGCTGGCTCTACGTCTTTAAGGACGATAAAATCTGGCGCGAACTTGAGGTTAATGCCAGCGGCTACATGGCCGACATCAGCCTGGAGCACACCGAGGGCCAGGAAACTCGCAAAGCCACCGGGGTGCCCGATAACCGCCTCCTCCTCCCCTATAAAATAGGGGGTCAACGCCAGGATATAAAAATCGCCTTTTC
>JBDLJA010000026.1:0-38421 GCA_039714595.1 Thermodesulfobacteriota bacterium | reverse complement strand
TATTTTGTGCAAAAGCACAAAATAATCGGCCCAGACTATTGCGTCTTATCATTTAAGTATTATCTTTAGTGCTCCCAACAATAATTCTCTCAGGGTGGAGGTAAAGGTGATGAAAGTTATAGTGAGCGCCACAGGAACAGAGATTGATTCAGCGGTGGACCCCCGTTTCGGCCGGGCCGCCTATCTGTTGCTGGTGGACAGTGACAAGATGGAGGTTACAGAGGTGATCGACAATCAGGCGGCCCGCGACGCGGCCCACGGGGCGGGCATCAACGCCGCCACCATGGTGGCCCAGGCCGGGGCGGAGGCGGTGCTCTCCGGCCGGGTTGGCCCCAAGGCGGAGAAGGTGCTGCAGAGCGCCAAGATCGCCATCCATAACGGGGCCCAGGGCACGGTGCGCCAGGCCCTGGGCCAGATCAATGGGACCCAGAAGATGACCACTCCGCCCCCCCCTGGCGCTTCTGGCCAGGGCCGGGGCCAGGGCGGCCAGGGTAAGGGCTGCGGTTGTGGTGGCGGCGGTGGCCAGGGCAGAGGAAGGCGATCATGAGAATCGCGGTGGCCAGCGGCAAGGGCGGCACCGGCAAGACCACGGTGGCGGTGAGCCTGGCCCTGGCGGCAGAGAAAGGCATGCTCATCGACTGCGACGTGGAGGCCCCCAACAGCCATCTCTTCCTTGGGCCCGAGATAACAGAGAGCAGCAGCCTCCAGGTTCCGGTGCCGGAGCTGATCGAGGAAAAATGCAACTACTGCGGCCTCTGCCGCGACATCTGCCGCTTCAACGCCATCACCGTCTTTGGTGAGACCGCGATGATCTTTCCGGAGATGTGCCACGGCTGCGGCGGCTGTTTCCTCGCCTGCCCGGAGGAGGCCTTAAAACGCGGGAGCCGGGAGATCGGCGAGGTTGAAGTTGGCCAGGCCGGCCAGCTCAGCTTTGTCCAGGGACGCCTGCGCATCGGCGAGGCCATGGCCCCGCCGCTGATCAAAGAGGCGCAGGCCAGGGCCAAGGGTCCGCTGGTGATCTTTGACGCGCCGCCGGGCACCTCCTGCCCCATGGTAACCTGCGTCCGGGCGGCGGATTTTACCCTGCTGGTCACCGAGCCCACCCCCTTTGGCCACCATGACCTTAAGCTGGCCGTGGCCGTCCTCCGCCAGTTGGAGCGCCCCTTCGCGGTGATTATCAATAAAGACGGTCTAGGTGACGAGCGGGTGGCCCACTGGTGCATAGCCGAAGGGATAGATATCCTCATGCGCATCCCCTTTTCCCGTGAGGCGGCCAAAGGGTGCGCCGCCCGCCAGCCCATCACCGAAGTCCTGCCGGAGCTGGGCCCTGAGTTTAGCGCCCTGCTCGCCAACCTGCAGGGGGAAAAATCATGAAAGAGATATTAATTTTGAGTGGCAAGGGCGGCACCGGCAAGACATCGGTCACCGGATCCCTGGCCGCCCTTATTACGGACTCCAAGGTGCTGGCCGACTGCGATGTGGACGCGGCCGACCTCCACCTTCTTCTGGCCCCGCGGGTGGCAGAGGAGCATGACTTTGTCTCTGGCGTCCTGCCGGAGGTGGCCGGAGAAAGATGCGTCCAGTGCGGGCTCTGCGCCGAGCAGTGCGCCTATGACGCCATAACCATGGCAGGTGGTGGGCCCCTCATCGAC
This sequence comes from Thermodesulfobacteriota bacterium, assembly GCA_039714595.1. Lineage (GTDB taxonomy): Bacteria > Desulfobacterota > Desulfobulbia > Desulfobulbales > SURF-16 > JAOZSN01. Next base: position 36,769 of record JBDLJA010000026.1, on the reverse strand, counting down.
CCCCTTTCCTGCGAGGGATGCGGGGTGTGCGGTTGGTTCTGCCCGGAAGAGGCGATCACCATGCAGGACACCACCTGCGGCGTCTGGCTCCGTTCCACCTCAAAGTATGGGCCCATGCTCCATGCCGCCCTCCACCCCGGCGAGGAAAACTCGGGCAAACTGGTGAGCCTGGTGAAGCGGGAGGCGCGGGAGCTGGCCGAGGCCCAGGGCGCGGATTGGTTGCTCACCGACGGCCCGCCCGGCATCGGCTGCCCGGTGATCGCCTCCCTTTCCGGAGCGGACATGGTCCTGGCGGTCACCGAGCCCTCCGCCTCCGGCCTCCATGACCTGGAGCGGTTGCTGGAGTTGGCCGCCCACTTCAAGGTAAAAACTTCAGTCTGCATCAACAAGTGGGACCTGAATAAAGAGCTGAGCCAACAGATAGCAGAGCGCTGCCAGGCCCAGGCCATCCCGGTCCTGGCCCGCATCCCCTTTGCAAAAGTGGCGGTGGAGAGCGTGGTCCAGGGTGTACCTTTAGTGGAGTGGTCCCCAGACAGCCCGGCCGCCCAGGCCATGGGGGAGCTGTGGGCCAAGCTCAGCAGTCTGGTCGGTGAGGAGGAGGATGGCCAGACCAACACGCCCCCCTCCCCCTTTTCCTAAAACAGCGACCCGCAGAATATCGAGGTCATGGCGAACTGCAGAAGGTACTTTCGCCGCTACGCTGCTCTTAATTAAGACAACATCATTCCTTCGACATTCGACATTCTGCGGTTCGACATTCGATATTCGCTGTTAAAAACCAACTGATGGCTTAAAGCTGTCCCCCTAAAGGCGAGGATCTTGACCTTAAACAGTAGCAATCAAAAAAAACAGGAGAGTTGCGATGACAACATATAAAATCCACCCCATGGTCATGGGCTCCAAGGTCTTTGACAAGGGGATGATGACCTATCAGCATGATTACGGCAAAGAGTACACCATCCCCATCTACTGCTGGTACCTGGAGGGAGGCGACAAAAAGATCCTGGTGGATACCGGCGAGATGCATCCCATTATCTCCGAGGACCGGGAGGAGGCCATCGGCGGCAAGATCGTCACCTTTGAGGATGGCTTGGCCCAGTGGGGCCTGAAACCGGAAGATATCGATATTGTCATCCACACCCACCTGCACAACGACCATTGTGAAAACGATTATAAATGCGAAAACGCCACCTTCTATGTCCATGAGTTGGAGTTGGACCATATCCGCGCGCCCCACCCCCTGGACTTCCGCTACCTGGAGGATTTTATCTATGAGATCAGCGAGAACAAGCAGATCGAAACGGTGACGGGTGACGCGGAGATCGCCCCCGGCATCCGGGTCCTCCACACCCCGGCCCACACCGCCGGCGGCCTCTCCGTGGCCATTGAGACCAGCGAAGGGACGGCGATCATCACCGGCTTCTGCTGCCTGCTGGAGAACTTCTTCCCCCCCCCACAAATCACCGGGATGGAGATGGAGGTGATCCCCCCCGGCACCCACATCGATGTGAACGCCGCCTATGACATCATGGTCGCCATCAAAGAGCAGGCGGACATCATCCTGCCCCTCCATGAGCCGAAATTCGCCGGCCAGGCCACCATCGGCTAAGGCCAGAAACAGGGGAACAACCCTGGCCCCTTAAAGGCGGGGACAAAACAACTCCAAGGCAAAAAAAGGCCCCTGATATCCGCATCAGGGGCCTTTTTTTAGCGGGTGGCCATAACAGCCAGGATTAATCCCCCGTTGGCCACAGGGGATGAGCCAGTGACTCCATGGATAGCCCGTGGTTCCAACAGGTTACAGATTAGAGGAGCAGCCTCAACAAACAGAATCATGTAGCAGAACGGGGATGGGTATGTTAGTTTTTTTATTTTTTTCATAGTAATGCTGGACCCTTCCCCAGAGTTATCAGCGGTTCATTTTCCCCTTTGGGCGACTCTTTAGCGGGCGGGAAAGAAACGAGATGAAAGGAGACTGATATGGCTGTGTTTCGAGGTTTATCTGTTGTCTGTCTGGCGCTACTTGTAACTATCGGCGCTGTTAATGTTCAACCGTCCCAGGCGGATACGTTTATTTATCAGTGTGCTGGCGGCAACTACTATCGTACGTGCGAGAATAAAGGTGGGTATAGATGTAGGGACAACACGTTGGCGATAAATAAAGCTATCTGCTTTGCTGATCATGGAGGAGTCTTTTCGCAGACCTTACCGGCAGTATGCGGTGACGGGGTGGTTGATCCCGGCGAGGTGTGCGACCAGGGCGCGAATAACAGCGACTCTCGGGCCAATGCCTGCCGGACAGACTGTCGCGCATACTATTGCGGCGACGGTGTCCTGGATAGCGGTGAAGAGTGCGATAGCGGCCAGGAAAGCCATTCTCTCATCGGCCAATCGGGCTTCAACACCACCCCCAACGGCTGCCGAAACGGCTGCAAACTGCCGGTCTGCGGGGATGGCATCCGCGATAATGGCACCTATACCGGCCAATACGCGGCGAACAAGGCCAATGTGTTCAGCGAGGAGTGTGACGACGGCAACAGCAATGAGCTGGACGGCTGTAAATCTGATTGCACCACCTGCCTGCAGCTGAGCAGCAACATCGATGTGACCAGCAACACCAAGCTGTGCGGCCAGCTGTTCAATGTGGCCGACTATGGTGATGAAGGGGTTCTTATTGCCAAGTTCCCCGGGGTGATCATCGACTGTGACGGCGCCACCCTGCAGGGCACCGGGGTGGGCGTTGGTATCTATGTGAAGATGGCAAACGATGTCACCATTAGAAACTGCACCATCACCGGCTACGCCGTGGGCGTAAAGGTGGTGGACTCACAAAACGTCCAATTCCTGGGCAACAACAATAGAGTTACCGGCAATGGCAAACCGCTCCTGACGGAAAACTCGCACCTGACCCCGCCCGTGGCCCCGACAGCGACGACGGGAGTCCCCACCAATTTGAACAGCCTGCAGGTGCCGGCAAACAGCAACCAGCCGCAAAAACAGGGCACGGGCAAGATGGCTCCGGGAGTTGCCCCCCAGGTCCAGCCCGCTGGCACCGGCGGCCGGATAAAGCCGCCGACCCGTAAGCCGCGGGCCAAAAAACCGGGCCAACCCACTCCGCCCCGGGGCAGCAAATCTACCGCCGGCAAGGCCAGGAGCACCTCCCCCGCCCAGCTGGGCGGCAAAACCATGCCACCCGATCCGTTGGATAAAAAGCGCATGCCCGTCGATCCTTATGGTAAGGGCAATAAAGCCACCGCTCCCGTGAGCCAGGGCACCCCGGCCACCACCGCGCCCCTGGCCCCCCAGACCATGCCCATCGACCCTTGGGGTAAGGGCTTGAAGCCCACGGCGCCCGCAGTCGATGGGGGCAGCAAGGCCCCCACCGCCCCCCAGCCCCAGGGCGTTCAAACCAGGCCGGTTGCACCGCTGAAAGCGCCCGAGATTCAGATGATGGGGCGGTAAATGCGATTTTTTTTGCTGGATGGCTCAAGGGTCAGGGAAAAAATGGTCTTGGTCGTAAGGAAACCTGCCCCATTCTGGCTATCGCTGACCCTGCTTTTTATCATTTTCGCCCAGGACCACTGCCGGCCACTTTCCGCCGCGGCCCAGGCGGCGGAAAGTGGCGGCGGGCCAGAGGAGGTGGTGCGATTGCTCCAGCCCGCAGCCGGCGGCGAGGTGATCGGCAAGAAACCCCTGATCAAGGGGCTGATCAGCGCCCCCTTTCTCAAGGAATACCTCTTTGTCTATCTTGACGGGGCGGATGTAACCGGCATCCTGGATGTCTCGGCCGACGGCTTCTCCTTCAAACCGGCCCAGGTCTTGATGTCCGGGGCCCATCAGCTCCAGGTGATTCTCTACACCACGGCGGGCCAGGAGGTCCAGCAGGCCTTCCCCTTCACGGTGAAACATTCAGAGAGCTTTGATGATCTGCTGGCCGTCAATCAGTTAACGGCCAGATATGAAGGGCGCCTGCATAAATCGGATGACCTGACCAGCTGGCCCGACTCGATGCTCGACGCCAACCTGAGCAACTCCTCTCTGGCCAAGAACGGCAACTGGGCCCTCGCCCTGAACACCAACATCAGATACTTCGACCAGGACCTGCCGGTGCCAGCCCCCCTTCACAAAGGGATCAATGTCAGCAATTACCTGCTTAAGCTGGAAAGGCCGGCCGGGCAGAAGTATCAGTTTCTGGCCGAGGTGGGTGACGTGCAGATCAACGAGTCCACCTCCACCCTCTTAAATTTCGCCCGCCGGGGCGGCAAGGCCTCTTTATCCTATAAGGGGCTGACCATCGGCGGTTTTATGGTTAAGGCCGACCCGCTCTTCGGTCTCAGGAGCAGTGACGACACCGGTCTTCTGGCCGGCTCCGATGATGACCAGCTTAAGGGGGTCTCCGGCTCTGTTGGCCTCTTTAACGGCCAGGCCCTGATCAAGGCGCTCACCTTCAGCGGCGGGGCCACCGGCAGCGGCCTGGGCCTGTACAGCGCCGGCGGCGGCAGCGAAGGCCAGGTGGACGGCGCTCTCCTCCAGACCAATTTTTTCAATCAGAAGTTCGTTACTGAAGTGGAGTTTTATGATTCCAGCTTTGATGGTGATGTGAGCGATGGCGCCCCGGCCCAAGACGACAAGGCGTATCGCCTGGCCGGCAGCGGCGCCATTGGCAGTTACAGCTACCAGGGGGCCTATGAATACATGGGGCGCTACTATAATATCCCCGGCCAGGCCATTAACAACGATCGCCGCGGTTTTCTCTTCAACGGGAGCAGAGCATATGCCGCCGCGGATCTAGCCCTCGCCCTCTCCAAACACCGCAACAACGTTGATGACGATCCTCTAATGGCCACGGCCGACACATCCTTCGCCTCGTTGAACTATAACTGGCGCAGATTTCCCCGCTTCCCCATGGGGATCAACTATGGCAAGACCATCCTGGAAAGCACCTACGAGCCGCCGGGCCAGATGGCCACCAAGATAGAAACGGATATGGCCGCGGCCACCTTCAGCTACCTGCAGGGCAACCTTAACCTCACCTTGCAGCCCAGCTATTCCATCCAGAATGACCGGCTGGCAGGTAACGACTCCACCAGCTCCGCCCTCAACCTGTCCACGGCCTACAGCAAAAACAAGCTGGCCTTCTCCTCGGCCCTCGCCTTTAACCGGGTCAAACTGGACAGCAGCGGCGAAGAGACGGACAACTACCTGGCAAATATCCAGTTCCAGGGCAAGGGGTTCAAAGAGCTGCTCTCTTACGGCTTGGTGGGCAGCTACAACCTGTTTGAGTCGAGCAGTGGCGCTAAAACCGAAATATTTTCCACTAATTGCGAGGTGGCCTATGCCATCACCGGCCACGAAGTTATAAAACTCCTCAATCCCACCATCGGCTTCAGGAGCCAATACCAGAAGAGTAAAGACCACCTTTTTCATACGGAAAATGAAGACGTGGTCATCTTACTGGTCCTCACCTCTTCGGTACCGTTCACCATTTAAAGATGGGAGCTATCATGAAAGAAAAAAAAATCATCATCTTGCTGCTGATCGTGATCCTGGCAACGGGCCTTAAGGCGAAAAACGCCGCTGCCATCGTTACCTGGAACCCCGCCCCGGCCCTGCCCCCTGTCACTGTGGGGGTGCCATACTCCCACCAGTTACAGGCCGCCACCACCAATTTCCCCGACTACCTCCCCATTACCTATACGCTAACCGCCGGCGGTATCCCCGGCCTCAGCTTAAGCTCCACCGGCCTGATCTCCGGCACCGTGGCCGCTCCGGGCCCGGCAACGATCACCATTCAGGCCGCTGATCTTGATCCGGACAACCCACCCCCGGTGGTCCAGACCTTCACCATTACCTATCTCCCCACTCCCCACGCCCTTGTCAGCGGGGTCACCGGTCCCTTGCAGATCAAGCGCCTGCAGCTCCGTTTCGACAACAACCGGCCGGAGATCACCGTGGCCAAGAACCAGAAGCCACCAAAGCTCTATGCCGATCTCAGCTTTATCGGCTCCGGCATAATGCGGGGCTACTGGGCGGTGGATGGGGCGATCCATTCCCACCTCCAGGAGAACCTGACCAGCGGCAGCGAGCTTACCCTGCCCCTGCCGCCGGTCCCGCCGCTGCCCACCTACCAGTCCGGCGGCCACCGGGTCAGGCTGGTCATCACCGAACCGCCCCTTGGCGAGGCGCCGCAGGCCCTCTACTACGTCACCGAGGAAGGCAAGAACGCCTTTACGCCCCTGGAGGTGATCTCCCCGGCCGACGGGCTCGACGTTGATCTCGCCCCCCTCAGCCTAAGCTGGCAGACGCAGGTAGGCGGCGTGGCCTATCTGGTGGAATTTCTGGAGATCGGTATTAAAGAGCCGATATTTTCCGCCTACACGAAGAAGGGCAGCTACACCATACCGGCCCATACCGTGGAAAGTATCTTTGGGGCGAAAAAGAGCTATGGCTGGCAGGTAAAGGCGCTGTCAGACAAAGATGAGATCATTAACAAGAGTAAGATCCACCACTTTACCTTCAGATAATCCCAGAGCTCACTTAAGCGGAGTAATAACTCCTTAAAAACCTTCCGCCCCGTTGCCGGCAATAGTAAAAAAAGGCCCCTGATATCCTCATCAGGGGCCTTTTTTTATGGGAAGAGAGCCCCCCCTGAGCCCGCCGGAAAGTCAACAGCAGGGCCCCTGGCAAAACCGGCTTTCACTTTCCTCCCGCCAAGTGATAGGGTTTAAGGTGCCGACAATAAAAACTTCGCCACTATCTTCTTCTGGGCCGTCATGCCAACCATCTTTGATATCCGCACCCTCCTGATCACCCTCTGCCTGACCATGGCCTCACTGAGCTTCTGCCTGGGCTCCTACTCTCACCGCCGCAAGACCTACCCCGGTTTCAGGGCCTGGGGCGGGGCCTATCTCCTCCACGCTGCGGGTTTTCTTCTCCTGGGACTCCATGAAATTATTCCCGTTTTTTTCAGCATCGTCCTGGCGAACTCCCTGGTCATCAGCGCCGTCTTTTTTATCTATTACGGCTTTGCCTCCTTTACCGGCGAGAAACAGGATCATCGTCGCCACGCCCTCTTTATCCTGATCTTCTCCCTGCTCCTTATCCCCTTTTTCACCTATATATATCCCAACCTCAGCGCCCGCATCAGTCTCACCTGTTTTGTCTTCGCCTTTTATTTTTTCTTAGCCACCAAGGCGTACCGGAAAACAGTAACGACAGGTGAAATAGAGAGTAATACGCCCCTTCTGGCCACCCTTATCTCCTTTACAGTAATTCTCACCCTGGGTGGGCTTATCCATCTGACGACCCTCAACCGGGTAAACGAGCTGATGACGGCCGGACTCCCCCTGGAGATAATTCTCCTGGCCATAACCATGTTGTTCATCTCCATGGCCATCGGTTTCATGCGTCTCAATACCCAGAAACTTGAAAGGAGCCTGACCCGGGAATATGACCTGTTAGCCCAGAGCAGGGAAAAATTTCAGACCCTGGCCGCCGCTGCCTTCGAGGGGATCACCATAATCGAGGAGGGCCGGATCATCGAGGCCAACGACATGGCGTGCGAGATCTTTGGTTACCCACGCCGGGAGATCATCGGCATATCCCCCCTGGACCTCGTCATCCCGGAACATCGGCAAACGGTCAAAAATAACATCCGGACCGGCTTCGGGGGGATCTACGAGGTAAGCGGCCTGCGCCAGGATGGCACCACCTTCCCCCTGGAGATTCAAGGCAAGACCTTTGAGTATAAAGGCCGGAAGACCAGGGTCTCCGCCGTCCGCGACAACAGCGGCAGGAAACAGATGGAGGAGAGGCTGCGGATCTTAAGCCAGGCCATGGAGCAGAGCCCGGTATCAGTCATGATCACCGACCGGGCCGGGGACCTTGAATATGTTAATCAGAAATTTACCGAAATAACCGGCTACTCAGCCGAAGATGTGCTGGGTAAAAAACCGGCCATCCTGCGCAGCGGGCTCATCGCCCCCGAGGTGTATGACGTGCTGTGGCAGACCATTACCGCTGGCCATGAGTGGCGCGGAGAGTTCCACAATAAAAGGAAAAACGGTGAACCATACTGGGAGTACGCGGCAATCAATCCCATGCGCGACGACAAGGGTAACATCAGCCATTTCCTCGCCTTTAAGGAGGATATAACGGAAAGAAAAGAGCTGGAGGAGGAGCTTAAGGCCAGTGAAGTCAGGTTTAGAAACCTGGTGGAGTATGCCAATGATTTTGTCTGGGAGGTTAGCACCCAAGGAATCTATACCTATGCCAGCCCCATGGTGGAAAAGATGCTGGGCTACAGACCGGAAGAGATTGTTGGCAAGAGCGTATTTGACCTGATTGAGTCGGACGAGGCGGAAAGGGAAGCGAATTTCTTCAAGGCAAAAATAGAAAAAGGTGAACCGATCATCAGCCATGAAAACGTCAACGTCCATAAGGATGGCCGGCTGGTAACCCTTGAGACCAGCGGCGTGCCGGTTTTTGACCCGGCCGGCAAGATCACCCATTACCGTGGCATCGACCGGGACATCAGCAAACGCAAAGAGGTGGAGGCGGAGCGGGAGCGTCTGCTCAAAGAGCTGCAGGCGGCCGTGGCCGAGATCAAGACCCTGGGGGGCCTCTTGCCCATCTGCGCCAACTGCAAGAAGATCCGGGACGACCAGGGCTACTGGAACAATCTCGAATCATACCTGCAGCAACATACCGACGCCTCATTCTCCCACTCCATCTGCCCGGAATGTTACGAGGAGCTATACGGTGAGGAGGAGTGGTATAAGGCGGCGATGCAGAAGAAGGGGGACGATAAGTAGCGCCCGCATTGGCAGACCCCTCCTGGGGTCAACGGCATTACAGAGCAAAAGAGGCGGGGCGCCAAACCTGCCTCTTTTTTTTTGAGCCTGCTGGCCCGCAGGGAAGAGGCTCGAGGGCACAAATTGCTTGTCAGGCGGCGTAACAGGTGGTACATTTCGCCTGCTTTCCGCCACTTACCACCAGACCCGGAGACAAATCAGCCGGGGGCGTGGTGCTGATGCTGGTAACAGCGGCGGCGGCAAGGCAACAACCCCTTTGAGTAATGAGACCAGCCCATGATTAGCGGCCCAGAGCAAGAGATAGCCAGCGACAACACCATCCAGCAGGTGCGCAGCGAGGTTCTCGACAGCACCCTGCTGGTATTTTCCTTTATCAGTATCCCGGCCTTGCTGGCCAGCCTTGCCCGGGCGCCGCATATGGGCTGGCAGCCGGTGATGACCCTGGAGGTTATTATGGTCGCCATGCTCTGGGGTGTCACCCTGGGGCGCCACGCCATCAGCTATCAAGTCCGGGCCATTTTGCTCCTGGGCTGTCTGTTCACCCTGGGGGTCTTCGGTTTCTGGACCGTTGGCCTGGCGGGGGGCGGCCTCTGGCTCTTCTTCATGGCCACTGTCATGGCCACAATGCTCTTCGGCGCCCGTTGGGGCTGGATACTCCTGGCCGCCATCATGGTTGCCATGCTTGTCACGGTTCAGGCCATCCAGCACGGCCTCATCGTCTACCCCTTTGACGTGGCGGCCTATGTCCTTAACTCCCGGGTTCTCTACTTTGCCCTCATAGCGATCTTCTTACTCCTGGCCATGTTAACCGCCAGCCTGGGGACATTTCACTCCTCCCTGCTGGACAGCATTGCCCAGTCAAAACGGCGGGCGTCCTTGCTGGCCGAAGAGATCAATGACCGTCACAGGGCGGAGGCGGCCCTGCAGAAGAGCGAGGAGAAGTTCCGCCGTATCGTCGACAATATCCAGGATGTCTATTTCGAGACCGGCCTGGATGGGACCATTCATTACTGCAGCCCCTCCTGCGCTGAGACCTCCGGTTACCGCCAGGATGAGCTCATCGGCCAGAGCGCCACCATGCTCTACCATAACCCGGCTGACCGCCAGCTCCTCCTTGCGGCCCTGAAAAAAGAGGGCCGGGTGCGGGGGCTGGAGATTCTCTTTGCCAAGAAGGACGGCACCCTCTATGACGCCGAGTTCAACGCGGATATCGTTGTTGACGAGGAGGGTCAGGCCAGCGGGATGCACGGCACCATCCGCGATGTCACCATTGCCAAGAAGGTAAAGGAGCAGATAGAGCGGGCCCAGAAGATGGAGGCCATCGGCCTCATGGCGGGCGGGGTGGCCCATGACCTGAACAATATCATCGCCGCCATTGTCGGCTATCCCGATCTCATGCTCGGCAGCCTGCCCCAGGAGAGCGAACTGCGCCCTCCCCTTGAGGCCATCCGTGACTCCGGCCACCGGGCGGCCGGGGTGATTGCCGACCTGCTCACCGTCTCCAAAGAGGCGGCCGCCAGCCAGGAACCCCATGACCTCCATGAGCTAATAGCTTACTATCTCGACTCTCCGGAATATGGCAAAATCGCCCAAAGCTTTCCCCAGCTGCGCTGTCAGGTGAGCCATGGGGTGCCAGAGGCGGTTATCTCCTGCTCAGCGGTTCACATCAATAAATGTTTAATGAACCTGGTCAATAACGCGGCCGAGGCGATGGTGGGCCCGGGAGAAATCACCCTGGCCACAGGCGAGCAGAAGGTTGATGAAATCTTCGGCAAGACCCATGACATAAAACCAGGGGAATATCTTATCCTGCGGGTGGAGGACAATGGCCCCGGTATCAAGGCCGAGGACCTGGAACATATCTTTGAGCCCTTTTACAGCAAGAAACATCTGGGCCGCAGCGGCACGGGCTTGGGACTGACCATTGTCTGGAACACGGTGCGCAACCATGGCGGCACGGTCACGGTGACCAGCGGCCGGCAGGGCACCAGTTTCCAGCTCTACTTTCCCCGCCACTCAGGGGTCGCGGTCAGCAAAAACAGACCGGCAGAGCTGCCCCAGGAGGCGGTGGGCCGGGGAGAGAGGGTACTCATTGTCGATGATGAGCCGGCGGTGCTGGATGTCGCCAGCCAGATCCTGAGCAAGCACGGCTATGAGGTTGCGGGGGTAAAAAGCGGCGAAGAGGCCTTAAGCTTCCTGGCGGAGAATAGCGCTGACATCCTCCTCCTTGATATGGTGATGGAGCCGGGCATCAGCGGCCGGCAGACCTATGAGAAGGCCCTGCAGCTTGCCCCAGACCAGAAGGCCCTTATCTCCAGCGGCTTTTCCGAAAATGGCGACGTGCAGGCCTCCTTACAGATGGGGGCCGGCGGCTTTATCAGAAAGCCGTACACCAAGGAGCAGCTCTGCCTGGCCGTGCGCCAGGTGCTGGACGGGTAGATATTGGCTCATCCCTAATTGCCAGAAGGCAACAGGAGGGGCAGCGCGGTTCCGTGCCAAATGGGCTGAAACCGCCCCTTAGGGGGGGAGATCCAGCAAATGCTAGCCTTCGCCAGCCCGGCCATTTTGCCCTACCAGTCTGGCAACAAGCTGGGATAGTTCAGTGATATTATAGGGTTTTTGGATGAAGCCCGCACCTAAGGAGGCCATCTCCTTAAAATTCTCCTCCCGGCTGAAGCCGGAGGAGAAGACCACCTGCACCGCCGGATCAAGGGCGGTCAGAGCCGCAAAGGTCTCCTTGCCGTTCAGATCTGGCATGATCATGTCGAGGATGACCAGGTCGATACCACCCCGATTCTCCCTGTACCGCTCAAGGGCGACCTGGCCATTCTCCGCCAGGATAACCTCATAGCCCAGCATCTCCAGGCTTTCCTTAAGGATGTTGCGCAGCATCTCCTCATCATCAACCACCAGAATGGTGCCGGTGCCATACTGCATGCCGCTCTCCACCGCCACCTCTTCGGCCAACCCTTCCTCTCTGGCCTGCACCGGGAGATAGATCTTAAAAAGCGCCCCTTCGCCCGGTTCGCTGTACACATGGACCAGGCCGCCATGCCCCCTCACCGTGCCATAGACAGCGGCCAGGCCAAGGCCGGTGCCCTTACCCACGTTCTTGGTGGTGAAGAAGGGATCAAAGATACGTTCACTGATCTCCTTGCCGATGCCGGTGCCGGTATCACGCACGCTTAGCTCTATATAGTGACCTGGTTCAATGGCGAAAGGAGAGTTGGCGCAGAACATCTCATCCAGGACGCTGTTCCTGGTGGCTATCTGCAAGGTGCCGCCGTCCGGCATGGCGTCGCGGCCATTGACGCCGAGATTGATAATAACGCTCTGCAGCTGGCTCTTATCGCCAAACACCGTGTGCTCCCCGGCGGTGAGACTGGTCTTGATGCTGATACTCTTATCCACCGTGCGCCTGAGAATGGCAACGGCCGCCGCCACCACCTCGTGCAGGTCAACCTGTTCCTTCACCAGATCACCCTTGCGGGCAAAGGAGAGCAGTTGCCGGGTCAGGTCCGCGGCCCGCTGGGCGGACTCCATAATGACCTCGACATTTTTCTCAGTCTGCTCATCATCGCGGGCCTTGAGTTGCAAAATGCTGGCCGCGCCCATGATACCGGCAAGCATATTGTTGAAATCGTGGGCAATACCGCCAGCCAGTTGGCCAATGGAGTCCATCTTTTGCGATTGCCTGAGCTGGGCTGCCAGCTTCAACTGTTCACTCACGTCAGTGAGCACCAGCACGCAACCAACAACCTCCTGCTCATTACTGTAGATCGGCGTACCGGTGCAGGTCACGTTGCACTCATGGCCATCCTGGCAGACCAGGACAATGCCCTGCAAAAGGGAAAAGGGGCTGCCTGTCTCCAGCAGGTTGGCAATGATCTTGCTGGCCTTAGGCTCCCGGCGCCCCTGCTGTCTGCACTGGAGGACCTGATCGATGGGCTGGTCCATGGCCGCCTCGGCTGTCAGGCCGACCAGGGTCTCGGCCACGGGGTTCAGGGTCTTGACCAGCCCGTGGCGATCGGTGGAGATAACGCCTTCGCCCAGGGAGTTTAAGATGGTCTTGATATTCTCCCGGCTGGCGCGGAGATTTTCCTCCGCCTCCATCCTCTCCTGAATCTGGACGCGGAGCCTCTCATTATTGTCTGCCAGCTCGGCCATGCTTTGCCGGATGGAATCACGCATGCGGTAGAGGCTGGCGGCGAGCTGGGCCAGCTCCATGCTGCCGGCCTGCCGCACCTCGCCCCCTCCTTCACCATCGGCAATCTTGCGGGAAAGGGCGGTGAGCTGCCGGACCGGCCGGACAAAGAGGCGCTTAAGGACCAGGGCCGCCACCACCACCTGCAAGAAGACGAGGACTAAGATCTCCAGCACCAGGCGCAGCAGCTTCTGGCTCAATAATTCCTGCAGATAGCACGGGGTGACAAAGACCTCAACAACGGCAAAGTCCTCTTCCTCCACCTGCAGATTAGCGGCGGCGGAGATAAGCTGCCCTTTGGCGGGAAGGGTGGCGGTGGCCATCACCTGCTGGCCGCCATTCTTGACAAAGCCATACACCGGACTGGGCAAGCCATTCTCGGTAACAAAAACCCCATGCACCTCCCGCTGCAGCATCTCGGAACGGATGGTCCCCTCGACAATCTCCACATCAACATTATAGGCCGGAATGGCCAGGGAGACCTGGAGGCGGGCCAGGGTCTGGTGCAACTGGGTGTCAAGGGCCGTGTGGAGCTCATCCTTGAGAAAGAGATAGCGCTGGAGCCAGAACCCGGTTGCCACCAGGGTGGTAATGACAATGAGTACAGCGGCAAGCTGGCTAATCAGGCTCAGACGGCGCATGGCAGGGGAGGGGTTATGGCCATAACTGTTGTGAGGTGGCCTGGTAATATTCTAGATGCTGCTTATTCCATCTGACAATGGTGCCGTCGTCGCGCATCTTCTTGATAAGGGCGTTTATCTGGGGCAGCAGGTGGCGATGGGGAGACTCCTTGGCAAAGGCCATGAATGTGTTGTTGATGACGATGTTGCGCTTAACGACTGTTATCTGCTCTTCATAGCCCAGGGTGGCGGCCTGGGTGAGCACCGGATAGTAGCCGGAGACAAGATAATCGGCCTTGCCGGCGATAAGGTGTTGCAGGCATAGCTCCATGGTATAGGCGCTGGTAACCTGCAGCCTCTCTTTAATGATTTGATCAAACTCCTGGCCAAAGCTGTCGCCATGGGGAGCCACGCCCCTCTTGCCCACCAGATCCTGCCAGCCAGTGACCGAAAAAGCCTGGTCCCGGGCCGTGCTGATCGCTACGGGGACACCGAAATAAGGGAGGGAGTAATCGAGGTAGGCGGCCCGTTCTTCATTGTAGAAGATACCGGCCACAAGATCAATTTTGGCCAAGCTGGCGTCGCGCTGGACCCGTTTCCACGGCCCCGCGTAGCGGATCTCGAAATCAACCCCAAGCTCACTGAGAACGGTGTAGGCCAACTGCAGCCCGGTGCCCTGCAGCGAGCTGCCGTCCCGCCACATCAGCGGCGGATATTCCGGGTGACCAGAGACAATCAGCGGTTTGGCCGGCCCGGCCGCGCCACTGGTGGCGGCCAGGGTGAGGGAAACACATAGCATGAGAAAGGTTAATCTCTGCATCATTGTCCCCTGCCCGGCCGTGTCCCACCCTGGAGCAGCTGCTCCGCTTGGCGCTGGGCCCTCGCCAGACTTACCTTGGCGGGAACATCGTGGTCCAGGGTCTCATTGATGGCGTTCTGGAGAATTTTGCGCACCTCCTTAAAGTTGCGCGTCATGATCTTGGCCCGGGCAAAGCCCAGCTGCCTCTGACCATTTTTATAGGCCGGGTGGCTATCATAGAGCCCCTTGACCCTTGGGTCGCTGAAGGCGCTGTTAACCACGGGGAAGTAGCCGGAATTAAGGGCAATCCTGGCCTGGATGTCATCGCTTAAGAGGAAGTTGATAAACTTCCAGCCCGCCTCCTGCTGCCTTGGGCTCAGATGGCTGGAGAGAAAGATATTGGTGGCGCCAACCCCGGCGCCAAAAGCTGTGTTCTTCGGCATGACCGTTGCCGTCCAGTTAAATCTCGCCTGCCTTTGCACGGTGGGCAGGCCGGCCGAGGAGTAGTAGATCACCGGATACCTTTGCAGCTGGACAAAACTATTCATGGTGGCCCGCCAGTCACGCACCCGCGCCATAAGCCCCTTTTGCCTGAGCTGTTGCCAGAACTCCAGGGTCTGCACCACTGGCGGACTGTTAAAATTGACCCTGGTATTGTCCTCATTGGCCAGGCTGCCGCCGTTCTGATAGACAAAGGATTCAAAGATCCACTCAAACCAGGTACCAGCGAGGCCAAGGGGGGGCTGGCCGGTCCTGTTTCGGTAAAACTGCAGCAGGGCGGCCAGCTCATCCCAGCTGGTGGGCAGCTTGCCCATTGGGATTCCAGCCTTTTTGAGCAGGTCCAGGTTATAATAGATGATGGGGGTGCTGCGGTTAAAGGGCAGACCATAGATTTCGCCCCCATCGCCATAACTGTTGGCCAGGAAACCGGGGACAAAGCGGCCAAGGAACTGTTTTTCACTGCCACGGCCCCGGGCGATAAGGGGGCGCAGGGGGATAATGGCCCCGCCATCCTGCAGGGTGAGGAGCTCGGAGATCTCCACCACGGCAACGCCGGCCGGCTGCCCCTCCTTGGCCCGGTGCAGCACATCAAACAATACCTGATTATAACTGGTGCACGGGTGGAGGCTGATTATTATATCTGGATGCTGCTCCTCAAACTCATCGATGAGACGCCGGTAAAAGCGGCCAGTCTCAGTGGTTACCCGCACCCCGATAAAAAAAGGCAGGAGAGTGGCATCTTGATCTGCCGCCCACCCCGGCCGCGGTGCCAGGGTGGCGCAGAGGAGGATAAGCAGGAGTATAAGGGAGCGGGCCCGGCGCCTTTGCGGCATCAGCACCCGGATATCTACCTTGAACATAGTTTCTTATGGCACCTCTGGGCTGCGGTGAGAACGGGACGGACGAATTGCCACCTGCTTAGAGTCTAGGTGAGGGAAAGGAGGCAAGTCAAGGCCAATGGATTTTGGCAAAACAGCTACAAAACGATAAGGGCCTGATAAGAAATCGCTATGGCCTCTTCCTTTTTCTTAAAGCGGTTGGCCCATTAACAACCGTACGAAGAGAGAGCAATGATAACTGGTCGTGACTGGTTAATTTTAGTGGCCGCTCTTTCACTTTGTCATTTAATATTGTTATATTATTAGGTAAATTTATGTTTATAGTAAGTTTATTGTTCCATGGCAGTGAGCCTGCCCTCCCCTAAAGAGAAATCGTATTTTGGCCAATTTGGCGCCAAAGTAAAAAAAAGAGAGCGACCAACAGCAGCAATTACCAGCCCAGATCATCATGAATACTAAATGGAAAGTCATAATATCGGTGATGCTGCTGATAACAACAATCTGTACCGTCTTTATTGTTCTTGTCCATCGCCTCAACGATGACAAACTGAGGGCCATAATTGCCGGCAAGAAGGAGAGCGCTCACCTGATGGCAGAGACCCTTCTCAATGATTTTTCGCAGGTATACTCCGACAGGATCAGGACCTTTACCAACCCCAAGGTGTCACCCAGCAGGGCGCGGATGATCCAGGCCTTTGCCGAACGGGACCGGGAGAAGCTCCTGGCGATGAGCAAACCGCTGCTGGCAGTCTTTAAGAGAAACCCCCACTTCGCCTCAATTGGCTGGGTTCTTCCTGACAACCGGAACTTTCTCCGCATCCATGCCCCTGAGATGTACGGTGACGATGTGAGCAAATTAAGACCGGACATTGCCGCGGTTAATCGCGACCATAAGCAACATTCAGGCTTTGACGCCGGCATATCCGGCCTGCAGTACCGGGTGGTGCAGCCGGTCTTTTATAAGGGCAAGTACATTGGTCTTGTCCAGTTCGGCCTGCATGCCTCATTTATCTTTGATGAGTTGCAGAAGGGCAGGTCACATGCCCATACCGGCCTGGCCGTGCTGAACGAAGAATCTGCTACGGTAATAGAGTGTGATGTCCCGAAACTTGTGGGCCGGACGCATACCATCAGGGCCCGCGACGTGGATATATATAAACCCATGCTGGCTCAACTTGACTGGAGCAAGAAACAGCAGGATCTTGTCTTACATGGTGAGGATCACGTAATTCTCAACATACTACCGGCAAACAACTTTCAAAACGAACAGCTGGGCACGTTTTTTGTGGCGATGAGTATTGCCGATGAACTGGCAGAGGCGCGCAAACAGCTGGCCTTTGTTCTAACCATAAGCGCTGCAATCCTCGTCTTTTCTTTTCTTATTCTATACTTCAGCTACGGCTCACTGGTTGAAAAGATCATCAGCCTCAATAAATCCCTTGAGAAAAGCAACCTTGAGCTTGAAGACCGGGTCCAGGAACGGACAATCAAACTACAGGAGAGCGAGAGACAGCTGCACCGGGCCCAAAAGATGGAGGCAATCGGCATGATGGCCAGTGGTGTGGCCCATGACCTGAACAATATCCTCTCAGGGGTGATCAATTATCCGGAACTGATGCTGTTAAAATTACCTGAGTCAAGCGAGTTAAGGAAACCTCTCACGGCCATCCAGGAGTCGGGAAAAAGGGCGGCAACCGTGGTGGAAGACCTCCTCACCGTTGCCAGGGGTGCCGCCAGCGCCAGAGAACCCCATGACATCAACGTAATAATTGCTGAGTATCTCCGCTCCCCTGAGTTTCTGAAACTACAGACAATGCATCCCGGCGTTGTCTGCACCACACAACTTGAGGCCACCCACCCCGTCATCTCCTGCTCCCCCATGCACATCAAAAAGACGATTATGAATTTGATGACAAACGGGGTGGAGGCCGCTGATGGGTCAGGAGAGGTCGCCATTGCCACCTTCAACCAGCAAGTTACTGAGGGTGGCTCGCTTAAGCATAAGGTGGAGCCCGGCGATTACCTCTGCGTCACGGTCAGAGACAATGGCCCGGGTATCGCCGCCAAGGATATCGACCATATCTTTGAACCGTTCTACACCAAGAAGGTGATGGGACAAAGCGGCACCGGCCTTGGCCTGGCCGTGGTCTGGAACACCATGGAGGATCATGAAGGGCGGATATTCGTGGAGAGCGGCGCCCAGGGCACCTCCTTTCACCTATACTTCCCAATAAGCAACGACGATGAGGCGATCCCCATCAGCCACGACATGGGCGCGAAGCTGACCGGTAATGGTGAGAGGATCCTGGTGGTGGACGATGAGCCGCAGCTGCGGGACATCGCCGCCCAGATATTGCAAGCCCTGGGCTACACCGTTGATTCCGTCTGCTCCGGAGAGCTGGCGATAAAATTTGTCATTGAACAGCCTGTGGATCTGCTGGTGATAGATATGCTGATGGAGCCGGGCATGAACGGCCGGCAGACATTTGCCGAGATACGGGCAATTAACCCCGAACAGAGGGCGATCATCGCCAGTGGTTACTCAGATAGTGATGATGTCAAGGAGGCCCTCAGGCTTGGCGCCGGCGGATTTATCAAGAAGCCTTACTCCATGGCCAAGCTTGGCCGGGCGGTTAAGGACGCCTTAAAGGGCTGACTGTCGGCCAGCAAAAGTGGCCAGCAGGTGAGGAGTTTCAATGAGCAGTTAGATATCCGCCGGTTTTAGCAACAGGTAAAACCGGCGGATAATAATCACCGCCTTATCGTAGCGCCAACCCTTATGCCATGGGCGGCGCAGAAGCCGCCATTTACCTCCACCACATACTGGGCCGGGAGCAGTGAGGAAAAGGATCGTTGCGAGTAGGGCTGGGCCTCGGCCACGATTGTCTTGATCTCCCCCGCCCCATCAACAAAGAGTATATCAAGGCTAAAGGCTGTCTTCTTCATCGTGAAGGAGAGGGGCCGCTCGCTCTCATAGACAAAGAGCATGCCCCTGTCTGCCGGTAAGGACAGGCGCCGGGACAAGCCCGTCACTCTGGCCAGCCTGTCCCGGGCTATCTCCACGGAGATCGTGGCCAGTACCGCCCCGTCACCACTGAGGAAGGTCAGCTCCTCTTCACCTGCTGCTGGTGCCGGGCCCGCCTGACAACAGCCCGCCATAAGCCCTGCCCCTGGCAGCACCATGGCCGCCAGGAACAGGACGGCTAAAGGGAGTAATCCCCGCATGGTGCCCTGGAGGACCACCTTATCTCATCTGCCGTTGTCCCTGGTTCTGCATCTGCCGTTGTCCCTGGTTCTGCATCTGCCGCTGTCCCTGGTTCTGCATCTGCCGCTGTCCCTGGTTCTGCATCTGCCGCTGTCCCTGATTCTGCATCTGCCGCTGTCCCTGATTCTGCATCTGCCCGCGCTGGATATTCATCCGCTGGCCGTTGTTCAGGGTGTAGGCCCCATTGGCCACTGAACGCCGGCCATTCTTACCCACGACATACCACACCTGCTTGCTCCCCTGCATACCCTGCTGGAGCCGCCGGCCGTCACTGAGCATCATGGTGCTGCCGCGGCCAGCCGACTGGCGCATGGTGCGCTCCATGGGGTTGGGGCGATCAGGGGATTTCGGTTGCGCCTCTTCCTCCTCCTCCTGGGCCCAGGAAGAGAGAGGGGTAACAAGTGGAGCAAAGACAAAGAGTGGTAAGATAAAAAAAGTCAGCCAGTTAATCCGCTTCATAGTTAAACCTCCATGTTCATGCTGCCCGGGCAACATGTTTGCTGAAATGAGGCGACAGGATAATCCCCATCTATCTCCCCTACTATTAAAGAGAAATTACGCTAACACATCTTTACCCCACGATCTAGACAATTTATCTTGCCGCCCCATACCAAAGGCGGGTGGGGCCTTGACGGTCGTGAGAGAAGTTGGGCCAAAGCCCCCTTTTCAGCCCATTTTCTGTTTAAACCAGTGAAATTACCAGGCAAAAGCAGGTACCGGCAACCGCAAAGATATGTTATTGTCACTGGCCGGAGACGAGACAACGGCGGCCATGGCCCCAGAGAGAAGAATACCCTTAAGCGAATTTATCACCCCTTCACCCGCATCTAGGCAATGGATATACTCCTTATCAATCCCCCCGACTGCGGGCGCAGCACCCCGGAGGAAGATTTCGGCATCACCTCCATCAAACAGATATTCCGGGGCGAGCCCCTGGCCCTGGAAGAGCTGGCCGGCAATCTCTTAAGTGACCATGACGTGCGCATCCTCGACCTGAAGGCGGACCCGGACGGGCTTACGGCGGCGCTGGCGGCAAAGATCCCCGACCTGGTGGGCCTGACCGGGGTGAGCTGTGAGGCGAATACGGTTCTCCAGATTGCCGCCTCAGTAAAGGAGGCGGGGGTGAAGACGGTGGTGGTGGGCGGCATCCACGCCAGCGGCGATCCCCACTTTTTCAATGTCCCGGCGGTGGATTTCATTGTCATGGGCCTTGGCAAGCTCTCCTTCCGGGAACTTGTCACGGCGCTGGAAAACAATGATAATTCCCCCCAGATCCCGGGAATCTGCCAGACTAAGCCCGGGAAAAGGCTGACCATAGTAAGGCGCGACTACTCCCGGGCGGACCTGGTGGCCCACAAGGCGCCAGCCTACCATCTGGTGGCAGAGTACCGGGACCATTACATCCTGCCCAAGCTGGGGCTGAACATGGGCTTTGTCGCCTCTGCCTCCGGCTGTCCCCATGACTGCTCCTTCTGCTGCATTAAAGGGCAGTGCGGCGGCCGCTACCTGACCAAGGAGCACGAACATGTGCTGCGCGACATCGCCCTCCTTGACTCCATCCCGGTTATCCGTTTAATTGACGCCAACACCTTTGGCAATCCGGAGCAGGCGCTGCGCCTGGGGGAGATGATCTTAGAGAGCGGTCTCCAAAAACAGTTCCTGGCCGACGTCCGCTCCGACACGGTGGTTAAACATCCGGAGATGATGGCCCTGTGGCGCCAGGCGGGGCTGCGGGCGGTGATCATCGGTTTTGAGGAGATGGACGACGCCCGTCTTACGGCGATGAACAAGAAAAACCGCGCCGCCATTAACCGCCAGGCGGTGACGGTCCTCCATGAGCTGGGCATCACCATTGTCGGCGACTTTATCATCTCGCCTGACTACTCGGCCGCCGACTTTGAGCGGCTGGGCGACTATCTGCTGGCCAGCGAGATCGACCTGCCCATGCTCACCGTGCTCACCCCCCTGCCGGGCACCGATCTCCACCGGGAGATGAGGGCGGAGATAACTAATCACAACCTGGACTACTACACCCTGACCAACGCAGTTACTCCGACCAAGTTGCCGGAGCAGGAGTTTTACAGTCATTACGCCCGGCTCATTGAGCTGGGCCATAAAGGGGCACGTTTGTAACCATGGCTAGACCTGTCTACATAACCGGGATGGCAAGCTTTCTGCCGGGCCAGCCGGTCACCAACGACCAGTTGGATAACTATCTTCTGGGCAGCGACCGGGTCGCCATGCGGACCCGCCGGCTTATCCTGAAGAATAACGGCATCGACACCAGGCATTACGCCATTGAGCCTGGCAGCGGCGGGTTGAGCCACAGCAACGCCCAGCTGGCCGCGGCGGCGGTGCGGGAGCTCTGCGAGGAGAAGGGAATGGAGCCCGCGGAAATTAACTGCCTCAGCTGCGGCACCTCTTCGCCGGACCAGCTGATGCCCGGCCACGCCTCCATGGTCCATGGCGAGCTTGGCGCCGAGAGCTGTGAGATAAACAGCAGCGCCGGCATCTGCCTCTCCGGCATCATGGCCATGAAGTACGCCGCCATGACCGTGGCCCTGGGGCTCAGCCGCAAGGCGGTGGCCACCGGCTCGGAACTGGCCTCAACTTTTTTGCGGCCCACCTTTTTCCAGGAGGAGGAGACGGCCAGCAAAGGGGGGGACGCGGAGGCGGGCCGCCATCCCGCCTTTTCCTTTGCCGCCGAGTTCCTGCGCTGGATGCTCTCCGACGGGGCCGGGGCCATGCTCCTGGAGGACAGCCCGGCCCCTGCCGGGCCAAGCCTGAAGGTGGAGTGGATCGAGATCGACTCCCAGGCCCACCGCATGGAGACGTGCATGTACGCCGGCGGGATCAAGGAGGAGGATGGCAGTCTTAAGGGCTGGCGGGATTTTGCCACCATCAGCGAGGCGGGCGCCCAGGGGGCCATGGCCATCAAGCAGGACGCCAGGCTGCTGAACCGAGAGGTTATCAGAGTTCTGGTGGGCGACTGCCTGCCGCCCATCATCGCCAAACATCAGCTTTCCCCGGATGAGATCGACTGGTTCCTGCCCCACTACTCCTCCGCCTACTTCCGCCAGCCCCTCTTTGATATGCTGACGGAGATAGAGTTCCCCATCCCCTTTGCCAAGTGGTTCACCAACCTGGCAACCAGGGGCAATACCGGCTCCGCCTCCTTTTACATCATGCTGGCGGAGCTCTTTGCCTCCGGCCGCCTCAAAGAGGGCGAGAAGATCCTCTGTTTCATCCCGGAAAGCGGCCGCTTCGCGGTGGGCTATATCCTCCTCACCGTGGTTTCAGCAGACTAGTCCCGCGCCTTTGCCACGAAGTCCAAGAGGGTGGCAAAGGTCTCCAGGATCAGCCGGCTGGACTCCATGGATTCAATCCGCACCCCGTACTTATTCTGCACGGCCACCACGATCTCCACCGCGTCCAGGGAGTCTATCCCCAGGGGCGACTCTGGGCCGATGAGGGGCTGATTCATGATCTCGGCCGTTGTCACCTCGCTCTCCGGCAGCTGGCAGGTCTCCCTGATCAGGGCCAGGAGTTCATCTTGCAGTTGCTTATTGTCCATGTTTTTTTCTCGAACCGGCCCTTTTCCATCCCTGGCCGGTAATTAAAGTGGTTTAGCGATTTATCCTGGCCAGGGCCAGGGCCAGGCAGAGGGCGGAGAAGATGAGGAGGGGGAAGAGCCCGGAACCGGCGGACCAGACCGACTGATCGCGCAAAAGTACCCCGTGGAACGCCTCCAGCCCCCAGTTAAGGGGCGAGAGGACACTCACCTTCTGCAAGCCTGCCGGCATGGCGTAGACCGGCACCATGATCCCGCCCAGGGCCGCCCCGATAACTATGGCGATGGAGCCGAACATGGTGAGCTGCTCATAGCTGGCGCATAAGGAACCCAGGAGCAGGCCTAAGCCGCAGGCGGCCAGGCTCACGGCGCTGACGATGAGAAGAATCTGCCCGGGGGCCTGGCCCATGGTGAAGGCGGGCAGCCCCAGAAGGGGAAAGAGCTTATTGCCGATCAGGTAGATAAGGGCGAATTGCAGCAGCCCCACCGGCAGATAGGCCGCCACCTTACCCAGCAGCAGGTAGAGAGGCGAGGAGGGCATGCTGGAAAAGCGGGGCCACACCCCGGAGCATCTCTCCCGCAACAGACCGCCGCCCAGGGGCAGGACGGTGAAAAACATCCCGAAGATGGCCCAGGCCGGCACGTTTTGCTGCACCACCCCCGGGGTGGTCCGCCCCCCTGTCCCCCCTTCCCTTTCCTCAAGGGTGAGAAGGTTTTCCGTCAGAATGGTGAGCCCCAACTCCTCCCGGGACAACGCTGCCGCCGGGATCCCCAGCTCGCTGAGACTCTCCTGCAGCCGGCTCTCAAGGGCGGCCAGCTTTTCCGCCATCTCCACCCGGGCGAAGGCCCCCTGCAACCGGGCCATGATGGCGGCGCGGGTGGCGGGGAGCAGGCCAGGGTCGAAGGTTATCTGCTGGGGGCCAATGGTGGTGATGATGACGGCCTCCTCTGCCACCGGCTGGCCGGCGAGACGCTGGGCCAGCTCCTTACCGCTGGAATCGTTTATAATCAGGCAGCCGTTATACTCCCCATCCGCCACCGCCGCCAAGGCCTGGTCGTGGCCACCCTCAGGGGCAAGGGTAAGGGCCAGCCCTTGATCCCGGCTTAAGGACTCCCGTAACTTCCCCCCCAGCCCCTGCGGGTCGTTGTCAATAATGATGATGGAGCTCTTGCTCTCGCCGGTGAGCTCCATCACATTCTGCTGGACCAGACTGATGATGAGGACTAAGGCCGCCGGCATCAGAAACAGGGTGAGGAGACCGCTGTAATCACGGCTCAGGAGGAGCAGCTCTTTGCGGGCGACGGCGATTATCTTATCCATGTTTTTTATACTAAAAAGAATTTCCCCTGGCAGATAGCGGTCTCACCCGTTGCCCTTTACCAGGGCAGGCGTAAATATAGCCAGGGTGCAGAAATGCCCGCAAGGGGGCCCAACAAAAAACTAATCGCGCAACTCCTGGCCGGTGAGGTGGAAGAAGAGCTCCCGCAGGCTGGCGCACTTATCCTCACTGAGCAGCTCGGCCGGGGCGCCGCTCTTGATTATCTGACCCCGGTCGATTATGGCCAAGCGGTCACACAGCTCCTCCGCCTCCTCCAGATAATGGGTGGTGTACACCATGGTCATGCCACCCTTGGCCAGCTGCCGCAGCCTGCTGTGGATAAGCTGGCGCGACTGGGCGTCGATGCCCACCACCGGCTCATCCAAGAGGAGGATCTGCGGCTCGTGGAGCAGGGCAACGCTTAAGTTCAACCGGCGCTTCATGCCGCCGGAGTAGCTGGCCACCCTCTCCCACCCCCGCTCCGTCAGTCCGGCAAAATCGAGGCAGAAATCCACCCGCTCCCTCTTCCGCTCCCCCTTAAGACCGTAGAGGGCGGCGAAGAAGGATAAATTCTCCCGGCCTGTTAAATCAGCAAAGAGGGCGAGATCCTGGGGGACGTAACCAATTAATTTCTTGGCGGCCAGGGAGCGGGGGGAGACGGCCTGGCCCTGAATCTTGATCGTCCCGCTGTCCGGGGCTATGAGACCAGCGAGAAGGGCGATGGCGGTGGACTTGCCGGCGCCGTTGGGGCCCAGGAGCCCGAAGAGCTCGCCGCTGGCCACGCTGAAACTTATCCCGTCCAGGGCGGGGCAGGCCAGGTCCTGACCCGGATATCTCTTGCCAAGCCCCCGGATCTCTATACAGTTATCCGCTGTCACTTAAGGTCCCGGCCGATTCTGTGCAGCCTGGCAAACAGCTCCTCCTCCAACTTCCCGCACTCACCGATGATGGCCGCCATGGCCGCGTAGCTGTCACCAGCCTTGGCCCGCCCCTTGCAAATCCGGGCGGCCATAACGGCAAACTCCCGCCAGCGGTCACCGGCAGAGCTTAAATCCCTGGCACAGGCGGCCAGGGCAGGACTGCTTAAGCGCTCACTACCCTCCCGCAGAAAATCGCTGAAGAGAAAACGAAAACCGCCGCCGCCGGTGCCTATCTCCTCCTGCATCCGCACCACATGGCCCAGGTGCAGGTCCGCCTTCTTACGCCCCAACCTTTCAGGCCAGCCGGCCAGCCGGCCGCTTAAAAAGCGGATGCCGCGCACGCCGATGAGAAAGAAGGGGTATCTGGTCATAACCTTGGCCACATATCTGATGCCGTCGCCTATTCCCGCCTCAACATCAGGGGCCCCGCCCTTCTCCAGGTAATACATCCTCCCCTTGGGGGCCAGGGGACCGGGGGCGAAACGGGCCCGGGCCAGATCCGCGGCCGGGCAGCGGACAGGGGCGGGAAAGACCGGGTCGCTGATCAGGTAATCATCACCCTCCTTGCCGAAGACCACCAGGTTATGGCCGTTGAAATGGAAGCGGTACGCCTTGGGAAAGTAGGGGAGCCAGAAGACGGAGGTCTGCAGCCCCACCGGCACGCCGGCGGCCAGCTGCTCATCGAGACTGGCCATGGCCGTATGGGCCGAACGGAAGGTGCGGGAGTGGATTTTCAGCTGCAGGTTGGCGCAGAGGCGCTTGAGGATATGGCCGGTGGCCGAGCGGTAGGTGGTAAGGGGCATCCCCCCCATCTTGATAAAGGGAAAGTAGCCGAAGAAGAGGCCGCCGCCGATGCCGAAGGCCATGGGTTCAGAGAGCGGTATCCCGCAATGGCTGGCCAGGGCGGCCGCCACCCCTGACTCACAGTGGGCCGACTGTCTGTGGCTGAAATTAATCTTCATCGCCACCTGGCCCCTCCTCATACACCGCCTGCAGCATCAGCCGGTTCTGCAGGTCAACCGCCTCCACCTGAAAGAGATTGGCGTAGCGGCTAAGCAGCCCCTGCCCCAGCCCGGCAAAGATCTTGGGGTGCAGGTGGCGCTTCACCCGCCAGCGGCCGATGCCCATATAGCCCGCCAGCATGGCCGGGTCCATCTGGTTGATCACCATGTAGTAGTGGATGACGCTGGC
The DNA here is from genome assembly GCA_039714595.1 of Thermodesulfobacteriota bacterium. Taxonomy (GTDB): domain Bacteria; phylum Desulfobacterota; class Desulfobulbia; order Desulfobulbales; family SURF-16; genus JAOZSN01. The sequence goes on along the minus strand of JBDLJA010000026.1, from coordinate 10,727 downwards.
TTGGCCGGCCAGGACACGGGCCCTGGCCTCTTCCGCCTGGCTCTCGATGAGCTGCCACGCCTGGCCGTTGACCACGTCCACCGTCTCGGTCTCACTGCTGCTGATCCGCCGGCAGCAGCCATCGCTGCCCGGCCCGTACTGGACCAGGGGAATCCCTTCGCTTACTCCCTTTTTTTTCTGCCGGCCAGCCATGGAAATGTTTTTTTTATTTTTATTTGGGGGGGGTCTCCGGGCAAAAAGGTCCCGGAAGATCAAGAACCTAAACCAGGCCAAATGGTAATGCAAGGATCATGTGGCCCAGGCGGAGAAAATAGGGGGGGCCGAAGGGGTAAAAGCGGCAAGGTGGGATGAGAGCGCCAGCCGGGCCAGGGACGGCCGAAGAAACGGGTCAGGCAGAATCATGACAAGAAGCGGGCCGCCGAGACAATTAGCCCGCGCCAAACCAGGGCAACCTACCGTTTTCACAACAGTTTGACTTATCTTTCCAGGTACATTAACTATTCTAGTGATAGTTCAACAACCTAAATGCCAACAGCCGTTGGCGACCCAGACAAGGAGAGCGTTATGCTGAAAACAACCCTTATGGCGGCGGCCCTGCTGCTGCCGGTAACACCAACCATGGCGAATCAGCTGCAAAAAGGCAGCAAAGCGCCACAGCAGCCCCAGGCCCAGCAACTTTCCGTTAACGTTAACAGCAAGGCCGCGACCAAGGCCCCGCGCAAGGTCTCGCGCCAGGAGCAGGTGGCAGCCGACGGCCACAAGAAGAATGCTGACGATACCGAAGGGCTGCGCCCCAACCCCCTGAAGCAGGAGGCGGTGAGCCAGCAAGGGGCGATCAACCCCAGCCGGCCCGTAACGCACCATTAGCAGTAACTTAATCTGGCGCGCATTTTTTTGGCGGGAGGGAGGCGCTGGGGCAGGAAAACGGCTGGCAGGAGATGACCTGGCAGCGGCGGGCCGCCTTAGAGAGATGGGGGAATAGCCGGCCCCTCCCCCACGGCCCGAGGCTACCAAAACAACCCGAACGAGGCCCGCCATTATTCACCCCCTCAACAAACCGCGCCTGCTGGCCCGCAAAGAGAGCTATGAGCAGACCTGTCTCTGGTCCCTGGTGCTGCAGGCCGTCCATATCCCCCACTCCCTGGAGGAGCGGGATAACCAGTGGCACATTATGGTGGAAGAGAATCAGCACCGCCTGGCCGTGCAGCACATTGCCGCCTTTGAACAGGAAAACCGGCAGTGGCCGCCGGCCAAGGCTGCGCCAGCCTCCTCCCTCCCCTCCCAGCCATGGCAAGCGGCCCCCCTGTTTGTCATGGTCGCCCTGGTCATCTTTTACGGGTTCACCGGCGCCTGGCACGACAGCAACGGCTGGTTCCAGGCCGGGGCCAACAACTCTGAGATGATCAAGGAGCACGGCCAGTGGTGGCGGCTCATCACCGCCCTCACCCTCCATGCCGATCCGGTCCACCTGCTGGGCAATGTGTTCATCGGCGCCATGCTCCTCCACTTTCTCGGCCGGGTTGTGGGCCCTGGTATGGGGCTGCTCCTGGCTGGCCTGGCCGGCCTGGCTGGCAACGGCCTCAATATCCTCTGGCGCCACGCCCCGCACCTGTCCGTGGGCTTTTCCACCGCCCTTTTCGGGGCGGTGGGCATCCTCTGCGGCCTGGAGATGAAACGGGCCCCCACCTTAAAGGGCCTCCTGCCGCCCCTGGGCGCCGGCCTGGGACTCCTTGCCATGCTGGGCACAAGCGGCGAGCATACCGACCTGGGCGCCCACCTTTGGGGTCTTATTGCCGGGCTTCTCCTGGGCTACACCTTTGCCCGCCTGCCCCCAGGGTTCCAACGCCGTCTACGCCATGGATATGTACAGCTCTGCTGCCTCATCCTCCTTCTCGCCCTCACCGGCACCAGCTGGCTCCTGGCCCTGGCCTGAGCTGCGGGCATCCCCCCCAGACCTTAATTAATGGAGGGTGGGCTGGGCCCACCGTTTCCTCCAAAACCCTGGCCATTCTTCTGGTGGGCCCAGCCCAGCCTACCACTGTTTTTATAAACAAAAAAACTTTGCGCCCTTTGCGCCTTCGAAGTCCGCGCTTATCTGCGGTGAAAAAGCAGTTTTGCTAACTTTTCCCCATTCTGCCAAACCAGCTGAAGGTTAATGGTAACCAGAAAAAATGCCCGGCATGATAGTGCCGTCCCAGGAGCCCCCTAAAGGCAACAGGGAGCAGCAAATCACCCTTTTCATCGGCAAGTTAAGAGGAATTTCTCAGAGTTATCTGCTTTAATATGGGGGAGCCCCTTGGCGGCGGCAGGCAAACCTGCCCCGCCAGACACCAGCCACCCATAAAAGATAACAAAATTCATGACCAGCTCCCTTGACATCTGGCGCCTGCTGGCCGGCCTGGCCATCTTTCTCTACGGCATGTTTACCATGGAGGACGCCCTCAAGGCCATGTCCGGCAAGGCGTTCCGCCAGATGATCCGCCAATACACCAGGGGGCGACTGCGCGCCATCGGCAGCGGCGCCCTGGTCACCGCCATCCTGCAGAGCAGCTCCGCCGTCTCCCTGATGGTCCTCGCCTTTGTCGGGGCGGGGGTGATGACCATGGAGAACGGTATTGGCGTAATGATGGGTTCCAATCTCGGCACCACCTGCACGGCCTGGATAGTCGCCCTCTTCGGCTTCAAGCTCAAGATCGATACCTTTGCCCTGCCGCTCATCGCCGCAGGCGGCCTGATCCTCGTCGCAGGTGGCAGCGGCTCCCGCCTCTTCCAGCTCAGCCGGCTGCTCATGGGTTTTGGCTTTCTCTTCCTGGGCCTCGACTTTATCAAAACCGGGGTCGAAAGCTTCAGCGCCCAGCTGCAGGTGGGCGCCATAGCCGGCTACGGCCCCTGGCTCTTTCTCCTCTTTGGCGTGGTGGCCACCGCCCTTATGCAGTCAAGCTCAGCGGCCATCGCCGTTGCCCTCACCGCCCTAAACAGCAATCTGATCACCTTCCCCCTGGGGGTGGCCATGGTGATCGGCGCCAATATCGGCACCACCATCACCGTGCTCCTGGGCTCCATGGGGGCCTGCCAGGCCAAAAAACGGGTGAGCCTCAGCCACCTCATCTTCAACCTGGTCACCGGGCTCATCGCCTTTATCGCCTTGGAGCCCCTGGTCTGGCTGGTGAGCCGCGCCATCAACCCCGCCACTAACAGCGTCATGGCCCTGGCCCTCTTTCACACCCTGTTCAACCTGCTGGGCATCCTGGTCTTTCTGCCCTTCGTGGGCCGCCTGGCCAAGATGCTGAATAGAACCTTTCCCGAGCAGAAGGAGGTCCTCACCGCCTACCTGGCCAAAACCCCCACCGAGGTGGTGGAGGTGGCGGCCACCGCCCTGCAGCAGGAGATCATCCACCTCCTTGAGGAGTGTCGGCTCTACCACCTCAAATCACTCCAGATCGACGAGCGGCTGGTCTTCGACCGCGAGCTGCCCTTTCAGGCCAACCTCACCGGCCGCCTGAAGCGCGAGGAGCTGTATGACAAGGTCAAGCTGCTGCACGGCGAGATATTTGAGTTCTACGTCCGGCTGCTGGGCGAGAAGCTGGCCGACAACGAGACCAAGGAGCTGGAACGGCTGATCTTCGCCTCAAGAAACATCATGAACGCCATCAAGAACGTCAAGGGTATCCACCACAACCTGAGCGAATTCAAGGATGCGGACAACGACTACCTCAACGGCCAGTACAAGCTCTTCCGCCGCCGCCTGATGGAGCTCTATCACGATATCAACCGTTTTAAGGAACTGGCCAATGCCCAGGAACAGTATCGCAGCCTGCTTAAGGCCATTGTCCATATCGAGCAGGTGGACAAACGCTTCATCAAGACGACCATGAAGGGGGCCGCGGCCGGCACCATCGATGAACTGGAGATCGCCTCCCTGCTCATGGTCAACCGCCTCTTCAGCCAGTCCTGCCGCCTGCAGGTCTTTGCCCTGAAGGACCTGCTGCTGAGCCAGGAACAGATCCACGACTTTGACCATACCCTGGAGATGCGAGATCTCCTGGATGAGGAAAAGGCCCGGGAAAAGGGACATGAAGAGGAGTAACAGGGGGGCAGCCCCCCTACCCTGCAGCGGTGGGGCAGACTTAACGGTTAAGACGCCAGTCGTAAGGGGTATAACAGACCGCGATCTCGGCACCATTTGCCCGCAGCCAGTGGCCGGTTTCGCCATCATAGAGATAACCGGCCACAAGGCTGGGCAGATCAGAGGTCACCAGGGCAAAGTCCTTTTCATACCACCGAAAGATCTTTGAGACAGATAGCTTCTTATTTTCTTTATCTACTTTGGTTGTGGCATTGATAAAGACCCGGGCCGAGGTCTCCAGCTGTCCGTCCAGCAACTCCTCATCATACGCCTCGATGGGCGGGCAGGTTCGGCTGGCGCAGACCAGGGCAAAGTGGACCCGGGGATCGGGCTTGGCCACGCAGAAGGCGCGCCGGGGGTCTCCAGCCGCAAAACGCCGGGCCAGGCGGTAAGGGGGTACGGAGTTGCCGCGGAGAATTCCATGCTCAATATCACTTAACGAGTACTCATGGCTGCCGATCCGGTATCTGACCCTCTCAAAGAATAAGGGGTACTCCTTCACCGATTCATTGATGCCCAGGGCGATAACGCCATGGATCACCAGGGTATTAAAGACATTGGCCCAGAAGGCTATTCGCGCCCCATCGCGCTCCAGGCTTGCTGGATCAAAATGGCGCAGGGCGGCCACCGCCTTGGCAAATTTGCGGTAATGTTCAGAACTGCTGATCAGCTGATAGTCGATGCGCTGCCGCTGCCCGTCATAGAACTGGCCCCGCAGGATATTCATGATTCCCTTAATCTCTTTACCCGGATTCGCCACCAGGGCCGTCTCCGCCTCCGGAATGGCCGGGGTCAGGTTGCGGCCACGGAGGAGGAGATGGAGCTTGGCCAGGAGAGAGGGTGGTTTAAACAATTTTCTCGCCTGCCGCGCCTCGACAAACTCCAAGACGGTCATCGCATAACCAAGGTGGGAAAAGGCCTGGGGGAAGTTGCCGGTTATCTCTTGATAAACCGTGTCGTACTCCTCCCCCAAGAGCCCCAGATGGTTGGCATAACCGCTCACCTTACGCAGATGGGCCTCCACCTCAGCAAACCTCTTCTGGCGGATCAGGCAGCGCAGGTACCAGAAGAGACAGATCAACCAGCCATGCTCCTGACCCGGCAGACCGTCATCGGCCCGGTAGCGCAGGGGTATCCCGCCGACCATAAGCTCCTGCTCAATGGTACGGATTGTCCTGACCATCCTGGGGTCATCTGCGGGCAGAAAGCCCACCAGGGGGATCTGCAGGAGGGCGGCGTCCATCTCTTTAGTCTCATAATGCTGGGTGAAGCCGCGCTTCGGGTCAAACGCCTTCGCCAGGACATCCGCATGGACCGCGTCCCGCTCCTGCCGCCATTTGGCGAGATCGGCCGGGAAGCCATAGTGGTCGGCAATCTTGATGCCGCGATCCAGGGCCACCCAGCACATCACCTTGGAGTGGCTGACATGGTGGGGACCGGTTCTAAGCTCCCAGATGCCGTTATCCCTCTCCCGCCAGATAACAACGACCTTGTCAACCAGGCGGCGGACAAAGGACCAGTAATCAGGATCGATCTTGCCCACCAGCCGCGACATGGCGAAGATCATCTCCAGCAGCTCACCGTAGATATCATGCTGGTGCTGACCGATGTTAAACTGGCCGGTCAAGACAGGGCTGGAGCCCTTATAGCCGCTTAGGTGAGTCAGCTCTTTCTCCCCGGCCGGGGGCAGAGGTTCCCGCAGTTGGTAGAGGACTTCAAGGTCAGCGCTCTCACCCTGCCGGCCCAGCTTCTTGAGCCACTCCATGTAGAGAGAGACTTCCCTGGTATGACCAAGCTCGAAGAGGGCCTGCAGGGTCATACTGGTATCCCGGACCCAGCTGAAGCGGTAATCCCAGTTGCGCTGGCCGTAGATAATGGTGGGCAGGGAACAGGAGGCCGCGGCCGCGATCGCCCCGGTCTGGCGGAACTGGAGAAGCTTTAAGACCAGGGCCGCCCGGTCAAGGTCATCCTGCCAGAAGCCCAGGTGGGGATATTTTCCTGTCTCCTGGGCCCCCAGCCAAGCCTGCCAGTACTCTTCAGTCTCGGCCAGGAGGCGGGCCAGAAATTCCGGGCTGGGGACATCCTGGAGCTCACCATAGACCGCGGCCAGCCAGACGGTCTCACCTTCGCCAAGCTCCAGGGTAAGGTGATCACCCTCTCTCTCCATGGCGGCGGAGATATAGAGGTTGATGGTCTCACTGCCGCTCTCCCGCCGCCACACTCCCGGCGCCACCCTCTGCCAGGAGGCAGGGGCAGCAAGACCATATTGAAAGCGGGGGGAGAACTCTATCCCAAGGCTGACCCGCCCCGCCAGGCCCCGTAAACAACGGCAGACCATCGCCCCAGCCCCTGGGACCTGCTCGGCAAGGGGGCCCAGGGGCATGAAATCGAGGAGCTCACACTCAGCCGCGGCTGTCCGGAATCTGGTGGCGAGGATATTGGTCCGGCCCTGGTATCTCTGGCTGGAATCCCAGCTTTCGAGGGGGAGGACCTGAAAGCGCCCCCCCCTTTCATCGTCAAGGATGGCCGCAAAGACCGAGGGTGAATCCATGTAGGGCAGGCAGAGCCAGTCGATGGAGCCGTCAACCCCCACCAGGGCCAGGGTCTGGCCATTGCCGATGATGCCGTAGTCAGCGATCTTTTTATAGCCCATGGAAGTCCTTGTCCCCCTGCTAAAGCGTCTTGCTCGCGCCTCACTGCCTTGGCCCGGAAAGGCCAGTAGTACAAACTATATGTTTTGGGCGGCTGGAAATAAAGGATAGCCCCCTAGCTTTGGTGGCCGCCCTGGGACAGGTGCACCTTTTACAGCTGTCTGGCCAAGGACATAGCCTCGTTGGGATGAAAGAAGCAGGGCAAGGGGGTGAGCAGATAATAAAAAGGCCCCGGTCGAGGAGAAACTCAACCGGGGCCTTTTAGATAGACGTGCCCATGGGGCAAAGGGGCAATTTTCTAGACAGTCACTACTTATTCTCCAGCCGCTTACTGCTCCTGATAAAGCTTAAAAAAGAAAAAATATTGGTGGCAAAACGACGCCAGCTCGACGGCGATTTCCACAGCATGGTGACATAGCCCCATAACACCTTGGGCCGCTGATAATGGCTCTTGTAGAAGTTGATGAACAGCTCCTCCATCCTCTCCTTCTGCATGCCGTTGGGGATGAAGAGAAAGTCCATGCAGTCCATCTTGGCCCAATCCTCTTCAAACTCACCCAACTCATGGATAGACTTATAGATGGGTGAGCCGGGAAAGGGGGTGAACTTGGCCAGGTTAAAGTCGGCAATGGGCAGGGAGAAGACGTAGTCCATACTCTTCTTGATGCTCGCCTCACTCTCGCCGGGCAGACCCATCATCAAGAGACCCTTAACCCGGATACCCGCCTTGTCAATGAGGCGGATCTTCTCGGCCAGCATGGCCAGATCGGCGTTCTGCCGGTGCTGGGCCAGGAGATTCTCGTCACCCGTCTCGATGCCCAGGCTGATCATCCAGCAGCCCGCTCGCTTCATCAGCGTGAGCAGCTCAAAGTCAATATGTTCGGCCCGCACCGCGCAGTTATAGGTCATGCCCAGAGGGGCATCGATCATCCGCTGGCAGAACTCCTCCACCCGTTCACGGTTGAAGGTGAACTGGTCATCGTAGAAGTTGATGTGGCGGATGCCGAACTTCTCCTTTAGGTAGGCCAGGTGGCGGTAGAGATAGTCGGCCGAGTTGTAGCGGAAGCTGCGCCGGAAGACGGAGCGATCGCAGTAGCTGCAGGCGTAGGGACAGCCGCGGCTGGAGATGCAGCTGCTGTTGGGTTCCTTGGGGTAGTTGAAGATGGGCAGCTGATAGGCGCCCGGGTAATCGGCCAGCTTTTCATAGGCGGGAAAGGGCAGGCTGTCCAAGTCCAGTGGGGCGCGTTTCTGGTCATTGAAGATTACCTGACCTGTCTCATCCCGCCAGATGAGCTGCGCCACCTCCCCGCGTTTATCTGCCGGGCTGGTCATTACCTCCCGCAGGGTCTCCTCCCCCTCCCCCACCACCACCAGATCCACCTCTGCATAGTCGGTCAGCGCCTTTTCTTTTAAGGCCGAGACATGGACACCGCCAAAAACGGAGGTGATGCCCGGCAGCAGCTCCTTGGCCAATCGGGCCAGCCGCACCCCGTCAAGAAAGCTTGAGGTGGTACAGGAGAAGGCGATATGGGCCGGTTTTTCCCGCTCAAGAAAGGCTTTGATAAGCTGGTCGGAATTGGCGGGCTGGGCGTAGCAGTCGATGATGGCGCTGGCAAAGCCGTGTTCATCCAGGTAGGCGGCAATGGAGGCCAGACCAAGGGGGGGCATGATATTGGTCATGCGGGAGATATCGCCCTCGGCCTGGTCAAGCCGGTAGCCAAGGGGATGGACAAGGAGGACCTTTTTTTCGTTTAGTGATGACATTGGCAGATAGTACCCGATCTGACCATGCCTCTCAAGAGGATGATATAATGATATTTTTTTGGCTATTTAATCCAGCCCGAGAAACCTTTTCGGGTTTTCCCCATAGATCATCCGCAGGGTCTCCTGATCCAGCTGCAGGCCATTGAAGACGCTGTTTGCCGGAGTTTTCTTGATCGCCCTCTTGGCCAGGTAACGGTCAAGGAGGATGCCGGAGTACTGGTCTGATTCCAACAGCTGCCGATAATTGCGGATCACCTCTTCCACGTAGTGCGCGTCTTTTTCCGGATCGGCGCTTATGACCATATCGGCGGCAAAGAGAAAGCGGGTTTTATAGGTCACGATCAGCTCCCGGTACAGCTGCCAGTAGCGGGAGATATAGGCCAGGGTGGTATAGGCCAGTTCGCCCTCGCCGCAGCTGATATCTGAGTAGACATTGGGGTATTTATTGAAGATCTCGGCAATCCGGTCCAGGTCCACCAGGGACATGCAGAAATGGGGCAGGTTTACCACCAGATGGGGAAAGGTATCGAGGACATGTTGCAGCTCTGTCCAGTAATAACGGGAATTAACGTGATAGGTAATGGGGATGCTATTTTCTTCGCAGTAGCGGTAGACGGGCATTAAGTGAGGGGCGTCCAGGGGAATGTTGAACATATCGTGGAAGCGGTAATGGCCGTTGTAAAGCTTCATCCCCCGGCCGCCTCTGTTGATAAAACGCTTCAGCTTCGGCAGGATGTCATGGTCAGCCGGGCTGAAGGTGGCAAAGGCGTGAAACCGCCCTGGCCCGGCCGCCGTGCTGATCTGGAGCAGTTCGTTGTTGTTCCAGCCAGCATCAGTGAAAGCGCCCTTCTCATCGGCCATGGAGAACAACACCTCCTTGGGACTGGCGACAAGGCCGATGGCCGCCAGGCGGTGTTTCTGCGCGGCCAGCTGGAACCTCTCGGCCTGCTGCCGGGAGAGGATATGCTCGTGGACATCGATGATGGGGCAGGGCGGCTCCCCTAATTCGCCTGCCGCCCCTGCGCTAAACAGCAGCAGGGGCGCCATGAGGCCAAGGAGGAGAACAAGCCCTGGCCGGCGGCTAAATCTTATGAATGTGGCAAGAAGCATCAGCTAGAGAAGCCCCCTACTCATTGACTTGACCTGGTTGGACATTCAGGGGCTGGTTTTCCTGCGAGACACTTCTCTCCATGGCCTCCTTGTTCTTGGATACCGCCTTATGCTGGCCTTTTTGTTCCATGGCGCCCTGGCTCTTGAACACCTTGCCGTGGGCCGGCGCGTTTTTCGAGAGATCCGCCGAGCCTTTAGAGCTTTCTTTAAACTGCGGGGCGAATTCAGCCAAGGCAAGGGCCGGGGCGAGGAAACAGAGAATGGTCAAGGCTACAAGAACTTGTTTAAACATGATTTTCCCCTTTTGTTACTGAGATTATAGAAATATGGCTGACTGAGAATTTAGACCTTAGCGCTGATCCGCCTCACAGGCAAATGAAAGCACAAAAAAAAAGCCCTTGGTTAGATAACTAACCAAGGGCTTTTGTATATAAAAAATGCGGCAACGACCTACTCTCCCACCCAGTTTCCCAGGCAGTACCATCGGCGCTCTAGGAGCTTAACTAAAAATAAATTGTGAACGCATCCACCATTTTCTTTGAGGCAGACGCCCCTGGTGCAGAGACGAGAGTGCCAAGTGAGCCAACTCCTCGCTTGCCCTTTGAAGACGTCTAAAAAACATTCTGGTCATTATTGACCGTGATCCTGATAGAGACCCGGCCACTCTCTCTATCGCCGGGCAGATTCAGGGTAGTGGGGAATGATGTTCGGTCACTGTTGTAATAGGTTCCATTGCCAGACCCACCATAAGCGGTTCCTCCCCAGGCACCCTCTCCTACCCAGACTCCCAGGTAATATGATCTGCCTTCCTCCAGGCAAACAGGCGTGTTTAACGCTCCATGAACTTCCCGGCCAAGCTTTGAATTTTCTCCGACAAATTCCTCGGAAGAGGCCAGCAGATTGCCATCTGCATCAAAAACGCCTGCCCTGACAGCAGTGTCGGCGGAAAATTCTACAAAATGGATGTATGTCACTGGCCCCGTTGCCGTGGGGGTAAACTGGCTAAAGAAAATTCTGTTACCAGTCGATTTTGCGGCAAATGTGCCAGGGCTCCCAGTTTCACCCATGTAACCGGC
>JBDLJA010000025.1:0-40174 GCA_039714595.1 Thermodesulfobacteriota bacterium | reverse complement strand
CAAGAACGACCGCTCCATCCTCTCCGCCACCTGTCTTGGCCATTTCTTAAGCCACTTCAATATGCTGGTCTTTCCGGCCCTCCTCCTGCCCCTCACCAGGCGGCTGGATATGGCTATGGGCGATGTCCTGGCCCTGGGCTTCCTTATGTACCTCCTCTTCGGTCTCTCCGCCCTGCCCTGGGGGCTTCTGGCCGACCGCTTCGGGGCCCGGCGTCTGCTCATCCTCTTTTCGGTCGGGGCCGGGCTCTGCGCCCTCTGGGCTGGACTGGCCATTGATGATCCCGGTCAGCTGCGCCTTGCCCTGGCCGGCCTGGGGCTCTTTTCCGGCATCTACCACCCGGCTGGCCTGGGATGGATCGCCAAGGCGGTCTCCCGCACCGCGGCGGGCATGGCCTATAACGGCATGTTCGGCAACCTTGGTCTGGCCACAGCCCCGCTCATGGCCGGCCTGGTCAACTATTTCTCCGGCCCGGCCGCGGTTTATCTGCTGGTGGCGCTTTTTAATCTCCTGGGCCTCTTGCCCCTGCTCCTGGTCCGGCAGTCCGCCCCCTCCTGCGCGGTCTCGCACCCCGGCAATAAAAACGCCTCCTGGTCACGCTTCGCCGTACTGTTGCTGGCCATGATGCTGGGTGGCATGATCTATCGCGGCACCACCGTTACCCTGCCCGCCCTCTTCGAGCTGCGGGGCAGCGGTCTATATGGCCTTGTGGCCGGAGTGCTGGATGGCGGGCTCTCCGCCAACGTCCTGGCCACCGCTTTTGTTTCCCTGCTCTACCTGGTGGCCATGGCGGGTCAGTATGCGGGCGGCAGGGTGGGGGAGCGCTTTGACCTGCGCTGGGGTTATCTCGCCTTTCACGCCCTGGCCCTGCCCGCCGCCCTGGCCATGGGCTGGCTGGTGGATCTGCCCCTGGTCTTGGTGGCCATCTACCACGGCTTTTTCCTCCTGGGGATGCAGCCCATGGAGAATACCCTGGTGGCCCGCCTCACCCCACCGGGGCTGCACAGCTCCGCTTTCGGGCTGAAGTTTGTCCTCACCTTCGGGGTGGGGTCGCTCTCGGTCCAGCTGGTCCGTTTCATCGCCAGCACTAAGGGGATTAGTGCTGTTTTCCCCGTCCTCGCCCTGCTTTCAGCCCTGCTGCTGCTGGTAATCCTCCTGCTCATCCGCCTCACTCCCCCCCTGCGCTCCTAGTTTTTTTCCAATCCTGCCCCTGTTGACAGGCGTCGTTCAAGGTTTATCAGTTTGCTATGGCGCCATGTTTTTTACTGGGGTTGGGGGGCGCTCACCGGCAAAGCAATAGGGATAGGGGGGTAAGAAAATGTCTTGTGGGGAACTGTGTACGAGAAAGGTGGTGGTGGCCGGGAAAGGGGCCGCCATTGTCGAGGTTGCCCGGCTCATGCGCCAGTACCATGTGGGTGATGTGGTGATTGTGGAGCGGGGCCAGGATCAGGCCGTGCCCCTGGGCATAATCACCGACCGCGATATCGTGGTGGGGCTGGTGGCCTCTGAGACGGATCTTGGGGCCGTTACTGTTGCTGACGTGATGAGTTTTGAGCTGGTCACGGTGGGGGAGGCGGATATGGCCTGGGATGCCCTGGCCAAGATGCGCCGCAAGGGGGTGCGCCGGCTGCTGGTGGTTAACGATCAGGGTGGCTTGGAAGGTATCCTCACCGGCGATGATATGCTGGAGGTGCTGGCCGAGGAGGTGGCGATGTTGGCCAAGGTTGCCGGCCGGGCCCAGCGGCGGGAAGAGGAGGCGCGGAGCTGACAGGGACCAAAATATCTCAACTATTCCAGGCGACTATCGCGTTTGCCCCTGCCCCATTCTATGGTAACGTGAATATTGACCATCCCTTTGCTCCAGAGTGCAAAAGTCGATGGTAATCAGAAAAGCTTATGAACCGCTATCGTTGCCAGGAATGATTTGCCCATGAATGTCTCCCCAGGTCAGCCGTTGAAATTCGGCAAGTATGAGCTCCTCACCAGGATTGCCGCTGGCGGCATGGCCGAGTTATACCGGGCCCGGATCAGCGGCGAGGCCGGCTTCACCAAGATCATCGCCATCAAGAAGATCCTGCCCCACCTGCTCACCGAGACGGAGCTTATCACCGCCTTTGTCGACGAGGCGCGGCTGGCGGCCATGCTGGACCACCCCAACATCATTCAGCTCCATGACTTTGGTCGGGAAGAGGGCGATTACTTCATTGCCATGGAGCTTCTCCAGGGCTGTGATCTGGGCAGTGTCCTCCGCCACCTGAAAACAAGCGGCCAGCGGCTGCCCCTTAACCTGGCCCTGTTCATCAGCGCCAAGGTGTGCGCCGGCCTGGAGTACGCCCATAACCTCCATGACCATGGGGGCCAGCCCCTCCATATCGTCCATCGGGATATCACCCCGGCCAATATCTTCCTCACCGATAACGGCGTGGTGAAGATCATCGACTTCGGCATTGCCCGGGCCGCCAGCCATAACCGCGCCACCATGGCCGGCTCCATGATGGGCAAGGTGCGCTACATGGCCCCGGAACAGGCCGCCGGCCAGAAGATTGATTACCGGGTGGATATCTATGCCCTGGGCGCTGTCCTCTATGAGGCCCTGGCCGGCCGCGCCCTGTTTTCGGGCGAGATGCTGCAGGTCCTGGAAAAGGTGCGGGCCGGGGCCCATGATCCGCCGGAGGAGGTGATAGAAGAGCTGCCCCCCGCCGTGGCCGCCTTAATAAACAAGGCCCTGCGGCCCGATCCCGCTGATCGTTATCAGTCGTGCGAGGCGATGCTGGACGATATGGAGCTGTGTCTGGGCCAATGTTCTGAACCGGCCAACGGCCGTGTCCTGGCCCGCTGGCTCAGTGGTCAGAAGGTCGCCGGCTCGCCTGGCGCGGCTGAAGCAGGGCTGGCGGCTGGGGAGGAAACCGTTGCCAACCATGGCACCGGGCAGGGAGAGCAGACCGTTGTCGCCCCCTCGGGGCCGGCGGCGGTTGAAGCAACCATTGCCATGCCGGCTCCGGCCTCCAGCAGGGGTGATAAGGTCTTGGTGCCCCTGCTGGATAAGGGGCGCGTCTGGTGGCGGGATAACCGTCTGCTGGGGGGGAGTATTTTGGCGGTCCTGCTCATCTCTCTGCTCTTCACCCTTGTCGGCTTTAGCAGGGATTATACGGCCCACAACATCTGGCTCCATGACAGTGAGCGGATGATGCGCTGTATCAACTACAAGAGTGGCGCCACCTTTCTGCCGGCCGGCAGCCGGGTCAAGGATCTTAAGGTCAATGAAGCGGAAAACAGCATCAGCTTCAAGACGGTGGCCGGGAAAAAGCTGGCATTTCAATTCACCCCGGACTGGCATCCTGGTAAGACGGTGAATGATTACGCCGAGATGATGGTGGGGTCGAAGACTTTTCGCCGTCTCAGTAAGGGAATGGGGCGGCGGGATGTGGCGGCCATCAAGGAGGGCAGGGTGGTGACGGGGATGAGTAAAGAGGCGGTGCTGCTGGCCTACGGCTTCCCCCCTGAGCATGTTACCAAGAGCCTGGCGGCCAACAGGTGGGTCTATTGGCGGAACCGCCACAGCCGGGAGCCCCTCTGCTTTGACGACAGTGAGCGGCTGCTGGCCAGTTGCCCCAAACAACAGGGGCAGGGGCTGTTTGATAAGCTGGAGAAGCTGCTGGATTAGTTTTTTCTGGCTAGCACTAAGTTTTTAGCCACTATTGCGCGATCTTGGCGTGACATCATCTTTTCAGGCCCCAGCTTTCACTGACTGAAAGCCGATGATAATCAGAATTGCAGATTGCCCCTGCCGGCCAAGGGCGGAGAGCGGGTCTAAAAAAAAAATCTAGTCGTAGATGATGGCGGTGTACCGTTCCAGGATGGCGCAGGTCTTGTCGTCCAGGTCACTGGCCACCTCGTGGATCTGGTACTCGTGGCCGCACTTGGTGCAGCGCATCCGCACCCGCCGGCACGACCGGGCCACCTCAAGCTCTCCCTGGCATTTCTTGCACTTCATCTCTTTCTTACTCTTCGTCTAAAAGCTGGGCCCGGGTGAAGATCGTTTCCAGCTTATAGCCGGCGTCGGCCAATGTCTTGGCCCCGCCCTCCTGGCGGTCCACCACGGTGATGATCTGGGCCACCTTGAAGCCCTGGGCCTGGACCCGGTCGATTACTTTGAGCAGGGTGCCGCCGGTGGTCACCACATCTTCCAACAGGGTCACGTTGCAGCCTTCCGGCATGTTCTTCTGGCCCTCCAAAAAATTCTCGGTGCCGTGGCCCTTGGCCTCCTTGCGGACGATGAAGGCGGGGATGGGCGCTTCGGCCATATAAGAGGCGATGGAGGCGGCGGTGACTAAAGGGTCGGCCCCAAGAGTCATGCCACCCACGGCGCCGATTGTCGCCTCATGGTTTTGGATCAGCTCAAAGATCAGGCGGCCGCACAGGTAGGCGCCCTCGGCCGAGAGGATGGTCTGCTTGCCGTCGATGTAGAAGTCGGACTCGCGGCCGGAGGAGAGGGTGAAGGTGCCCTTACGGTAGGACTTTTCCAGGAGAAGTTTTTTAAGTCTGTCGCGGTCTGTCATTTTTTTTACTTTGTTTGTTTGGGGAAGGGAAAGAATTACATCTTAGCGAAGAAGTTGCGCAGGTTGGCGTCAGGATTAATGATCGGCTTGATCTGCCCCTGCCGGGAGGCCATCACCACCATGGCGCCGGGGCCGTGGCCGGCCAGGACGCAGTCGGAGTGGACCACAATGGCGATGACCACCGAGCCGCTGTGATAGATGCGGCCGAAGGTGGCATCGGCGTCCATGATGGCCACCACGTCGCCGAAGCGCAGGTTCTGGAGACCATACTCTTCCACGACTGCTTTGTCAAAGAGCTGGATATCGTAGTCGCCCGAGTGGGACTGGCTGTGGCCGATGCCGGAGCCCATGATCTTGGCCGGCACCCGGTGGGTCACCCCCACCTCCAACTTGCCATCCTGCCCCATCTTGATGGGCATGAGCTGGGCCAGGGCCGGGTCCAGGTTTAGGACCCTGACGTCCGGAGCCTCGTTGAACCTGAGGCCGCAGCCAAAGGCCTTGATCTGGATCTTGTCGCCGATCACCAGATTCTCCAGCACCTCCGGCTCAAAGTCGATGAGAACATGGTCAATGCCGCCATGCTTGCCGGTGACCTTACCCGTCTCGCCCTTGGCCTCGCCGCTGACCACCTTGGCCACATTGCCGGCGCAGGCAAAGAGGTTTAAGGCCCGGTTGGGCCCGGCCTGGCCGCTCACCTTGGTGAAGTTGGAGATGGAGACGCCTGGCTCCACGTGGTCGGCAAAGAGACCGCAGGCCGCGTCGCCGATCCGGACGTTGTAGGTGATGCCGCCCACGCCAGGATAGATGTCGGAGTGGCCGTCCGGGTGGATGCGGTACGGGTTGATGCCGCCCAAAGGCGAGGTGATCTCGCCGATTACCGACTGGCGGACTAGCTGTGATTCATTGGTGGTGAGCATTTTTTTTTAAACTCCCTCTTAAGTTAGCTCCAGGGCTGTTTGTTAATCCTTTTTGACCAACTCGGTTAATTCCATGTCCAGGGCCTTGACCGAGATGAGCACCTCTTTAAGGGACAGGGCCAGGGAGATCATCAGCATCAGCAGGCTGGCAGCAAAGATGATCTTGGCCGCCAGCTGCTGGCCCATGATCAGGGTGAGGATGCAGAGGACGCAGGCGAATAGGCTGAAGAGGCCGCAGGCCTGCATGCTGCGGATCAGGGCCACCCGCTTATGCAGGATGCTAATCTGGGCCGCCAGCTGCCGGTCCGGCTCCTGGCGGTACTCCCGGCCCAGGCTGCGGATCCGGCCGCTCAGGGCGTTGAAGCGGTTGGTGTAGGCCACCATGAGCAGAGAGACGGTGGGGAAGATCAGGGCCGGGGTGGTGAGGGTGATGTCCATGGTTTACGGCTGGAAGGGGTAAATTTATGCTACCTGGGTAAATCCTGGTCCTGTGGCCAAGTCAGAGAAAATAGTCTCTGCCACTATTGTTCATTTTCTTTGCTTG
Organism: Thermodesulfobacteriota bacterium; assembly: GCA_039714595.1. GTDB lineage: Bacteria > Desulfobacterota > Desulfobulbia > Desulfobulbales > SURF-16 > JAOZSN01. Next base: position 34,156 of record JBDLJA010000025.1, on the reverse strand, counting down.
CCTTTATGCCCGCAGGGTGCAAAGAAAACGAACCAGCAGCAAAGCGGCGAAAGAAAGGGCACCCCAGCCATCTGATCTTGGCAGACTACCTTTGCCCTCCGCAGAAGATGGTGGCAACGGGGTAAGGCAAGCCCCTTCCAGAGGCTATCAAGGCCGGGCCCTTTGGGCCCGGTTTTTATGCTACCTGGTCACAAAAAATCATTAGACGTTGAAGCGGAAGTTGACGCAGTCGCCGTCTTTGACCACATACTCCTTGCCCTCCAAGCGCCAGAGTCCTTTATCCTTGGCCCCGGCCTCGCCGCCGCTGGCGATGAAGTCATCGTAGGCGATTACCTCGGCCCTGATGAACCCCTTCTGGAAATCGGTGTGGATAACGCCGGCCGCCTCGGGCGCCGTGGCGCCGTTTTTGATGGTCCAGGCCCGGGTCTCTTTTTCGCCCACGGTGAAGTAGTTGGTCAGCCCCAGCAAACGATAGCCGGCGTGGATCAGGCGGCCCAGGCCCGACTCCTCCATGCCGAGATCGGCCAGGTACTCGGCCTGCTCCTCTTCGTCTAGACCGGAGAGTTCTTCTTCAATGGCCCCGGAGATCACCACCACCGGCGCCCCCTCTTCCTGCTCCACCGTCTCCCGCAGCTTGTCCACCCACTGATTGCCAGTGGCGATGTCATCCTCGCTCACATTGGCCACGTAGAGGATCGGCTTGGAGGTGAGGAGACAGAGCTCCTTTAAGAGCTTTTCGCCGTTCTCGTCCGTTTCAAGCTGGCGGGCCGCCTTGCCCTCGTCAAGGAGGCCATAGAGCTCTTCCAAGATAACTACCTGGGCCTTGAAGGTCTTGTCGCCGCTCTTGGCCTGGCTGCGGGTCTTGGTCAGCCGCTTTTCCACCGTGTCCAGGTCGGCTAAGATCAGCTCCATGTTGATCACCTCCCGGTCACGCAGGGGGTCGATATCGCCATCCACATGGACGATGTTGCTATCCTCAAAGCAGCGGATCACGTGGGCGATGGCGTCCACCTGCCTGATATGGCCCAGGAACTGGTTGCCCAAACCTTCACCCTTGGAGGCGCCGCTCACCAGGCCGGCGATATCGACAAACTCCATCTGGGCGTGGACCAGCTTCTTGGTCTGGGCCAGATCACCCAGTTTTTTCAACCGCGGGTCGGGGACGGGCACCATGCCCACGTTGGGCTCAATGGTGCAGAAGGGATAGTTGGCCGATTCAATCTCGGCCGCGGTCATGGCATTAAAGATGGTGGACTTGCCCACGTTGGGCAGGCCAACAATGCCGCAGCGAAAACCCATGGTCTAACTCCTGATGTTTTTTTGCCCCGGCTGGCTAAGGCCTGGGCGGATCGCTTTATTTTAGTGTTTAAAAACAGGTCCTCTGGGCCCGGTCAGAGGAGATAGGCTGTGCCGATATTGTTCATTTTCTTTGCTTGCCTTTATGCCCGCAGGGTGCAAAGAAAATGAACCAGCAGCAAAGCGGCGAAAGAAAGGGCACCCCAGCCATCTGGTCTTGGCAGACTACCTTTGCCCACCCCAAAAGATGGTGACAACGGGGTAAAAAAACCTTCCAGGGGCTATCAAAGGCGGACCCTTTGGCCCCGGATCTTTACGAGATATAGGGCGGGGGAGGGTTGTTTACCTCTGTGGGACTGGTCCCGCACCCCTGATAAACATCACGGTTTATAATTAGTTCTTGGCAAAGGGGCAAGGGTGGAATATTTTTTGTGATTATCAAGCATCTTTAGCCCGTTTGACTGAGTGCTTTATGGCAGGTTTATCAAAAGCGCTTTGCCGGGGGCCACAGAACCCACGGAAAAGACTTAAATGGTGCTTTTTTAAGTTTTTTGTCTTCTGTGGTTTCCGTGGCAAAGAGAAAGGGGTCAACGCTATACCCACCAATGTCAGAGTTTGAGAGAAGGAAAAAATGAGCCGTCGCAGTAAGTCAGGCCCCATGCCCATGCATACCCTGCTCTCCGAGATCGTTAAGCGCAAGAAATGGCAGGGCCGCTTTGAGCTGCACCAGGTCTTTGCCCGCTGGCCGGCCTTGGTGGGCGCGGAGGTAAGCCGCCAGGCCCAGCCCTCCCTCTTTCGCGGCCGGGTGCTCTGGGTGGACGTATCCGACCCGATCTGGCTTCAGCAGTTGCAGTTTTTGAAGATGGATCTGCTTGCTAAGCTGAATAAATCCCTGGATGGCGAAAGGGTGGATGACATCCGCTTTCAGCTGGCCCGGGAACCCTTGTGCGAGCCGCAAGGGCCTAGCACCCCGTCCGGGCCCCGGCCGGAGCCGGATGAGGATGAGGCTTTAGCCATGGACCGCCTCCTGCAGACGGTGCCGGACCCTGACCTGCGCCAGGCCATGAAGCGCTGCTGGCATGATTTTTATGGATTGCCCAAGGATTAGGGCTGAGAAAAGAAGCAGGGGAGGGCGGTAAGAGGGAGGTCCCGCCCCAAGATATCCCGGTTAGACGCTCTCCCCTGACGGCAGGGTTTGGGAGGTGAAGTCATCTTCGCCGGCGTGGGGGTCTATGATGCAGTTGCGCCCCACCTTGCAGCCGGCCGGGATCTCCGCCCCCTTGCCCACCAGGGATATGCCGGTGTAGAGGTGGGAGGGGAACTTCTTATTGATCGTCTTATGGTGGTCGTCGCCGGAACCCACCACGCTCCCTTCCCCCACCTGGACATTCTTGTCCAGGATGGCCAGATCGATCACCGCATCTTTCCCCACCATAACGTCATGGAAGAGGATGGAGTCGCGCACCAGGGCGCCCTTGGCCACCGTGACGCCGGGCCCTAAGACCGAGTTGATCACCTCGCCTTCAATGGTGCAGCCGGCGGCGATCATGGAGGATTTTGTTTTAGCCGTGGCCGCGAAGGAGGTGGGGGGGCGGTCGGCGGTGGAGTTGACGTTGGACTCGATATTGGGGCGAATCCGCCACTCCTCCGGGACAAAGCCGGACTGGTCATCGAGGAGGTCCATATTGGCCTGCCAGTAGGCCTGGATGGTGCCCACATCCCGCCAGTAGTCGTGGAAGGGGTAGGCGAATACCTGGTCGCGGTCAATGGCCTTGGGGATCAGGTGCATGCCAAAATCCACCTCCTGCCTGTCCTCGGCCAGAATCTTTAAGAGATACTCGCTGTCAAAGACGTAGATACCCATGGAGGCCAGGTTGGTCCGCGGCTTCTCCGGTTTTTCCTCCCACTCGACAATGCGCCCCTCATCGTTGGTGATGCCGGCCCCGAACTGCTTTATCTCTTCCTCTGAGACCACCATCATGCCGATGGTCACATCCGCCTTTTTGCGGCGATGAAAACGGAGCATGTCATCAAAGTCCATCCGGTAGATGTGATCGCCGGAGAGGATGATGATCTCCTGGGAGGGGTTGGCCTTGATGAAGTCGATATTCTGGCGCACCGCGTCCGCCGTCCCTTTATACCAGTCGGAGTCTGAGGAGCCGGTGCGGGGCGGCAGGATCTTGATCCCGCGGCTGCGGCCGGTGAAGTCCCACGCCTCGCCGGTGCCCAGGTGGTTCATCAGCGACAATGGCTTGTACTGGGTGAGCACCCCTATCTGGCTAAAGCCGGAGTTCATCACGTTGGAGAGGGAAAAATCGATGATCCGGTAGATGCCGCCAAAGGGTACGGCCGGCTTGGCCCGGGTCTGGACCAGGTTGTTTAAGCGGCTGCCCACCCCGCCGGCCAGGATGAGGACCAGGGGCTGATCTTGATTGCTCATCGGACCACCTCCCCGGTTTTGATGGCTCGGGTCAGTTTTTCCGGGCTCAGCTGCGGATAGATGGTGCAGTCAGAGGCGATGATTGTCTTGTCAGGGAAAAAATTATTCCAGCCCAGCACCGTTACCTCCTTGTCGTCACTTGGTCCCGTCTCGCCTATTCTCGTCTCGTTGCCGAAGGTGACGTTGACGTCACTTATCACCTTGTCCAGGCGGCAGTCGCGGCCCACCACGTTGTTGAAGAAGAGGACCGAGTCGCGCACCTTGGCCCCTTTTTTTACCTGGACCCCGGGGAAGATGATGGAGCGTTTGACGTCACCCTCGATCTGGCAGCCGTTATAGACCAGGCTGTCCTGGATTATGGCGTTGTTGCCCACCTTCAGGGGCTGGCAGTCGCGGATGTCGCGGTGCTCCAGGTTGGTGCGCAAGCCCCAACGGGCCAGGTCGATCTTGGGGTCTGGTCCCAGGAGATCCATGTTGGCCTGCCAGTACTCTTCGATGGTCCGCGAGTAGGCCCAGTAGTCGTGGAACTTGAAGCCGTACACCTTGCGCCGCTCAAACATCATCCGTGGGATGATGTCCCGGCCAAACTCGAACGACTCATCCTCCCGGGCGTTGCTGGTGAGGACATCGAGGAGAGCCTTGGTCTTGAAGCAGAAGACGGTCATGGAGGCCCAGTTGAAGCGGGGCTTGCTCGGTTTTTCCTTATACTGCAGGACCCGGCCGCCCACCATCCCGTCTTCGTCATCGATGTCGGCCACCCCGAAGCGGTGGGCCTTGGCCATATCCACCTGCAGGCAGCCGATGGTCAGGTCGGCGTCCTTTTCCCGGTGGTAGGCGATGAGTTTTTGATAGTCCATGTCGTAGATATGGTCACCGGAGATGATCAACACCTCCTGCGGGTCATGATACTCAATGAAATCGGCATTTTGAAAGACGGCGTCGGCTGAACCCTTATACCAGGAGGTGTTGCCGTAACCGGTGGAGGGCGGCAGGATGGAGACGCCCCGGTAACGGCCCAGCATATCCCAGGCCGCGCCGATGCCGATGTGGTTGATCAGCGAGAAGCTCCGGTACTGACTCAAGATTGCCACCTGCTCCAACCCTGAGTTCATCAGGTTGCTTAAGGGAAAATCGATGACCCGGGCAAAGCCGCCAAAGGGCACGGCTGACTTGGGACGATAACAGGTGAGGACATTAAGCTCGTCCACCCGGCCGCCGGCCAGGATCATGGCCAAGGTTTTTGGCTTGAGATTCATAGTGACCCAGAAAATTTATTTTTTAAGATCAGGAAGATAGGAGTGACGACAAAAATTATCTTAAGCCAACAGCGCGGGAAAAGTGAAGTGAAAAAAGGTAGTTGCCTTGATTAGGGGATGGAGCCGGCTGGGAAGTGGTGATTTGTGGCGCCGGGGCAGGTGATAAGGGGGGAGAGGTAAGGGGGACGGGGCGTTAGAGATGACGCCGGGCCATGCGCCTGAGGGTGAGGGTGGTGAAGTCCTGGTCCTGCTTGTCCAGGTTCTTTAATGGCACCTCGGCCCGGGCCGCCTCGCGGTGGCCGCCGGCCGAGCCGATATGGCCAAAGGCCTTGGCGGCCAGGACCCCGGCGTTCTTCCGGTAACCGTCACAGCGGAAGATAACCACCAGCCGCTCGCCATGGATGCCGGAGATAAAGACCCAGGAGACGGGATGGACCCGCATGAAAAAATCGGCGATGATCACCAGGATGTCAGGGTTGAAGACCCGGCCCACATGGGCGTAGAGCCGGTTGTTGCTCACCTTCATCTCCTCGAAGGCGGTCTTGAAGTAGTTGAGCTCGGAGAGGCGCAGCTCCGAGAGCTCGATCTTGCGCACCAGGTTCTGGTTGGCGATGTCGAACAGGTAGCGGAAGGAGATGGCATCGGCCAGGACCGCCTTCTTCTCAAAGTTATGGGTGTCCACCTTGATGGCGTAGAACAGGGCGGTGGCCAGGGCCACCGAGGGCTTCATCGCCGCGGCCCGCAGATACTCCACCAGCATGGAGGCGTTGGAGCCGTAATCGGGCCGAATGTCCACATAGCTTGCCTGCCATTTGCCGGAGACGGGGTGATGGTCGATCACCGCGTCAAAGTCGATGTCAAAGAAGAGGGGGTGGTGGGAGGGCTGGGAGTCGAGGACAACGAACTTGTTGAACTCCTCCTTCTTGACGTCCTGCAGCCTCTCGGCCTGGATCTTCAGCAGATCCACCATGGCGATGTTGGAGAGGCGGCGGATGGAGTTGGGGTGGGCGGTGACCATGCGCTTTACCCGGTAGCGCAACAGCCGTTTGACACTCATGGCGCTGGCCAGGGAGTCCGGGTCGGCCAGGATGACGATGAGTACCTCATCCTTCTTGTCGAAGAGGTCAAGAAACTCCTGCACCCGTTCCTTGGCCGTCTTCTTGGGATGATTTTTTATCTTTTTCAGATCACGTGAGTGAACAGTGGTCAAACGAATCACCAGGCGGGAGGGGCCCGCATCTCCTTATGGGTGACAGGGCCAGGGGCCTGTCATGCTCTTACCAAAAAAAAATGGTAAAAAATCCAGCCCGGGAACAGTGAGTGGGGAGGGCTGAAGTTTTACCGTTAGGGTATTTATTTACCATAACAGGTTAAAATTATGCAAGGAATTATGAGGGGGTGACGCCCTGCTCTGGGGAGAGGGGCGCTGGCTAGATGGCCCTGATTGCCCGGGGGGAGAGGGATTGGCGGAAATAGGGGTGGCTGGCAGAGGTAGTGGTGACTAACCTTGGCAAGGGCGGTTAGCCGGTGCGACTACTGGTGGCTGGCCTGGGCGGTCAGAAAGGCGCGGAGACGCTTTTCCCCCAGGAAGAGCCCCTGGAGTCTAGTGCCATTGGCAATGAGGCAGGGGATCATGGTGACCCCGGCGGCCAGGGACTTACGGGGATGGCCAAGCACATCTATCTTTTCCACCTCAATATCGAGCTCTTCCTGCAGTTTGGCCAGGACCCGGCCGGTGTGATGGCAGCGGGGTCAGAGGGTGGAGTGATAGAGGGTTACTTTCAGCATGGTCTGTCCAGGGGTAGGGTTTGCGCCGGGCTCAAAATGGTCAGGGCGGGAAAAAAAATCTACTGCGCCCCCTGGATGGCCTGGCTCAGCTTCAGGGCCGCGGCGGTGAGGGGGACGTTGTGGACCCGGATGATATGGGCCCCCTTGGCGGCGGCCAGGGCACTGATAACCGCTGTGCCCTGGTCCCGGGCCGCGGGGTCATCCTCCCCCAGGATCTCGCCGATGAACCTCTTGCGGGAATGGCCCAGGAGAAGGGGGCAGCCCAGGTCCTGGAACCGGTCAAGGTGTTTGAGGATGGAGAGGTTGTGCTTTAAGGTCTTGCCAAAGCCAATACCCGGGTCGATGATGATTTTCTCCCGGGCCAGGCCGCCTGCTGTGGCATCGTCCAGCCACTGGTTCAGCTCCCCCTTAATCTCACCTACCACGTCATCGTAGTGGGGCTCCTGCTGCATGGTGCCGGGGGTCCCCTGCATGTGCATGATGATCAGCGGCGCCTGCTTCGCTACAGCCAGGGGCAGCATGGCGGGGTCAAAGCGCAGGGCTGAGATGTCGTTGATGATGTCGGCCCCGGCCTCTAAGGCCTGGCGGGCCACCTCCGCCTTGCTGGTGTCCACCGAGATGGGGGTGGTGTGGTGGTGGCGGATCCGTTCGATGGCCGGGATCACCCGGGCCAGTTCCTCGTCTAAGGGGACCGGCTTGGCCCCGGGCCGGGTTGACTCGCCGCCCACATCCAGGATGTCCACCCCCGCGGCCACCATTTCCCCCACCTCCCGGGCCAGGTTGTCGGCCATCTGGCCGCCATCGGAAAAGGAGTCGGGGGTGACATTGACGATCCCCATGATGTGGGGTCGGCTTTTCAGGTCCAGGGTCTGGTGGGGGGTGGTTATGAGCATGAAAACGGCGAATATCGAACCGTAGAATTTCGAATGACGAATTTCGCAGGAAGGATGTTATCTGAAATTAAGAAAAGCACACCTAAATTACTCTTCCTTCGGGGCGCCTTCCTCTAAAATTCGCCATTCACTATTCCTTATTCTCCGGCTCGCTGTCGTCTGTTCCCGGCGCCGAGCCAGTTGCCTGGGGCGTTTCCTGGGGCTCGGCCGCCTCTTCCTTTAGTACTGATTGGACCGGGCCGCTGGGTATCGGGCTCTGGTCTTCAATATTGTGATTGGCCAGAATGCGGCCGATATCGTTGCCGTCAATGGTCTCCTTGTCCAGCAGGAGCTCGCTCATCTCCTTCAAGGCATCGATGTTCTCCGAGAGCTGCTCCTTTACCTCGTTGTGGCAGGTGAGGACCATCTTCTTGACCGTCTCGTCAATCTTGACGGCGGTGGCCTCGGAGTAGTCGCGGTGCTGGGAGATCTCCCGGCCCAGGAAGATCTGCTCCTCCTTCTTGCCGAAGGTGATGGGGCCCATCTCATCACTCATGCCCCACTCGCAGATCATCCGCCGGACCAGGTCAGAGGCGCGTTCAATGTCGTTGCCGGAACCGGTGGTGGTCTCGCCGAAGATCAGCTCCTCGGCGATACGGCCGCCTAAAAGGATGCGGATATTGTTTAAGAGGAAGGTCTTGGAGTGGCTGTACTTGTCCTCGGTGGGCAGCTGCATGGTCAGCCCCAGGGCGCGGCCCCGGGGGATGATGGTTACCTTGTGGACCGGGTCGGTGCCGGGCAAAAGCTTGGCGATCAGGGCGTGGCCCGCCTCGTGGTAGGCGGTTATTTCCTTCTCCTTATCGGTGATCATCATGGAGCGGCGCTCGGCCCCCATCATCACCTTATCCTTGGCCTTCTCCATGGAGGCCATGTTCACCTTGTCGGCGTCGTCCCGGGCGGCGATGAGCGCCGCCTCGTTGACCATGTTCTCCAGGTCGGCCCCGGAGAAACCGGGGGTGCCCCGGGCGATTACGGCCCAGTTGACGTCGTCGGCCAGGGGCAGTTTCTTGCCGTGGACGGCGAGGATCTTCTCCCGGCCGCCGATATCAGGGATGGGCACCACCACCTGGCGGTCGAAACGGCCGGGGCGCAAGAGGGCCGGGTCCAGGACGTCGGGCCGGTTGGTGGCGGCGATGATGATCACCCCGTCATTGGCCTCAAAGCCGTCCATCTCCACCAGAAGCTGGTTTAAGGTCTGCTCCCGCTCGTCGTGGCCGCCGCCAAGGCCAGCGCCGCGATGGCGGCCCACCGCGTCGATCTCGTCGATGAAGATGATGCAGGGCGCGTTTTTCTTGCCTTGAGTGAAAAGGTCCCTGACCCGGGAGGCACCCACGCCGACGAACATCTCGACAAAATCGGAGCCGCTGATGGTGAAGAAGGGCACCTCAGCCTCGCCGGCAATGGCCTTGGCCAAAAGGGTCTTGCCGGTGCCCGGAGGGCCGGTAAGCATGACGCCCTTGGGAATTCGGCCGCCCAGGCGGGTGAATTTCTTCGGGTCGCGCAAAAAATCGATGATCTCAGCCAGCTCTTCCTTGGCCTCCTCAATACCGGCCACGTCCTTGAAGGTGACCTTGGTGGAGTCCTCGCTGAGCATGCGATGTTTGCTCTTGCCGAAGCTCATGGCCTTACCGCCCCCCATCTGCATCTGGCGCATGAAGAAGATCCAGACGGCGATAAGCAGCAGCATGGGGAACCAGTTGGCCAGAATGGTGATGTACCAGGGCGGCTTTTCCACCGGCTTGACGGTGAGCTCCACTCCGGATTTGCGCAGGATGGACCAGAGTTCCAGGTCGGTCATGGGCGAGATGGAGGAGAACTCCTTGCCGTTGCTGATGCCGCTGATCACGTCACCCTGGACAGTTACCGCGGAAATGGCACCTGATTCCACCCGGGTGAGAAAGTCAGAGTAGCTCAGCTGCTCCACCCCCTGCTGGGGGTTGTTGAACATCTGAAAGAGGAGGACCATGGCCAGGCCGATGATCAACCACATGGACAGGTTTTTGTAGAAATTGTTCAAAAAAGAATCCTCATGGAGCTGTCTAGAGTCTCAGGCTAAGGTTCCAGGACGGTCGGGTAGTCCTGAAATCTCTGAATATTATCGATTATGCTCTTTTATCATTGAAAAGAATCAACAATAATTATTTTTTGGCAAATGAAAAGGGGAATGTTGGTCTTTTCTTAAATAATCGGGCCCGGGGCGCAGGTGGCGGGAGGAAGAAAATCCCCCTCCCTTCCCACAGCCACAGGCCAGTGTTTTAAATGGAAAAACTAAAAATACTCCTGGACCGATTTAACCTGCAGATCCTGGCCGCGCAGGCTGGCAATGGCTCGGGTCATGGCCTGGGCCCCGGCAATGGTGGTGGTGTAGGGCAGGTGGTAGTCCAGGGCGGCTCTCCGGATGGTGAACGAGTCCTCGGTGGTCCTGGTGCCCATGGAGGTGTTGATGATCCACTGGATGCCGTGATCGTGGATCTTGTCCAGCAGGTGGGGCCTCCCCTCGGAGACCTTGTTTACCCTGGTGCATTCCACCCCATTGTCATTGAGGAAGCTGGCCGTGCCTTTGGTGCCGACGATGCTGAAGCCGAAACTGGCAAGTTCATGGGCCACGGCGACGATGGTCTCCTTGTCGCTGTCGCGCACCGAGATAAGCACCGCGCCCTCACTGGGGATGGACTGGCCGGCGCCAAACTGTGACTTGGCAAAGGCCAGCCCCAGGTCATGGTCCATGCCCATCACCTCGCCGGTGGATTTCATCTCCGGGCCCAGCAGGGTGTCCACGTTGTCGAAGCGGTCAAAGGGGAAGACCGCCTCTTTCACCGCGTAGTGGTCAATGGCCACCTCGCTGGTGAAGCCAAGCTCGTTTAGCGTCTTACCGGCCATCACCTTGGTGGCCAGCTTGGCCAGCGGCACGCCGGTGGCCTTGGAGACAAATGGCACGGTGCGTGAGGCGCGGGGGTTCACCTCAATGATGTAAAGGGTCTCTTCCTTGACGGCGTACTGGACATTCATCAGGCCGATGACGCCCAGTTCCAGGGCCATGGCCCTGGTGGCCTCCTTGATCTCGGCCAGCATCTTGTCGCTCAAACCGTGGGCCGGCAGGACGCAGGCCGAGTCACCGGAGTGGATACCTGCCTCTTCGATGTGCTGCATGATGCCGCCGATGACCACCGTTTTCCCGTCACAGATGGCGTCCACGTCGATCTCGATGGCGTCTTTTAAAAACTTGTCGATTAAGATCGGGTGGTCGGCCGAGGCCTGGACCGCTTCAAACATATAGCGGGTCAGATCCTCCTCGTTGTAGACGATGCGCATGGCCCGGCCGCCTAAGACGTAAGAGGGACGCACCACCACCGGGTAGCCGATCTCGGCGGCGATCTCATGGGCCTGCTCGGCGTTGCGGGCCGTGTCGTTGGCCGGTTGCTTGAGGCCCAGTTTCTGGAGGAACTTCTGGAAGCGCTCCCGATCCTCGGCCCGGTCAATGGCGTCCGGCGGGGTACCCATGATGGGCACGTCCATGGCGTCCAGGGCCACGGCCAGGTTTAAAGGCGTCTGGCCGCCAAACTGGACAATGACGCCGTCCGGCTTTTCGCTGTTGATGATGTGCATCACGTCTTCCTTGGTCAGTGGCTCAAAGTAGAGCTTGTCCGAGGTGTCGTAATCGGTGGAGACGGTCTCCGGGTTGGAGTTGACCATGATCGATTCAATCCCCATCTCTCTTAAGGCAAAGGAGGCGTGGACGCAGCAGTAGTCAAACTCGATGCCCTGGCCGATGCGGTTGGGGCCGCCGCCCAGGATCATAACCTTGCGCCCCTCTGAGGCGCGGGCCTCGTTCTCCTCCTCGTAGGTGGAGTAGTAGTAGGGGGTGTGGGCCTCGAACTCGGCGGCGCAGGTGTCCACCAGCTTGTAGACCGGCTGCTCATTTTCCTGCTCCCGGAGCTGCCAGATATCAGACTCGGAGGTGCCGGTGAGAAAGGCGAGCTGGCTGTCGGAGAAGCCGTACTGCTTGCATCTCCGCAGGAAATCTCCCTTGAGACCCTGGAAGCCACCCTCCTTGATCTCCTTCTCCAGCCCGTAGATCTGGGCCAGGTTATGGAGGAACCACGGGTCCATGGCGGTGAGCTCGAAGATCCGCTCCACCCCCATGTCGCGGACTAACGCCTCATGGAGGGCGAAGATGCGCTGGGAGTTGGGTTTTTTGAGCTGCATCTCCAGATCGCGCTGGTCCATCCCGGCAAGATCAAACTTGGCATGGCCGCCAAAGCCGCTGATGCCGATCTCCAACGAGCGCAGCCCTTTCTGCATCGCCTCCTTGAAGGTCCGGCCAATGGCCATGGTCTCACCCACCGACTTCATGGCGGTGGTGAGGATGTCCTCTGCCTCGGGGAATTTTTCAAAGGTCCAGCGGGGGATTTTTATGACGGTGTAATCTATCGTCGGCTCAAAGGCGGCGTAGGTCTCGCGGGTGATGTCGTTTTGGATCTCGTCCAAGGTGTAACCCACGGCCAGCTTGGCGGCGATCTTGGCGATGGGAAAGCCGGTGGCCTTGGAGGCCAGGGCCGAGCTTCGGGAGACCCGGGGGTTCATCTCGATGATCATCAGCTCGCCGTCTTCCGGGTTCACCGCGAACTGGACGTTGGAGCCGCCGGTCTCAACGCCGATCTCGCGGATGATGGCGATGGAGGCGTTGCGCATCTCCTGGTACTCGCGGTCGCTTAGGGTCTGGGCCGGGGCCACGGTGATGGAGTCGCCGGTGTGGACCCCCATGGCGTCCATGTTCTCGATGGAGCAGATGATCACCACGTTGTCGTTACGGTCCCGCATCACCTCAAGCTCATACTCCTTCCAGCCCAACAGGGAGCGCTCCAGCATAACCTCGGTGTTTAAGGAGAGGTCCAGGCCGGCGGTACACATCTCCTCCAGCTCCTGACTGTTATAGGCCACGCCGCCGCCGGTGCCGCCCAAGGTAAAGCTGGGGCGGACGATGACGGGGAAGCCGATCTTATCGGCCGCTGCCATCGCCTCGTCAATGGTGTGGACGATGGCGCTCTCCGGCACCTTGAGGCCGATCTTGTACATCGCCTCGCGGAAGGAGTCACGCCCCTCCGCCTTCTTGATCACGTCGATGTCGGCGGCCAGCAGCTCCACCTTGTACTTATCCAGCACCCCCATCTCCGCCACCTTGATGGCGGTGTTAAGACCGGTCTGGCCGCCTAAGGTGGGGAGCAGGGCGTCGGGCCGCTCCTTTTCGATGATCTTCGCCACCATCGCAGGCGTTATGGGCTCGATGTAGGTGCGGTCGGCGATCTCCGGGTCGGTCATGATGGTGGCCGGGTTGGAGTTGATCAGGATTACCTCGTAGCCCTCTTCCTTTAAGGCCTTGACCGCCTGGGTGCCGGAGTAGTCAAACTCACAGGCCTGGGAGATGATGATGGGGCCGGAGCCGATGATGAGGATTTTTTTTATGTCGGTTCTTTTAGGCATTTTTTGTGTTCAGGAGTCAGATAATGAGTCTGGTGAAAAGAGAATATTGAGGTCACCGCAGAATGTCGAAGGAAGGATATTGTCTAAATAAAAGGTAAGTACCGCCCTTCAGCATTCGATATTCATGATTCGTCATTCTGCGGTTCGTTTTTTTAGCCCATCGCCTCAATGAAGCGATCAAAGAGATAAATCGAGTCGTGGGGGCCCGGGGCATTTTCCGGGTGATGCTGGACCGAGAAGGCCTGGTACTTCTTATGGGCCATGCCTTCGAGGCTGTCGTCGTTGAGGTTGACGTGGGTCATCTCCACCTCGCCCTCGGGTAGGCTGCTAAGGTCCACGCAGAAGCCGTGGTTCTGGCTGGTCACCTCCACCTTGCCGGTGGCGAGATCTTTGACCGGCTGGTTGGCGCCGCGATGGCCGAATTTGAGCTTGTAGGTCGTAGCCCCGTAGGCCAAGCCCATGATCTGATGGCCCAGGCAGATGCCGAACATCGGTTTTTGGCCCAAAAGTTCCCGCACCGTCTCGATCACCCCCTCCACCCCGGCCGGGTCGCCGGGGCCGTTGGAGAGGAAGATGCCGTCGGGATTCATGGCCAGGACCTCGGCGGCGGAGGTGGTGGCCGGCACCACCTGGACAGCGCAGTCACGCTCTGCTAAGAGCCGCAGCTGGTTATACTTGAGGCCGAAGTCGTAGCAGACCACCTTGTAGCGGGCCGCAGGGCAGCTGCTAAAGTTGCTTCCCGGTTTGGGGCCATCTGCGCTCCAGCCGTACGGCTCCTGGCAGGTAACCTCTTTGACCAGATCGCGGCCCACAAGACCGGGGGAACCCTTGGCCTTGGCCACTAAAGAGTCTGGGTCCAGATCCTCGGTGGAGATGACGCCGCGCAGGGCGCCGGCCAACCGGATATGGCGGGTGAGGGCCCGGGTGTCCACATTCTCGATGCCTAAGATCTTTTGGGCCTGGAGAAACTCAGCTAAGGAGCCGGTGGCCCGGAAGTTGGAGGGGATCTCGTTATACTCCTTAACGATAAAACCCTCCACCTGGATGGCGGCCGATTCGTTGTCCTCGTCATTCACCCCGTAATTGCCGATAAGGGGGTAGGTCATGGTGACGATCTGGCCGGTGTAGGAGGGGTCGGTTAACACCTCCTGGTAGCCGCTCATGCCGGTGTTGAAGACGATTTCGCCGCTGGTCTCGCCAGGGCCGGTGAACGATGTTCCTGTGAAGGTGGTGCCATCTTCCAGGGCGATTAGTGCTTTCATATATTTTTTTGCTTGGCTTGGGTGGATTTTATAAAGGGTGTCAACAGCCGTTGGCCGGCTCCTGGTTTAATCTTTTCTGGTTCTTACCGCGGCCGCAATTATCTCGGCCTGGCGCCGGGCCGCCCCCTGCTGGGCCAGGGCGATGGTCCGGTTGGCGGCGCTGATATTATCGTAACGACTCTGGTCGCAGGCGAGGTGGATGATCTCTGTAACACATTCTTGACAATTGTTCACCTGGATTAGACCGCCCCCCGGCCCAAGAAGTTGCACCGCGTCACGAAAGTCTGCCATGTGGGGGCCGATGAAGACCGGTTTGGCCATAATGGCCCCCTCAAATATATTGTGTCCCCCTTTGGCCACCAGGCTGCCGCCGCAGAAGATGTAGGTGGCGGCGGCATATAATGAGGAAAGCTCCCCCATGCTGTCCAGGATAATCACCGAAGGGGAACCTTCACCCACCTTTACCTTACTATAAAGGACGCAGGGCTGGTTGTGCTGCCGGCCCAGCTCTGCCACCTCGGCCACCCGCTGCAGGTGGCGGGGGGCGATAAGGGTCACGAGCCCTGGTATCTCTGCCTGGAGTCGGGGCAGCTGGGCCAGGAACTGCTCCTCCTCGCCGGTATGGGTGGAGCCCAGGATGAGTAAGCGCTGCCCCTTGGTCATGGCCAGGCGCTGACGATAACGGCGGGCCAGCTCAGCTATGGGCTCCGGCGGGTTAAGATCATATTTGGCGTTGCCGGTAACCTCAATATCCTGCCGGTCGCTCAAGCTCTGGTAGCGGTCGCGGTCAGCGGCGCTGATGCATGATATGGTGGTAAATCCTTGCAGCAGGGGCTTGGTCACTCCCTTTAGTCTCTGGTAGCGCCCCGTGGAGCGGGCTGAAAGGCGGCCGTTAATGAGGAGCAGCCTTGCCCCGCCAGCCCGGGCCGCGGTGAGCAGGTTGGGCCACAGTTCGGTTTCCACCGCCACATAGAGGTGGGGGCGGATATGGTCCAGGGCCCGCCTTACCGGGCCAGGCGCGTCAAGGGGGGCGAAGAAACAGGTTGCCTCCAGGGTCTCCCTGGCCAGTTTATGGCCCGTTTCGGTTAGGGTGGAGACCAGAAGGGTTGCCTGGGGGCAAAGGGCCTGCAGGTGCGGGAGGATGGCGCGGATGACCTGCACTTCTCCCACCGAGGCCGCGTGGAGCCAGATCCGGGGGGTGCCCTGGGGTCGCTTAAAGGGGTAGCGCCCCTGGCGCTGGGCCAGACTCTCTTTCTGGGATCCGGTCAGACTGCTAAAGATAAAAAAGAGCGGGAAGATAAAGAGGTAGATCGCTCTTGTTGCTGTTTTGTACAGTGATAAGTACACCGAGTGGTCGAGCCCAGGGGAAAAATTAAAAAATCGTATTATTTAACCGGGTATTTTTCTTTCAGTCAACAGGAAATGGGTCTGACCGGCCTTGTGCTAATAAAAACAGGGCAATCTTGCCGGTGTGATGGTATTATATTATGTTGTGCCATTGTCGGCTTTGTTGTTGTGTCTCCCTTTCCTTGAACGTTCTCCTGATGACAAAGAAAATTCGAGAGCCAGATAAAATTTTGCCGCCGGACAACCTCCACGCCCTGGTGACCCTGCCGGATGACCCCAATCTGCCCACTGTGGGCCAGACCGGTCTCCAGCGTTACCTGCAGGAGATCAGTCAGCACTCGCTGTTGACCCGGGAGGAGACGGATGCCCTGGCCCGCCAGTTCCATGAGGAGGGGGACCCCGACGCCGCCTATCGACTAGTGACAGCTAATTTGCGCTTGGTGGTCAAGGTGGCCATGGACTTTCAGAAGTACTGGATGCAGAATTTCCTCGATCTCATCCAGGAGGGGAATGTGGGGCTGGTCCAGGCGGTGAAGAAGTTCGACCCCTACCGGGGGGTGAAGTTTTCCTACTATGCCGCCTATTGGATTAGGGCCTACATCCTGAAGTTTATCATGGATAACTGGCGGCTGGTGAAGATAGGCACCACCCAGGCCCAGCGCAAACTGTTTTTCCGTCTCAACAAGGAACGCAAGCTCCTCGAGTCCCAGGGCTTTAAGCCTGATGTGAAGATGCTGGCCGAACGTCTCAACGTCAAGGAGACCGAGGTGATTGAGATGAGCCAGCGCATGGACAACTGGGACGTCTCCCTGGAGAGCCCGGTGCGGGAGGACTCGGACGACGAGCAGAAGAATTTTCTGCCCGATGGCGGCCCTTCGGTGGAACAGACCGTTGCCCAGCTTGAGGTCCATGAAAAGATGACGGCCCTCCTGGCCAAGCTCCATGGCAGCCTCAATGAAAAAGAGCAGACCATCCTGGCGGCCCGCCTCTTAAGTGACGAGCCCCTGACCCTGCAGGATATTGCCGACCAGTTTGGCATCTCCCGGGAACGGGTCCGGCAGATAGAGGCCAATCTGTTGAAAAAGATAAAGAAATACTTGGAGCAGGAGGTTCCTGATATCCATTATTTCCTCGATCATGTCTTTGGTCAGTGGGAAAGGTAGTCATCTGCTTTGTCTCTCGGTTGCCCTCTAAGATCACCCTTGCCCGCCTTTGCCGGGTTTTTCCTTCTTTTTATATCTCTGTTTCTCCCTCCGGCTGAGCTGCAGGGGGCAGAACCGCTTTCCTCCCGTCCGGGTTTAGCGGTGATGGCCGGAGAGGGGGGGCAGCGGTGGGCCCGTCCCTGGCTTGCGGCCCGCAAGGCCCAGGCGGCAGGTAAGAAGAGCCGGGCCCGACAAGATTATCAATCCCTGCTGCGCCGTTTCCCCTTTCTGGTCCAGCCCCGCTGGGAGTATGCCCAGCTTCTCATGGAGCTGGCCGCCTGGCCTGAGGCGGAACGTCATCTGGAGTTGCTCCTGGAGGATGGCGGGGAGAGGGACGATTACCAGCTGGCCCTGGGGATCATTATGGCCCGTACCGGCCGCTACAACAGGGCAATTTCCCTCCTTAACCCCAGCTGGCTGGCCGGTAATTACTCCTTTGCCTACGGCCAGGCCCTCTATCAATCCCTGTTGCAGCTGGGCCGGCGGCAGGAGGCGTTGGCGGTTCTGGAGACCCTCCACCACCTGCGCCCGGCCGACCGCGACATTCGGCTGCGCCTGTTTTCCCTCTATATTGAACTGGGTCAGGATCAACAGGCCCAGCCCCTGGTGAGTGGCCTGGGGCGGCCAGAAGACCCGGCCCTGCTGGCCGCCATTGCCCAGCTGCACATGCGTCTGGAGTTGCCCCAGCTGGCGGCCGAGAACTGGCAGCAGCTTTTGGCCCAGGCGCCCAAGGATCGCCAGGCCCACCGTTTCCTCGCCTCCTATTATCTCGACCTGGGGCGGGATGGGGAGGCCTTGGGCCACCTCCGTCTTTTATGGCGGGAGCGTCCCCGGGACCCGCAGGTTGCCCGGCAGCTGGGCCAGGTCTACTTTCGCGCCCGGGAGTATGGAAAGGCCACGGCTTTTCTTGAGGCCTATCTTAAGGAAGACCCTGCTGACGCCCCGCTCCAGCTCATGCTGGCTGAGTGTCTGGGTCAACAGGGACTGAATGAGGCCGCAAGTGCGGCTTACGGGCGATATCTGACCCTGGAGAGGGAGCCGTCTCGCCGGGTGCTTCGCCAGGCGGCCCAGGCCTTTGCCGCCGCGGGTCTGACGGAGCAGGCCATAAGGCAATACCAGTTGCTGGCGGCCCAGGAGCCGGGGCGTCATGATTTGGCCCTGGCCCAGCTCCACGGCCGGCTGGGCCAGGATGAGCAGGCCCTGGCCCACTGGCTGCGCTTGGCCCAGGCTGACCCGGCCGATGTCCAGAGCAGGCGGGCCGCCGTGGCCTTGCTCGGTAAATCAGGGCGTGAGCAGGAAAGGCTGGACCTGTTGTGGGAGCTGTACAGCCTTGTCCCCAATGATCAGGAGGTTGGTCTGGAGCTGGTCGCGGCCCTGCTGGCAGCCGGCAAGGTGGCGGAGGCCAAGGCGGTGTTCGCCCCCCTGCGGGAGCGGCAACTCTTTGCGCCTAAGCTTCTGGCCCGGCGTGGTCAGATTTTTCAGGCCCTTGGCCTCTCGGGCCATGCCTACGCCGATCTCAGAGAGGCGGCCCCTGCCCTCTCCACCCAGGAACGGCCTCTCTACCTAACGGTGGCCGGTGAGATGGGGCAGCTGGCTCTGGTGCGGCAACTCCTGGCTGCAGGGGGAGAGGACGACAGCTCCTCCTCTCTGGCCATGGCCAGGGCGGCGGCCCTGGCCGGGGTTGGTGATCTGCAGGGGGCCAGCGCCATATATGAGCGGTTGGCCGGTCTGGGCGGTGAGGTTGGCGGGGAGGCCCATCTTGCGGCGGCAGCCAGCTATAGGGATTTTGGCCTGCCCTTTGCCGCGGAAGAGGAGCTGCGGCTGGCCTGGACCGAGAATGGCCAACTGGCGGCCCTTAATGGCCTGGTGGAACTGATGCTGGCAGAAGAACGCTTCGCGGTTGCCGAAGGTTGGCTGCGTGGTCTGCCAGATGGGCCAGGGACGGACCGTTCCCTCTATGAGTTGCAGTTGTTGAACGGCTATGATCAGGGCGAGGATGTCCTGGAAATGGCAGACGGGCTGTTGGCCAAGGTCCAGGGGGCGGAGATGCGGCGCCAGATCCTCATCCAGGTGTCCCGGGCCCATCAGGGGATGGGTCAAGATGATCGGAGCCGGGACGTACTCCTCCAGCTCATTGCTGAGGATCGTTACTATATCCCGGCCTATATCGAGCTGGTGCGCTACTACGGTCTGGCCGGAGAGAGGCGGCTGGCCCTGCAGGCAGGCGCTGAGGCGGTGGCAATGGCCGCCTATGATGCCGGCCTGTTAAAAAGAGTGTATGGGGCCAGCCGCCAGCAAGGTTTGGTCTCTCTGGCCAGCCAGGCGGCCCGCGCCCTGGTTAAGGCCCACCCTGACTCCTTTGGTTTTCGACTCATTCTCATTCAGGCCCTGACGGCGAGTAAGGAGTATGATGAGGCGGTTTCGCAACTCAGGGCCCTGGCGGCAGGGGAGGGGTGGCAGGAGGCCATTTTGTCCCGGCTGGGTCTGCGCCTGGCCCTGGCCCAGGGCCGTTATGGGGATGGCCTGGCCCTGCTGGCCGACCGGCAGGACCTTGACCTGGAAGAGCGGGTGATTAAGGCCCGTCTGTTGTGGGGGAGCAACAGCTGGTCAGCGGCCCTGGCCGAGTATGACAGGGTGATGAATCCGCCCGCCGTCCAGGAATTTGTCGAGCGTTGTCAGGGCCGGCAGTTGCCCCTGCCGGCAGTGCCGCCCAAGAGGGTGTGGGATCGTCTTGTCCCCTTTGGCGGTGAGGGGGATAATCGCCTGGCCATGGCCCTGGTGCCCGAATATGCCTTGCTTGCCAAAAACTCAGGGCAGGCCAGGGAGGCAAGTCACTGTGTCAACCTCAGCCGCTGGCAGCATGAGATTGGCCGGGAGCGCACGGCCCGCCGGGCCGTGCAGCGGCGGGAGTATTTTCATGCCGTCCGCCAGTTTGAGGTGCTGGTCCTCCAGCGCCCGGAACCGGCCCTGCTCTTTGATCTGGCCGGGGTCTATAGTGAGCTGGGCCAGATCGGGGACGAGGGGGTGATGTATGAGAGGATTGAGGCCAGCCAGCCCGATTATCCCGGTCTGGCCACGGCCGCAGCCCGCAATTACCTGAAGCGGAGGCCGCGGACCGGTCTGGGCTACAGTTTCCGCCAGGAGGAGGGTTGGGAGGGGCGCAAGGATATCCAGGAGAGCAGCTATGGTCTCTTTGCCCTCTACAGCCCCGTTTCCCGGCAGGATCTGCGTCTGGATCTGCAACGTCTGCATTACTCCCCGGTGGAAGGGGATGAGAGCCGGGTGGCCCATGACCTGGCCCTGCTCTATGACACCACCTTCCTGCACTACCTGCGCCTCCACACCATGGCTGGCCTCCATTTCCTGGATGACGGTTCGGACAGGGGAATCTTGCAGCTGCGCCTCACCGCCCTTGCCGGTGACAGGTTTGAGAGTTATATTGAGGTGAACCGGCGGCCGGTGGCGGATACTATTTTCTCGGTGGAGCAGTCCATCATGGCCCAGGATTATGAGGTGGGCTCTGAACTGGTTCTCCTGCCCCGTCTCCAGGCTGGCGGCTACCTGCGGCACCGTTATTTTTCTGACAATAATCATCAGAATGGTTACGGTTTTGATCTTGACCTGATATTGCGGCCAGATCCTGATTTCCTGCGCCTGCGTTTTTCCTATTTCTTTCTCGACAGTGAGGGGGGGGCCGGTATTTCCACCGACCCTGGTACCGGGCTGTTGGGCCAGGTTTACTGGGCCCCGCAAAATTACTGGCGCAATGATCTGTCTATTTATTATAAACATCGTCTGGCCGACGATCTTTTTGGCTGGAGCCTGGCTGGTAACCTGTCTGCTGAGTATCGATTCGGCCACGACTCCACCGGCCAGAGCCTGCATAGTGGCCAGCTGACCCTGGCCACGGAACTCTCCACCCGCTGGTGGCTGCAGCTCAAAGGTGACTTGCTGGAGTCGAGCGATTATCGGGCCAGAACCGTGGCCGGAGAGTTGGTCTATCGCTGGTAGGCGCGTTCCCTGTTGCCTGGCCTTGTTGTTGTCGTCGTCGTCGTCGTCTCTGGCTGGAGTCCAGAGTTGTTACCCTTAAATTAAATCACCTGTACTTGGCGCCTGACTGCTTACTTGCTGGCGCGCAGCTAGTTTTTGTTGTTTGGTGAGATTGTATAGAACGGAGGAAGAAATGGTTGAACGGATACCCCTGTCCAAGACCGGACATCAGAGGTTGCGCGATGAGTTGCAGCGCTTACAGAGTAAGGATCGCCTGGATGTGGTAAAGGCCATTGAGGTGGCCCGGGGCCATGGTGATCTGAAGGAAAATGCCGAGTACCACGCGGCAAAGGAGCGGCAGGCCCTTATTGAGGGGCGCATCATGGAGCTGAAGGATAAGCTGGGCCGGGCTGAGGTTATCAACTGTACTGAAGTGCCCACTAATCGGGTTGTTTTCGGGGTCCTGGTGAGTGTCTTGGACCTTGATACGGATGAAGAGTCCTCATATCGGCTGCTGGGCTCGGAAGAGGCGGATGTCAAGAAGGGGTCAATCTCGGTAACCTCGCCCTGGGGGCAGGCCATGATCGGCAAGGAGGAGGGAGATGAGGTTGAGGTGAAGACCCCGGCCGGCGTCAAGCAGCTGGAGATTGTTGAGATCAGTAAGGGTGAGATGCCCTAGAGGGGAGCGGGCAGGGGGGAAGGGGTCCCGCTAATTGGCCAACCCCTGGAGGAACAGTCTGCTGAGCTGTTTGGCGGTATCATCCAGGGTGTAGGGCGGGTTTTCGTCAAGGATCCACAGCCTGGACATCTCATCCAGGGCGCCGAAGATGGCCCGTTTGGCAATGCCGGGGGAGATGTCCTTGCTGAAATCACCATTTTCCTGGCCCTGATGGATAATGGCTGAAATTATATCAATATATTCAATAAATTTGGTGTTGCGGTACTCCTTCATGAACTTATTGGACTGACGCAACTCCATCTGCAGGACCTCGGCCAGGTCCTTTTTTTCTTCCAGCAATTTCAGGTGGTGCAGGGCAAAGATGTAGAGCTGTTGGCCCGGATCGCTTTCCTCCTCCAGGAGTAACTTGACCTGGAGAATAATCTTGCCTATCTCATCCTCAAAGAGGGAGATCAGGATGTCGTACTTATTGTTGAAGTAGAGGTAGATGGTGCCATCGGCAACCTTCGCCTCCTTGGCAATGTCGGAGATCCTGGCGTTGAAAAAACCTTTGTGGGCAAAGACCTTAACGGCTGCCTGGGTTATTTTGCTATGTTTGTCTGAGATTCGCATTGCAACAATGGCGCCTGTTGTTCCGGCCGGCTCTGGAAGGGGCCAAGAAAATGGCGAGATTGGTTAAACTTATTAAATTCAGTGGGGAATTAAATTTGTCTTACTGGCGTTGGTTTGGCTAAGAGCGGCTTGGAGACCAAACCCTAGTTAGGTCAGCGAAGAGTAAAAAGGTGTTGACAGGTTAATGAATAGCTATTCATTTTTGTCATATGATAGATACGCAAGGGTACGGTGTCAAGGATAATATATTAAAAAAGAAGAAGATTTATCATTTTGCCTCCCTTGACATGACCCGGGGGCAGCGATTATGGAGCTATCTGGCCAGGTCGCAAAAAATGACACTTTGTTGATTCACGCCTCAATCCCGGCCGCCATGTCTGCCCGGGAAGGAGGCATTAATAATTTTGGGAGTAAAAGATAATGAAAGTACTGGTTGTAGGTTCTGGTGGACGTGAACATGCTATGGTCTGGAAACTGGCCCAGAGTGCCAGGGTTGCCGATATCTACTGTGCCCCGGGTAATGGCGGCATCGCGGAACTGGCCACCTGTGTGGCCATTGGGGCCGAGGATATCGATGGGCTGCTGGCCTTTGCCCAGGAAAAGGCGGTTGATCTGACCATTGTCGGCCCTGAGGTCCCCCTTACCCTGGGTATAGTGGACCGCTTCCAGGAGCAGGGTCTGCGGATCTTCGGCCCTGGCCAGGGGGCGGCCGCCCTGGAGGGCAGCAAGGTGTTCATGAAGGATCTCATGGCCAAGTATGAGATCCCCACCGCCGCCTACCACTGCTTCAGCGACTATGACGCGGCCCTGGCCCAACTTGCGGAGATGGCGGCGCCCCTGGTGGTCAAGGCCGATGGCCTGGCGGCCGGTAAGGGCGTTATCGTGGCCCAGACCAGGGATGAGGCCAAGGTGGCCATTGATCTGATCATGAAGGATAAGGCCTTTGGCGCGGCCGGCCATGAGGTGATCCTGGAGGAATTTTTGCCCGGTGAGGAGGCCTCGTTCATCGCCTTCACCGATGGCGAGACCGTGCTGCCCCTGCCCACCTCCCAGGACCATAAGGCGGTCTATGCCGGTGACACCGGCCCCAATACAGGCGGTATGGGCGCCTATTCCCCGGCGCCGCTGGTCACTGAGGAGTTGCACGCCAGGGTGATGGCGGAGGTGATGCTGCCCACGGTGCGGGCCCTGGCCCAGGAGGGCAGGCCCTATAAGGGGATGCTCTATGCCGGTTTGATGATCGATGGCGACAAGATCAAGGTTCTCGAGTTCAACTGCCGCTTTGGCGACCCGGAGTGCCAGCCCCTGCTCATGCGCCTGGACTCTGATCTGGTGGATCTGGTGGAGGCGGTGATTGACGGGACGCTGGCTGAGATCGAGCTTGAGATTGATCCCCGGCCCACGGTCTGCGTGGTCATGGCGGCCGGCGGATACCCTGGCAGCTATGACAAGGGGATGAAGATCAACGGCCTGGCCCAGGCGGCCGAGGTTGACGACGTGGTGGTCTTCCACGCCGGTACCGCCCGCTCTGGTGATGACACCGTCACCAGCGGCGGCCGGGTCCTGGGGGTAACCGCCATTGCCGATACCCTGCAGGCTGCCATCAGCCAGGCGTACAGGGCGGTGGAGTGTATCTCCTGGCAGGACAGCTATTACCGCTCCGATATCGGGGCCAAGGCCCTGCAACGAATGGCCAAGCCCAAGGTGGGGATCATCATGGGCAGTGACTCCGATCTGGGGGTGATGCGGGCCGCGGTGGATTTCTTAGTGAAGATGGGGGTGGAGTATGAGATCACCGTGGCCTCGGCCCACCGGACGCCAGAGAGGGCGGCCGCCTTTGCCTCCGGGGCCAGGGGGCGCGGGGTGCAGGTGATTATCGCCGGGGCGGGCATGGCGGCCCATCTGGCCGGGGTGCTGGCGGCCCACACCACCCTGCCGGTGATCGGCGTGCCCATCGACGCCTCGCCCCTTAAAGGCCTCGATTCCCTGCTCTCCACCGTGCAGATGCCGCCGGGGGTGCCGGTGGCATCCATGGCTATCGGCAAGGCCGGGGCCAAGAACGGGGCCATCCTGGCCTGTCAGATGATGGGTATTAGCAACAGCGATCTCCAGGAGAAGTTGGCGGATTTCAAGGCGGAGATGGCCGCCCAGGTGGATGAGAAGGCGCGGAATCTTGAGGTGTGAAAAAGACGAATATTGAATGGCGAATGGCGAAGGAAGGGTCTTGTCTATACTATAGAAGCCCCCCCTTCATCATTCGCCATTTCGGAGTCTTCGCTTACCCGCGGTTCGCTGTGAATGAAAATAAAAATTCTCCAACAGGCCGCGGCCATCATCCGCGGCGGCGGCATCGTCGCCCTGCCCACTGAGACCTATTACGGCCTGGCCGTGGACCCCTTTAACGAGGCGGCCCTGGCCAGGCTCTTCGCTCTGAAGCAGCGGCCGGCCGCCAAACCCCTGCTCACCTTGATCCCTAAGCTCAGTGACCTGGACCGCCTTGTCACCCATGTCCCGGCGCCCCTGCAGCCCTTGCTGGCCCTGTGGCCCGCCCCTTTGACCTTAGTCTGTCCGGCCCTCCCCAGCCTGTCAACCCTGCTCACCGGCGGCACCGGTACCGTTGGCGTGCGCCTGTCGCCCCACCCCGTGGTTGGCCAATTTCTCGACCTTCTCGGGCAACCCGTCACCGCCACCAGCGCTAACATCTCCGGCCAGCCGCCGGCCTGCACCGCGGCCCAGGTGGCGGAGCAGTTCGGAGATAAGCTGGATCTTATTGTTGACGGCGGGGCAACGCCGGGGGGACTGGGGTCCACCGTGGTGGGGTGTCGCGCTGATGAGATAATTATTATCCGGGCCGGGGTGTTGCCCGCCTCCGCCCTGTCTGGTAGCTGATATCGGGGTCAACCTTTTCAGGTTGTGGACGTGCTGGCTTGCGGAGAAGACGCCTTCTGGCGGCCTTAATTTATTGTTTCGGCTCAAGGTTAACCCCCCCGCCTTTTGGAGTCTCGTTGTCCTCGCTTACCGGGCGGAGAGCTTCAAGCCAGCAGTTGATTTCTTACAGTGAATAACGAAATGTCGAACAAGAAATATCGAATGTCGAAGGAAGGATGTTATCAGTTAAGATAAGGACCTCCCTGTTCGATATTCTGCGTTTTTTTGAAATGCCGGTATTTCTGGCCACCCGCCCTTGGCGCAACAAATAGCGGTTAATGGGTGGGGCTGTTCAGGATGCGCTCCAGCTCGGTCTGGAACTTGTCGAAAGAGTAGGGTTTGGTGATGTAGCCGTTGCAGTCATTATCAAATGATTTAAGTATGTTCTGTGAGTCGTCCAGGGCCGTGGTCATGATGATGGTGCACCGCTTGTCAGGGGCGATGTTGGCCGCCCTTTCGCTCTGGCGCATGGCGGCCAGGGTCTCATGGCCGTTCATCTTGGGCATCATGATGTCCAGGCAGACCAGGTCGTAACCTTCGCCGCCCTGGCGGGCCGTCTCAAAGGCGGTGAGCGCCTCCAGGCCGTTATCTGCCACCTCTATCTTGCCGTACTTGACCAGATATTTCGTGATAACCTTGCGGGCGATGCGGTCGTCTTCGACAATTAATATCTTCATGATCTGCCTCTCGTCCTTGGTTGCCTGATAATCTACCCTGCAAACAGTGTTGATTATTTCACCTGGGTCACGATTAAGTCAAATATTAATATGTACTTTGCCGGCTACTCCTTACGGCTGGTTGAGCAGGCTGGTGAGAGGGCTAAAGCGGCTTATCTCCGCCTCTTTTAAGCCGTGGGCCCTGATGGTGGCCTGCCGGCTGGATTCGCTCAAGATGGAGAGGTTGATCTCGAAACGATCCCGGGGGGTAAAGGTTCCCAGGCGGTCAGGCCACTCCACCACGCTGACCCCTTGGCCGTGGAGAATTTCCGTGAAACCCAGCTCCAGGATCTCCTCCTCGTCGGCCAGGCGGTAGAGGTCAAAGTGGTAAAGGGTCAGGCGGCCGGGATATTCGTGGAGGAGGCTGAAGGTGGGGCTCGTTATATAGCAGTGGCCTGGAACCTCTAGCCCCAGGCCAATGGCCTGGGTCAGGGTGGTCTTGCCGGCCCCCAGGTCACCCTGGAGGAGGAAGACGTCGCCCGGCCGGGCTGTTTCGCCCAGGAAACGCCCCAGCTGGCTGGTCTGCTGGAGGGTGCTTATGGTCAGGGAGAGCATTTCTTTGGGGGGCACTCGCAGGCTACCGGGGCTACTGCCGTTTATGGCAGAAGAGGCAGCGGTTCTTGTCCGGGTGGTCGGCCGGAAATTGGACCTCGTCCTCATTATGGCAGCTCTGGCAATGGCTTTCCGC
The DNA here is from genome assembly GCA_039714595.1 of Thermodesulfobacteriota bacterium. Classification (GTDB taxonomy): domain Bacteria; phylum Desulfobacterota; class Desulfobulbia; order Desulfobulbales; family SURF-16; genus JAOZSN01. The sequence goes on along the minus strand of JBDLJA010000025.1, from coordinate 7,539 downwards.
TTCCTTTTTACCCATGGTGAAGAAGGGGGAGTGCTCATCGTCGCTGGGCAGCTTGGCCGTGGTCTCGGCCGGGGCCCGGAGGAGGAAGGTGAGAAGGATAGCCGAGAGGGCGATAAAGGCAATGTTTGCCAGGAGTTTATTTCGTTTGTTCATGGTGGTTGCTGGGCACGCGGTTAGTCGGTCATCTCCAGGGCGGAGAAGTGGATAAGTTTCATCTTCAGGGCCAGGATCAGGGCCTCCATGGCCAGGGGAGTGAGCCTGGGGTGTTTACTTGCCGCCAGCAGCAGGCGCCGGTGGCGGCGCTGGTTGCGGATGAGGCGGCTTAAACGGGGGGCCTTATAGCCAGGCTCCAGGATGCGGCGGGCCACCTCCTGGCCGGAGATTATGGCCGGCAGGATGCCCTCGCCGGTGAGGCCCGAGGCGAGGCCGGCGGCATCGCCCACCAGAAAGGTGGAGCCAAACGCATAGCCGCGAAAGTCAAAGTTGATGTGGGCCGCCTCCGGTCGGTGGGCTTGGCGCCAGTCGATCTTCTCCTCGTCTAGCCAGCTGTGGAACCGTTCTTTTAATAGCCCTGGCGCCATGTCCTTCTTGTAGCAGTAGACCCCCACCGAGGCCCGCCGGGCCTGGGGAAATACCCAGCAATAGCCGGTGGCAAAGCGCTGCGGGTCAAGATGCCAGATCATCTTCGGGAGATGTTCGGGGATATGGTAGTGGAGACCCAAGCCCATGAACTCCGTGGGTATCTTAAGGTGGCGGCGGACTAAAGAGTTGGCGCCATCGGCCCCCACCAGAAAGTCGCAGCTGAAGTTGCCGCCGCTGCTTCTAATTTCCCGGCCGGTCAACTGCCGGAGCCGGCAGCCCGTCATAATCGTGGCCCCGGCGGCCCTGGCCTCACCCGCCTGTCTCTCCCCCAGGTTGCCCCGGTTGATGGTGGAGACAATGGGCTTTTGGGCGCTGACCACGATCTGTTGGCGGCCGGAGGAGATGTGCTGGCGGTTAAATTGGCGCTCAATGAGCTCTGGCGGGATGGCGGCAGCGGCCCCGGCGCAGGTGACCCCCCCGGCGCACACCTTGGGACCGATGATCTCGTTTTTTTCCAGGACCAGGACCCGCCTGCCTTGGCTGGCCAGGATCTGGGCACAGCTTAGGCCGCCGGGTCCGGCGCCGATTATGATGGTATGGTAGTGGGAGGAGGGCACGTATCTTTTGTTTGAAAAATGGCCAGGGACAGGGTAACTTCTTTGAATCTGCAACTCTAAACGGTTAACCGTAACCCGTAAACTGTTTAAGCGTTGTTATGATTAAATATTGCTTGCGGCCAGGGCAACCAGGCTGGTTCGCCACGGGTTTGTCTCTGCTGTCAGAAAAGAAAAACGTCCACCTCGTTTAAGATAAAGATAACCACCTCTATGGAGATGTACTATGGGACTGCTTAACAGTAACCGGAGAGCCAGGGGTGACGGCGGGCTCAAGAGGCTCGTGGTCATCTTACTGGCCATTATCATCGTTGCCAGCGTTGGCCTGCTGGTCTATGTAATGGAACGGGAGGAGCCCACCATCGCTGCCCCGGAGGTCCCGGAGCTGTTCGGGGCTGAGACCACCATGGCCTTACAGGTTATGGATGGCCGCAGTGGCCTGCGCGAGGTGCGGGTCGAGCTGAGTCAGGGCCAGCGCCAGGTAAATGTCTTTCTGAAAAAGTTTCCCCGGGCCACCTGGGTGGGCCGGGCCGGTCTTGACCAGCTCATGGCTGAGGTTGTCATTGATGCCAAGAAGCTGGGGCTGGCCGATGGCCCGGCCCAGCTCACCATCTCGGCCCGGGACTTCTCCCTCTGGGGCTTTGGTGGCGGTAACCGGGCGGAGCTCACCGTTCCCCTGAAATTTGATACGGTGCCCCCCGCCCTCTCCCGGCTTGATTCCCCCAGTTACATAAAACAGGGCGGGACCGGTATGGTGATCTACCGCCTCAGTGAGGAGGTGGCCCGCCATGGGGTAATGCTCAACGGTTTTTTTCACCCCGGCTTTCCCCTGTCCGAGAAGAAGAAGGGGAGCTATGGCGCCATCGTCGCCCTGCCCTATGACGCTAAGAAGATTGAGGCCGTGGCCATTGTGGCCGAGGATCAGGCCGGCAATGAGGCGCGCTCCCCCTTTGGCATGATCGTCAAGAATGGTAATTTCAAGAAGGATACCATTAATGTCCCCAAAAGCTTTCTCGATCTGAAGATGCCGGAGTTCCGGCAGTACTATCCGGATCTCACCGGTGACACGGTGGAGCAGTACGTTCAGGTCAACAATGAGGTGCGGACCGCCAATAACGCCAAGATCAGAGAGGTGTGTTCCACCTCCATGCCGGAAAAGCATTGGTATGGCCGCTTTCAGCGCATGGCCGGGGCCGGCCGGGCCAGTTTTGCCGATCATCGGACCTATCGCCATAACGGCCGCAAGATCGATTTCCAGGTCCATCTGGGCCAGGATATCGCCTCGGTGCGTCACGCCCCGGTTAAGGCGGCCAATGGCGGTAAGGTGGCCTATACCGGTTATCTGGGGATCTATGGCAATATGGTCATTGTGGACCATGGCACCGGCGTCTTCAGCCTCTACTCCCACTTGAGCCAGATCTCCGTGGCCGTGGACGACATGGTGGACAAGGGCGCTGTCCTGGGGGCCACCGGCACCACCGGTATGGCAGGGGGGGATCATCTCCACTTCTCCATGCTGGTCAACGGTGTCTTTGTCAATCCCCTGGAGTGGTGGGACGGTTCCTGGCTCGCCCTCCATATCGAGAGTTACTTCAACTAGGCCATAGCGGTGTCGCGCATAAGGATATTGCCGGAGGATCTGGCCAATCAGATCGCGGCCGGTGAGGTGGTTGAGCGGCCAGCCTCGGTGGTGAAGGAGTTTGTCGAGAACTCCCTGGACGCCGGGGCCAGCCAGGTGACGGTGGAGGTGGCCGGCGGCGGCACCCGCTTGATCCGGGTCATTGATGACGGCCGGGGCATGGACGAAGACGATGTCCTGCTCTGTCTGGAACGCCACGCCACCAGCAAACTCCGGGACCTGGCCGACCTCATGGCCATCACCACCCTGGGCTTTCGGGGTGAGGCCGTGCCCTCCATCGCCTCGGTGGCCCGCCTCACCATCACCACCCGCACTGGAGATCAGGAGCTTGGTACCAGGGCCGAGATTCGTTTTGGTCAGGTGCGCAAGATCCACGAGATGGGCTGCGGCCGGGGCACGGTGATGGAGGTCCGTGACCTCTTTGGCAATGTTCCGGCCCGGCGCAAGTTCCTGAAGTCCAGCCGCACCGAGCTCTTCCATGTGGAAGAGGCGCTGTTGGCGGCGGCCCTGGCCCATCCCCAGGTGGGCTTTGCCTATCTGGTGGGCGGCAAGGAACAGTTCGCCTTTCCCCCCCATGATGATCCGGCCCGCCGTCTGGCCCATATCCTGAAAGTGCGGGCTGATATCCCCCTGATCCATATCCAGAGCTGTGAAGAGGTGGCGGACGGCGCCGTCTCCGTCTGGGGCTGGTTTCTGCCGCCAGATGAGCATGTCTCCTCCTCCCGGGCCCGTCTCAGGCTCTATGTGGCCCAGCGGCCGGTGCGCGACCGGTTGCTCAGTCACGCGGTGACTGAGGGGATGCACGGTTTCCTGGCCCAGGGGCGCCGGCCGGTGGGAGCGCTCTTCATCGACCTGCCGGCCACGGCGGTGGATGTCAACGTTCATCCCGCCAAGCAGGAGATCCGCCTGCGTGACGGCCAGCAGATTCGGGCCCTGGTGAGTGGGGCGGTGCGGCAGGCAATGACCGCCCATGAGAGCCAGATAAAGTACGCCATCTTCGGGGCCGGGCAGGGGCAGAAGCAAGTCCCTGCGTCTCCGGCCCCTCAGGTGACGGAAAGGGTGGAGAATCTCCGGCCCCAGGCCCTGTTCGCCACCCCAGGCGGGCCTCTCCTCCCTGATCCCCCGGCCAAGGTGGGGGGGGGCTGGGACCAGGCGGCGGCACCGGTGGCGGAGATCGTCCCCCCGGTCGTAAAGGAGGAGATGCCGGCCGCGGCAGCAGCAGCGGCGGAACCAGTTATGGAGCCAGAACCAGAGGCACCCCCGTCTCCCGGCAACGAGGGCGTGGCGCCTGTTCTGGCCCGGCCCCGCTACCTGGGGCAATTTGCCTCCTCCTTTCTCCTCTGTGAGTCGGAGCAGGGGTTGCTGCTTATCGACCAGCATGCGGCCCATGAGCGCCTCCTCTATGAGAGGTTGCGCCGTCATTATCTGGAACAGCGCTTGGCCAGTCAGGCCCTGCTCTTTCCAGAGATGGTGGAGTGCAGCCCGGCTGAAGGGGAGGCCCTGGAGAAGAATATGGAGGAGATAGCGGCCCTGGGGCTGGTTGTCCAGTTCTTCGGGGGCCAGTCGTGGTTGATCAAGGGGGTGCCGGCCCTCTTGAGCGCCCTTGCGCCTTTAGATATCTTTCAGGGGGTGCTCGCCTCCTATCTGGCCGGTCAGGGTAGCGGGCAAAAGCGGCTGGAGCACCTCTTTGCCACCATGGCCTGCAAGGCCGCGCTGAAGGCCCATGATCCTCTGCTCCCGGCCGCGGCCCAGGCCCTCATTGACAAGATGCTGGCCGCCGATATCTTCTCCCACTGTCCCCATGGCCGGCCCGTGGCCCGGGTTTTCTCGGCCCAGGAGGTGGGGCGCTGGTTCAAGCGGAGTTAATCTCTCTGCCGGGCCATTGTGAACCGCAAAGGCGCGAAGAAAGCGGCTGGGCGCCGACTTAAAGTTTGTTTTTTGAAATAATACAGGGTAATACCTTTGCGACTTTAGGCTCTGTTTTAGTGAGAAAAACCCTCCAGAGTTACTTAAGGTAGCCCCGGTAATAAAACCAGCAAATAAAGACAAAGTGAAAAAAATGGCAATAACCGAAACCAACTTCCCTGATCTGCAGTTGATCAACCGCGGCAAGGTTCGCGACCTTTACGACCTGGGTGACAGCCTGCTCATGGTGGCCACCGACCGCATCTCCGCCTATGATGTGGTGATGAATGATCCCATCCCCAACAAGGGGGCGGTGTTAACCAGCCTTTCCCTCTTCTGGTTCGATCTCTTAAGCGATATTGTCCCCCATCACCTGATCTCGGCCGACCCGGCCGACTACCCGGCCGTCTGCGCCCCCTATGCCAAGGAACTGGCCGGCCGCTCCATGCTGGTCAAGAAGGCCAAGCCCCTGCCGGTGGAGTGCATTGTCCGCGGTTACATCTCCGGCTCCTTCTGGAAGGCGTATCAGCGCGACACCACGGTGTGCGGCTTTGAGCTGCCGAAGGGCATGAAGGAGTCGGAGAAGTTTCCGCAGGTGCTTTTTACCCCGTCCACCAAGGCGGAGCAGGGGCTCCATGATGAGAATATCTCTTTGGCCCAGATGGAGGAGCTGCTGGGTAAGGAGCTAACCTCCCAGGTGGCTGATATCAGCGTCCGCCTCTATGAGAAGGCGGCCGATTACGCTCGGACAAAGGGCATTATCATTGCCGATACCAAGTTTGAGCTGGGCCAGATCGATGGTGAGCTGATTCTAATCGATGAGGTGCTCACCCCGGACAGCTCGCGATTCTGGCCGGTGGCTGACTATGAGACCGGCCGGGGCCAGGCCAGCTTTGATAAGCAGTTCCTCCGCGACTATCTCTCCGGCTTAGACTGGGACAAGCAGCCGCCAGCCCCGGAGCTGCCGGCCGAGATCCTGGAAAAAACCGGCCAGCGCTACCTGGAGGCGCTGGAAAAGATAACGGGCAACTCCCTCTAATTTTTCTTTTCTTGGCGGCCGATGGCCCAAAAAAAGGGACGCAAACCATTTTTGGTCAGCGTCCCTTTTTTTTTGAATGTGATTACCAGGCAACTTTAGCCCGTTCACCTAAGCTCTGCATTGCCAGCTTAACGAAAACCGCTTGGGCCGGGATTTGCCACAGAATCCACCGAAGGCACAGAAACTAAAAAGACAACATTCAGTGTTTTCTGTGGGTTCTGTGGCAAAGTGAAAGGGGTGAGATCCCTTTGGCTGAATTTCGTTGGTAATCACCTTTTTGAAAGATGTGTAGTTTTTCAGAGGCCTTCGGTCTGCAGGTCGGAGACCAGCTCCTGCTGGCGCGGGTTGAGGTCCTTGGGCACTGCCACCTGGAGCAGGACAAAGAGGGCGCCTCCCGGGGGCAGCCCCTTGCCCGGCAGCCGCAGCTTGGCCCCCGACTGCATGCCGGGGGGGGTCTTGACGCTCAGCTTCTTGCCGCCCAGGGTGGGCACGGTGAGTTTGCCGCCCATAATCGCCTGGGAAAAGGGGATGGTGGCCTTATAGATCAGGTTGCTCCCCTCCAGGGAAAAGAGGGAGTGCTCCTGGAAGTTAATGGTGAGGAAGAGATCACCGGCCGGGCCCCCGTGGGGTGAGGGGCCGCCCTTGCCAGAGACCCGCAGTTTCTTGCCCGCCTTGATACCGGCCGGCACCTTCACCGATACCTTGTCCTGCATGTGGGCCAGGTGGATGGTCCGTTCAGTGCCTTCTGCCACCTCCTCCAGGGAGAGCCACAGATCCAGCTTCATGTCCTGGCCCTTGGCTGGTTGCTGCTGAAAACCACCCCCGCAGCTGGCGCCGCAGGATGCGCCCTGCTGGAAGAATGAGTCAAAGGGGCTGCCGCCACCACCACCCGCCTGCTGGAAACCGCCCCCCATGCCGCCCATGTTGATGCCGAATTCGCGCAAAATGGAGCCGATATCGGAATTTCTGAAGATATCCTCCTGGGAGAAGCGTTGGGAGAAACCAGCCTCGCCATAGGTGTCATACTGCTGCTTTTTTTCCGGGTCGGAGAGGACAGCGTACGCCTCGTTGGCCTGTTTGAACTTCTCCTCCGCCCCCTTGTCGCCCTTGTTGCGGTCCGGGTGGAATTTCATGGCCATCTTGCGATACGCCTTCTTGATCTCCTGGGCCGAGGCTGACTTGTCGATGCCTAAAACTTTATAGTAGTTCATCTCTTATCTCTGTTGGTTGCTCATGCAATATTGAAATTATCTTGATGAATAATCAACAATATAAGTTCGCCTGAGCCCTTTGGCAAGGGGGCTGCTCTCTCTAAGGAGATTGGCCAGGGGGGGCTCTGATTTATTGCGGGACGGAAGGGTGGATATGGGCCGGGGGGATATTTGGCCCAGAGAGAGAGAGACTGGGAAGAGGGGTCAGGGCCGGGCGATGGCAGGGAGAAAAAAACGCCGCGAAGGCGCAACAAAAATCTTCGCGGCGCTCAGCCTTCTTTAGAACGGGACGTCGTCGCCGGTGTCGCTGGGCCGCGGCTCCGGGGTGGGAGGGTAGCCGCCGCCGCCCCCGGAATCGCTGCTGCCGCCCTTGGAGTCGAGCATCTTCATCTCCCGGGCGACGATCTCTGTCGTGTAGCGTTTGTTGCCGTCCTTGTCTTCCCACTGGCGCGTCTGGATACGTCCTTCGATGTACACCTTGGAGCCCTTGTGGAGGTACTCGCCGCAGATCTCGCCTAAGCGGGCAAAGGCGACGATGCGGTGCCACTC
>JBDLJA010000024.1:0-41349 GCA_039714595.1 Thermodesulfobacteriota bacterium | reverse complement strand
CAGATTATTTATCAATAACTATTTAAAATATCAAATTTTCTTCCTGGAAAATTCTCAGAGCAAATAGCCATGTAGATCGTAGGTCTGATTGAGCAAAGCGAAATCGGACAGGTTAGACAAAGGGTAGAAAAAGATAGAAAAAGTAGACATTTTCCCCTTTCTGCCTTCTGCCGTGGCGCAATTTTCCGCTTACTGGCCGTCTATAATCAAAAAAAGCCCCTGACGAGGATAACCTCATCAGGGGCTTTTTTTTGGGTCCCACCTCTCCCCGGCAATATCCCGGAAGAAGCGGCCCTGGCAAGAGGCTAGCGTTAGGCTCTACGCCCCGGCAACGGCATAGCCTTCGGGGCCGTGGGGCAGCGCGGGGGGAGTGGCAACTTCAAGGATGCTGATATCGATGATTTTATCCGCCTTCTCCAGCAGCTTTTTGCAGCTGGGGCTTAGGTTGTGGACGTGCATCTGCTTGCCGGCCGCCTCGTAACGTTTGGCGATCTTGTTAAGCGCCTCAAGACCGGAATGGTCGGCCACTCGGGACTCTTTAAAATCGATGATCACGGTGTCCGGGTCATTTTTCACATCGAACTTGGTGCTGAAGAGCTGGGTAGAGCCGAAAAAGAGCGGCCCGTAGATTTCATAATGCTTGACCCCATCTTCATCAATCCGCTTGCGGGCCCGGATACGCAGGGCGTTTTGCCAGGCAAAGACAAGGGCCGAGACAATAACGCCGGCCACCACGGCAATGGCCAGGTCAAAGATCACGGTGAGGGCGGTTACCAGGACAATGACCAGGGCATCTGCCAGGGGAATCTTGTTAACGACGCTGAAGGTACTCCAGGCAAAGGTGCCGATAACCACCATGAACATCACCCCTACCAGGGCGGCCACAGGTATCATCTCGATATAGGAGGCGGCAAAGAGGATAAAGAGCAGCAGGGCAACCGCGGCGACAATCCCTGAGGTGCGGCCCCGGCCGCCTGATTTGATATTGATGATACTCTGGCCAATCATGGCGCAGCCGCCCATGCCGCCGAAGAAGCCGTTGACGATATTGGCGGCACCCTGGGCGACACTTTCCTTATCAGCATCGCCGCTGGTTTCCGTTAACTCGTCGATGAGGTTCAAGGTCATCAGCGATTCAATCAGACCAATGGCGGCGATGATCGCCGCATAGGGGAAGATGAAGGAGAGGGTGGTAAGGTTTAAGGGGATGAGGGGTACATTGAATTGGGGCAGGCTCGCCTGGATGCCGGCTCCACCCTTGGCCTGGACAAACGACAGCACGGTTTCCGTCTCAATCCCGCTCAACACCACCAACAGGGTTACCGAGACAATGGCCACCAGGGCCGCTGGAACCTTGGTGGTCAATTTCGGGAAAAGATAAAGGATCGCCATGGTTAAGGCCACTAAGGAAAGCATGGTATAAAGCTCAGGGCCGGCCAGCCACTGGTTACCGCCCTTGAACATGCCCAGCTGCGAAACAAAAATGACAATGGCCAGGCCATTGACAAAACCCATCATGACGGAATGGGGGATGAGGCGGACAAACTTACCCAAGCGAAACAGCCCGGCTGAAATCTGCAACAGGCCCACCAGGAGCAAGGTGGCAAACAGGTATTGCAGACCCGCACCCTCACCACCCATCTCGGTGCCTGTCTTCACCAGGGAAATCATGACCACGGCCGTTGCCCCGGTGGCCCCGGAAATCATACCCGGCCTGCCGCCAATTACAGAGGTCACCAGCCCCATCATAAATGCGCCGTACAGGCCGACAATGGGTGACACCCCGGCGATAAAGGCAAAGGCCACTGCTTCGGGGATAAGGGCCAGGGCAACGGTGAGGCCTGAGAGGACATCGTCTCTAAGGGTACCGTTCTTCTTTTCAATGAATTTAAATCTTCTCATTTTTCCTTCTGTTCTTTGATTACTTGTAAGTTACCCATGACAAAAATTCCCCTGCTGAGGTCATCCTCAGCAGGGGAATTTATCGGGAAACCAGAAACACCCCTTTGGCCCCGGCGGATGGGCCGCAGCAGCTAGCCTGGGGCAGAAAAGGACAACAGCCAATTTCTGGGATATGGTTTTTGCTAGCTGTTAGCCTCGGTGGCTTGCGGTGGGGCTCTATTAATAATTATGGAAGCGGATGGCGGTAAGGTTCGCCTTGTCGCTGGCATCATAGACGCCGAGCTTATTGCGGGCATCGTCAATAACGTAAAGAAGCTCATTGTTGTAGTCGTAAGCAACCCCCTCCACCTGCTCAAAGGCGGTGGCAAAATCAAGCACCTTGTCAGCGCTATTCATAGCGCTAACGTCGGCCAGGTAAAGGGCGTTTGCTTTATGGCTGACGATCCACAGTTTATCGGTAAACTCACCGGCATTGGCATGGCCGGCCGGATAACGATCACAGGCCAGCCCGGAGTAGTCATTACCGCTGAAGTCAAGTTCCTCCCGGCTGACCTCGGCCAGGTTACGGCCCAGCTCTAAAAAGAGGCCAGGATCTTTCTCCTGGACAACAAAAATTCTATCGTCACAGACGGCGATTCCCTCCAGGCCACCATTGCCATTGGCGGGTAAAACCTCTTCAGCGCTTCCGGCCGCTGTGCCGTCAAGGTTGTAGTTGCGCACCGTTTGGTTAGACTCATTAACAACCCAGAGGGTCTCGCTGGTAAAGTCATAGGAGACCCCTTCCGAATCACCCGCCAGACCATAACGGTCGAGAATGTTGCCTTGGGTGTCTAATTTATATAGATCGCCATTGTTATCGCTCACCGTCCACAGGGTGGTGCCATCGCTGGATACTGTCAGGCCGGAAGGTTCTGTCATGGCCGAACTGCCGCTGGGGTTAGTAGCAGAGGAACCACTGGAACCACATCCCGCCATCAGCGGCAGAGCTGCCACCAGTGTCAGGGCCGTGAGTTTTTGTAAGCTGCCAAGCAAATTTGCCATCGGAGAGCCACCCAGGGAGAGTTTATTTTTTAAGGAGGAGAAGGGCCTCTGGCCCAGGTCTTTCTTTTTGGATCAGGACGGCTAACTTAGCGCATTACCGGCAACTTGATAAAATCAATAGTTCTGATATTGGCAATAAGGAGAGCTTATGCCGTAGGGCAAGATCGATAAGCCCTGGAAATAACCTGGGTAAAAAACTCTGGGGGAGAGTCACAGGGTAGATAGGACGGACCCCGTTTTGGCGCGAGGCTTTTTTCGTACAGCACTGCTACTCTTGCATCTATGCCAAGAAAGGCTTAAGGCCCATGGAGAATAGCTTTGCTATGGGTTGGCGGCGGGAGTAATTGCCAAGAGCGTTTGTAAGGCAACGAATGGTAATTTTGCCGTTGGCGGCAACCGCTTTAAGGCAGAGATCTGCCCACTGTTGGGGCGACGCGTATCAGCTGGCCTCAGGCCTCAAAAGAAGCATGGTTAATCATGGTCTGTGGGCCTAATTGTCACAGCACCTTGGGTAAACAATATCCCCTAGCAAAGGGGAAAGGTGATGTTATTGGCCGCAATCCCGACAGAAGGTGGCTCTGGCCGGTCGCTGAGGATTATTTATGCCCGTGTCTGGCCATTGCCGGTTGACATTTTCCCCCTTGCCGCGTATTTTGTACCAAATGGTCGGTTTTTATTCTAGGGGAGAAAGGGGCGGCATGGCAACATACAGTAAGGGCGAGGATACCCGTGATCATATCCTCAAGACCACAAGGGATCTCTTGACCACCCAAGGTTTCCGGAACACCAGCATAGCTAACATTATAGCTGCTACTGGGGTGAAGAAGGGCAATCTATATTACCATTTTCCCAGCAAGGAGGAGCTTGCCCTTGCCGTGTTGGAAGATGCCAAGAGTGAATTCTTCGACTTTTTGGGCGATTCGTTTCAGGGGGATGACGCCATTGCCAAGATAATCAACTCCTGCGACACCCTGCTGGAGTTTCTCCAGCAACGGAACTTTGTCGGCGGCTGCCTCTTTGGCAATACCGCCCTGGAGATGACAGACAACAATGTCAGGTTCGCCACGATTATTAGAGACGTCTTTGCCCACTGGGTGGAGCTGATTGCCGGGTATCTCCGGGATGCCCAGGCCCAGGAGGGTTTTCAGAGCCCCATCCCTCCGGTCGCTCTGGCCACCACCGTTGTGGCCACCATTGAGGGGGGGATTATGATGTCCCGGGTCGATGGCGGCGAGGGGCTGGCTGACTGTATTTTGACCCTAAAGGCCATCCTTGGGCGGCCAGTCCCGCCGGCATAGGCCCGCGGGCTGTTTTTTTACGCAGTTAATGTACCGACCAGACGGTACAAAAAGGATAGCTGTCCGGCCCTTTTTGTCAGGCAGCGTTTAGGGATTTTGGTTTTTGTCGGCAGAATATCTCTGCCGGCCATTGAAACGCGAGGGTTAGTTATGAGTGGGATATCGGTTGGAATAGGCATTTTGGTCTCCTGTGCTGTTCTCCTGGGTTGTGCAGGCCCCCAAACCGTTACGGTGGCAGGGCGGGATGTTCAGGTGGAGGGCCGTCTGAAGGATATGGGCGATGGAACCTGCCTGGTTGTGAAGACAGGCCAGATGTGGCATCAGGATACCAGTAAAAGAGTCAAGTCCATTGAGGAGGCCCAGGCCTATGTGGCAGGGCTCAATGTTGGCGGTCATGACGACTGGCGGCTGCCCACGGTGATGGAGCTCTTTGACCTCTATCTTTTATTTGATCTCCATGAAAATGGCGACTGCCAGATGGAAACCAAGGGGAATTTCTGGTCCGATGAGGCGGATAATCGAGGCCGGGTTGGTTCCTGGGAGATGGACGATAACTGTGACCCGGAGCGCGAGTATATACCGAAGAAGAAAGGGGTCGTCAGGGCCATTCGCCTTTAAGGAATTGGCGGCCGAGGTGGAAAGGCTGCTGGCCCAATAGGCCTGCTGTTGCCATTGTGGTCTTTGGGCCTGCGGATGATCTCTCCTATTACAAAAGAGTCAGCGGGGTAATCAACATAGGTCCCTGAATATGCTTGATATGTACGTATAATTATGGCAAAAATAGAGCCATTATTTCATCCCCTCCGGGTAGTTTGGCTGGAGATCTGTGGCTGGCAAAAGTTGCCAGAGAGTAGCGCCAATGGTGGTGACATCTAGATAAGGTAAATTTGGCAAAGGAGAGAGAACGTGAATAAGGCGACTTTAGTTGTTTCACTATTTCTGGCTATCTGTCTTTCTGGTTGCAGCAGTGCCCCGCCTAAGAGGGTGGCGAGCATTGACCAGTTTCAAGCTATTTACACAAGTTATAATATCTGGGTTGAAAGGCCGGAGGTAATCCACTCGGTAAACTACAAAAAAGGTGGCATACTGCCTGCCGGGTCGCAGGTTGTCGACTATAAAATGGGCGAGCATCGCCGCTCAAAGACGGTGACATTGACCACATTGCAGCCTGCGCGGAACTTTAAGATCTTTTGGGACCAGCGCAATCACCCTGGGCAAACATTTGAGCAGTTTTTGCAGGAGTTACTGGTGGGGGAAGATTTCTCGGCTCAGGTAAAGGGACTGCGGGACTCGGAGGTGCAGGCGATAAAGCGCGGTGAGGTTTCCCCGGGCATGTCCAAGAAGGCCGTTCTGGTGAGTTATGGTCCCCCTTCTGCCAAGGAGACCTTTGCTCGGGCGGGCAAATTCTGGGTTTACCCGATGCACCGTTTTAGAAAAATAAAGATGGAGTTCGACAGTAAAGGTAAGGTGGTAAACAGTGGTTCTTGAGGCAAGGTAGCCTCCAGGGGATGATGCCGGGTTAATTGAGCGGTATCTGCCCGGCCCATCTTGGCCCGGTAACCCGTCTGGTCACAAAAAAGCCGCCCGGGAAATTGCTCCCGGGCGGCTTTTTTGGTGCTGAAATTTGTTTTACTAAACTACAGATTCTCAGCCCAGGCCGCCAACATCTTTGGCGCCTTCATGTCCACCAGGGCGGTGGAGTTGGCCTGCCCCACGATAACGGCCATGTGCAGGTGGTTTTTAGCTGATAAGCCGCTGCAGTAAATCAAGGCCACCTGGCCATCCCGGGTCTTGGCGATACAGCTTGCCGTCTCGCCCATGCCCAGGTTAACCGTGGTGGTGTGGAGATCGACAAAGATCTGGTTAAGGGTTAAGAACTCCTCTTGCTTGTCTGTGCCGTTCATGGCAATGATACTGCCTTCGTTGGTCATCAGACAACAGCTGACCACTCCGGCAACAGTACATATCTCTTTTGCTAATTCGTCACCAATATCTTCGCTCATCTTACTTTCCTTTGATCTTTGTTTTGAGCCAAACTGCAAAATCAGCCCAGTTACGTTTTTGTTTATGCCGGCCTCTGGCACCTTTGCTTTTTCGGGCATGGATTTGACAATTAATGATAATTCATCGTCCTTTTTAAGCATTGTATGCAATGCTATTAAGCCATAGGTATGCTTATGGGTGATGTAGGCATTAATTATCGTATCCCTCTCTTGCCAGACATAGCCAACCTTTCTATCTTGATAGAAAACTTCAATCAAAGCAGCCTTGTCCTCGGCTGCCAGGTACTGCATCATACTTGTGAGCCTTGTTGGCCCTATATTGCCAGTCATTGCCTCATGTAGCCTCCCCCTAAATTGCAAATTTTAAAAAACTTATTTTCCTATACTCATTAAACTATTGGCACCCCATGGCTGGTTTTGGCGGCGGGCCTTAACCATTCGCGGGGTTGTCGTTTCTGTTGTGGGGGTAAACATATAAGATGTTAGGGGAAAAGGACTTGACCTAGGTCAAGCTGGCCGCTTTTAGTTATTATTCCCAGGTGGACTAGTGTCAGGCCCAAGGGGTTTTACGGTTGTCTCAGGCCGGCTGATCAAATAAAGAAATATTTGTAATTTCAGGTTATTATAGCGCTAAAATGAACCAATTTTACGAAACGAATCACCAGCAATACTTTGCCGCCACAGTGGCTATCGACCCCTCTACTTTTCTTGCGCCCCTGGCTGATTTTCTGCGACCTGGGGCCACCGTTCTTGATGTGGGTTGCGGATCTGGGCGGGATCTCCTCTGGTTGCGCCAGCGCGGTTTTTCTGCCACTGGCCTTGAATTGTCGCCGTCTCTGGCCAGATTGGCCAGTGACCACGCCAGCTGCCCTGTTTGGCAGGGCGATTTCTGCCACTACAACTTCTCTGATCTCTCCTTTGCGGCCCTGGTCTTTGTCGGCTCCCTGGTCCACCAGGCCAAAGATGCCGTGCCGGCGCTTTTGCGCTCAGCCTGTGGCGCCCTTGTGGCCGGTGGTCATATCCTGCTCACCATGAAGGAGGGCCAGGGGAGGCTGCTGGCCCCTGATGGCCGAGAGTTTACCCTGTGGAGTGAGGATGAGCTTGCCGAGGTCTTCAGGGCCAGCAGTCTCCAGATCGTCAGTTTTTCCCGGCAGCGATCCCAGCTGCAGCCAGACGATATCTGGCTGGGCTATCTATTGAGAATGGCTAAGGGCGGCTGAGCCCTTAGCTAAAAAGGCGCGGCTGCCGGGGAGGGCCAGCATCACCTTGCACCGTTCAAAAAAATGCTGTAACTCTTCTGGATTGGCCCGGCCAGGAGGCAGGGATCAAGATAATGGTGGCCAGAACAGCAGAGGGGCAGGCAGATGGCTGAATCGAAAAAATATGACCCGGCCAGACGGAAGAGGCTCAACAACCCTGAGCGTCTCCTCTGGATTCCGCCGGCCCTGGTCTGGGAGTTGGCCGCGCCGCCGGGAGTAGATGGCCGCCGCTTTATAGATATTGGCGCGGGAACCGGGTATATTACCGCTGAAGTTGCCAGGCTGGCGGGGCCTGACGTCGAGATAAACGCCCTTGATATCGAGCCTCTGATGGTCCAGGAGATGACGGAGGGCCTGCCGGCCGCCCTGCCCGTCAAGCCCCTGTTGATGAGCGAGAATCTTCTGCCCTTTGCCGAGGCCAGCATCGATGGGGTGTGGATGATCACCCTCTATCATGAGCTGCAGCCACCCCAGCCGCTGCTGGCTGAAATAAGGCGCGTCCTGCGGCCCCAGGGGACCTTGCTGGTGGTGGACTGGGAGAGGCGGGAGGAGGCGTGCAACCAGGGACCTCCCCTGGCTCACCGGGTTCACTCCGAGGATGTCTGCGCGCAGCTTAAGGATGCCGGTTTCAGCCAGGTCAGCAGCCAGCCAGGCTTCACCCTTCATTACGCAATCGTGGCAACTCGCCCCTGACGGTGGCATTTACCAATTCGCTCCTGGCCCACGGGGAGAAAGACGCCCTTGCTAAAGGGTGCGGGCCTGATTATGATTGCCGTTCCCCTCTGGTGGCGGCTGCTTTCCCCTGGACTAATCAGCTGCCATCTGCGACAATAATATCTAGTAATTTATAGATGTTACATCAAATCCCCAATCCCAAACCCCCAAGACCATTAATGGCCAGATACATCCAAAGAGAGCCGCAGGCAGCTGATCGATTATTAACTAAGTTGTGGCGTACCCTTACTGTCCTGCTCATCGTTTCTTCCGTCTGTCCCTCCCTCCCTTCCCGGGCCGCATCGGCCGGAGAGACCATCCGGGTGGGGATATTTTCGGCCAAACCGGTGGTGTTCATGGATGGCAGGGGGCAGGCC
This sequence comes from Thermodesulfobacteriota bacterium, assembly GCA_039714595.1. Lineage (GTDB taxonomy): Bacteria > Desulfobacterota > Desulfobulbia > Desulfobulbales > SURF-16 > JAOZSN01. The sequence goes on along the minus strand of JBDLJA010000024.1, from coordinate 32,755 downwards.
GATGGCATCTATGTTGACCTGCTGGAAGAGATTGCCCGGCATGAAGATTGGCAGATCGAGTATGTCCCGGGCAGCTGGAATGATGGCCTGAGCCGGGCCAAGGCGGGTGAGATTGACCTGATGACCTCCGTCGCCTACCTGCCGCAGCGCGATGAATTCCTCGACTACAGCCAGGAGTCGGTCCTCAATATCTGGGGCGAGGTGTATGTCACCCCCCAGTCGCCGGTGGAGAACGTCCTGGACCTGAAGCAGCAGGCGGTGGCGGTGATGAAGGGCGATATCAACGGCGGAAACTTTAAGAAACTGGCCAAGAGTTTCGGTCTTAACTGCTCCTATATTGAGCTTGGCTCCCAGGCCGAGGTGCTGGGCGCGGTGGCCGATGGCCGGGCCAGGGCCGGGGTGGTGTCAAATGTGTATGGGACCTACCATGCCCCGGTCCATGGCCTGGTGAAGAGTTCCATTATCTTTAACGCCTTTTCCGTTTATTTTGCCGGGCCAGAGGGGGAAAACCAGGAGCTGCTGGCCACCATCGATGCTTATCTTAAAGGATGGAAGGCGGACAAGGGCTCGCCCTACCACCGAATCGTCAACTATTGGCTCAGTGGCGAACGTGGCTCGACCTTCCTGCCCCGCTGGCTCCTCTGGACCCTTGTTGGCCTCTTCTTCGCCGCCCTTCTCTTCGCTATCTGGGTCTGGGTCTTAAGGGTGCAGGTTGCGGCCCGCACCCGCGCCCTGCGCGAGAGTGAGGAGCGTTACCGGGGTATCTTTAACTCCACCACCGATGCCATCTTCATCCACCGGGCCGAGAGCGGCAAGGTGATAGATGTCAATGAGCCGATGCTGGAGATGTTTGGCGTCAGTTGGCAGGAGGCCGTCTCCTCCTCGGTCAATGAGTTGAGCCTGGGCCAATCCCCCTACTCGCAAAAGGAGGCGGCGGACTATATAAAGGCCGCGGGCCAGGGGACACCGCAACTCTTTGAGTGGCGTTGCCGGAAAAAGGATGGCACCATCTTCTGGACGGAGGTGGCCCTGCGCGGCTTTGCCATGGGCGAAGAGCGGCTGGTGAGCGCGGTGGTGCGCGACATCAGCGACCGCAAGAGGCTGGAAGAGCAGATTGCCCAGTCGCAAAAGATGGAGGCCATGGGCACCTTGGCGGGAGGAATTGCCCATGATTTCAATAATATATTAACCGGGATCATCGGTTTTTCCGAGCTGGCCCTGCTCAATGACGACTGTCAGGGCGGGCTGCGGCAGCATATTGAGGAGGTGCTAAAAGGCGCCCACCGGGCCAAGGAGCTGGTGCGCCAGATCCTCGCCTTCAGCCGCAAGAGCGAGCATGAGAAGAAACCGCTGCAGGTCGCCAAGGTGGTCAAGGAGGCGTTGCAGCTCCTCCGCTCAACCATTCCCTCCTCCGTTAAGATAGAACAGGATATCGGCTGCGACCGGTTTGCCAAGGCGGACCCGGTTCAGATCCTCCAGGTGGTGATGAACCTCTGCACCAACGCGGCCCATGCCATGGAGGAGAATGGCGGTATCCTGCGGGTGGCCTTAAGTGAGCAGGAGGTTGACGGTCAAGGCCCCGGCACCAAGGCGCTGGCGCCGGGGCCATATATCCGTCTTGCCGTGCAGGACAACGGCCGCGGTATGGATGGGGCCACCCTGGAGAAGATCTTTGACCCCTATTTTACCACCAAGGAGGCGGGTAAGGGGACCGGCCTGGGCATGGCCGTGGTCCATGGCATTGTTCAGAGTCACCAGGGCGATATCTTTGTCCACAGTGAGCCGGGTCTCGGTACCTCATTTCAGGTCTATCTGCCCATCTGCAGCCAGCAGGGGCCGGATGAGGGCAGCGACTCTGGCGAGAGCCTGCCGGCCAGTGGCACGGAGAGGCTGATGGTGGTGGATGATGAGGCCCTGATCCTCGACTTCAGCCAGATGGCCTTGTCAGAGTTTGGCTATAAGGTCTCAACATTTTTGGACCCGGCCGAGGCGCTGGCGGAGTTTGGCCAGAACCCGGACAGCTATGACCTGATGATCAGCGATATGACCATGCCCGGTATCAATGGTCTGGAACTCATTGACCGAATTCGTGAAATCCGTGCCTCTCTGCCGATAATCCTCTGCTCCGGCTACAGTGATGATCCGCGCCTTAAGGGGTTGTCTGATAATCCCTTGAACGCCTTCTGCCAGAAGCCGGTGGCCGTGCCGGAACTACTGGAGATCGTCCGGAAGATGCTGGATAAGGGGGCGAAGCTGGACTGAGGGGTGGCACCCTTGGGGGCGGATCTCTTAAAAAACTAAAGGGAGAACCTCTACGGGAGGCAGGGGAGGGGAATCCACATCTGAAGATAATAATAATTACTAATCTCTTTACAAGCTGACAAAAGTGGCTAAAATAAGGGGCAGTTACCTCAGATAAAAATAGTATGGAGGATCAGCCCATGTGTGTGGAAGTTAAGAAGCGTTGTGAGTGCGGCCAGCAGGAGGTGCAGTTTCATTTCCGTGATAATATCATGGACCCGGAGGTGATTGACCGCCTCTACTGCCCGACCTGCTCCGCTGACGTGGCCGTTGACCAGCGGGCCATGGTGGCCGATAACGGCTGGCTCATCAAGTATGACATGACCATGGCCGCCATGTTTGCCATTACCAAGCTCGATATGGCGGGCTCCAGTGCCACCCCGGACTTTCTCTTTGACCACGGCTATGCCACCTGGCTGGAGATGTATCCCGGTGAGAAGCAGGATGTCAAGGCTGAGCGTCAGGAGATAATCGCCAGGAAGGACGATGATCCCATGGCCTACCTGCGGGAGATCAACGACTGGGCCGTGGCCCGGGTGGAGCGCCTCAAGGAGATGGGCTGGCGCAAGGCGCAGCTGGCCTGAATCAGGCCGGCCCTGTGCCCCGTAACTTTTAATGAAGATTGTTAATTCCCATGGCTAGTTGCTAAACTCTAGCCATGGGAAACCACCGGCTCGCCTGTTTACAAATAGGAGCAATCCGCTTCTGCCTCCCCCTGCTGTTGCTCCTCCTCCTCACCCTGCCCGCTTCACTTTCCGCCCGAGAGCTGGTGCGGGTAAAGGTGGGCGGGGTGAAGGGGGAGCTGCGCAGCAATGTCCTGGCCGTAATCGATATCCAGCGGTACCGCTTTCATAAGGAGTTAAGCGAGGAGTGGCTCAAGCGCCTCCACGCCTCGGCCGAAGAGCAGATCCGCCAGGCCCTGATCCCCTTTGGTTACTATGGGGTGGAGGTAAGGGGCTCGCTAACGAAAAAGCGGCTGCACTGGCTGGCCAGCTATGAGATCCGGCCGGGGGTGCCGGCCCGGGTCACCAGTCTGGACCTGGCCTATGAAGGAGAGGGGAAGGATGAGGCGGCCCTTGGCGCGGCCCTGGCCGCCTTTCCCCTGGCTGTGGGCGATGTGCTGGACCACAAGCGCTATGAGGATGGCAAGTATGAGCTTCTTGAGGCGGCCCGGCGGCTGGGCTACGCCAAGGCGAAAGCGGGCCTGGCCAAGACGCTGGTCAGCGCCGAGGGCAGGGGGGCGCGGATGGCCCTCCACATCGCCACCGGCCCTAAGTTTTACATCGGCGCCATCAACATCGAGCAGGATATCATCCACCCCGGCCTCATGGCCGACTTTGTCACCATCAAGAGCGGTGACCCTTTAAATACCGATGACCTCCTCGCCTTCCAGCAGACCCTGCAGCTCACCGACTGGGCTGAGGTGGTGGCGGTGGTGCCCCTGTTTGACCAGGTGCCGGAGGGGGGAAGCCAGGTGCCGGTCCAGGTTACCCTCACCCCCAGCAAGCGCCAGCGCTACCAGCTTGGCGTCGGCTTTGAGACCGATGTGGGCCCCCGCTTCACGGCCCGCTGGACCCAGCGCCGCATCAACCGGCACGGCCACAGCTCCGATCTCTTCCTGCGCCTGGCCCAGGTCAGGCGCACCGTCAGCGGTTCCTATTTCATCCCGGTGGTTGATCCCAGGACCGATCGCTTAGCTATCTCCAACCACTACGAGTATGAGGAGACCAGCGATACCCGGCGTAACACCCTGGACGCAGAGCTGGGCTTTATCCGCCAGAATCGGGACAACTCGTTGGTTCGGAAACTGTTTGGCCAGTATATGGTGGAGCGTTTCGAGATTGGCGCCGGTCCCACCACCAACTCGCAGATCCTCGCCCTGGGGGCTGTTGCCGGCTTTACTAAAGTTGCGGAGAACGCCTTCCCCCAGCATGGCTGGCAGGCGGGTATTGATCTGCGGGGGGGCAGTGACAGTCTGGTCTCGGACACCAGCTTCGTCCGCCTGGACCTGCGGGGCAAATACCTCTTCCCCCTGGGAGGCGACAATGGCCGGGTTCTGCTGGGCTGTGAGGTGGGCCGCTCCTGGGTCAGTGATTTTGACCTCTACCCCACCTCCCTGCGTTACTTCGCCGGCGGCGATAACTCGGTGCGCGGTTTCCGGTATAAGTCCCTGGGGCCAGTGGATGAGGATGGCAATGTGGTGGGCGGCGAAAATCTCCTGGTGGCTTCCCTGGAGTATAACCGCCGCCTGACGGAGAAGTGGGTGGGGGCCGTATTTATAGATGGCGGCAACGCCTATAACGATGAGCTGGCGGATCTCCAGCTGGGCAGTGGCCTGGGGGTGCGCTGGCTCTTTGGCTTTGGCAGCCTGAAACTGGACCTGGCCTGGCCGGTGAGTAATGACGATCTGGCGGTGGGCGACGTGCGGTTCCACCTGGCCATGGGGGCGGTGCTGTGAAACGCTGGCTTACCTTTCTCCTCGCCCTGCCCTTTGTCGTGGCGGCCTGCGGCCTGCTGTTTTTGGCCAGCGAGGGCGGGACGCGCTGGACTGTGGCCCAGCTAACGAAGGGGAGCGGCGGGCGTCTGGCCGTGGCCGCGGTCCAGGGTGATCTCCTTGGCCGCTTGGAGCTTACGGGGCTTGCCCTGGCGACGGATCAGGCGAAGGTGACGGTGGATCGACTTCTCCTGGTCTGGCAGCCGGCCCAGCTCCTGCGGGGGAGGTTGCGGATCAGCGAGATTGGGGCCAGCAAGATTTTTGTTACTCTCACCACGCCAGGGGAGGAGGCAAAAGAGGAGGCGGGGGGGGAACTGCCCGCCATCCGGCTGCCCTTGACCATTGAGCTGGCCAGGCTTGCCCTGACTGATATCTCTTATCTCAGCGGCTCCGCTGAAAAACCGCTGGAGATCCCGGCCGTCACCCTGGCCGCGCTCTGGCAGGACAATGTCTTGACGGTCAAGAAGCTGACCGTGGAGCTGGCCGAGATGCGGGCCGAGCTTAGCGGCCAGCTGCGTCCCCTGGCCGACTACGAGCTGGAGCTGGACTCCAGGCTGGCGCTGAACATTGCCGGTCTGCCTCCCCTGGCCATCAAGGGCCGGCTCAGCGGTGATCTGGGGCGTCTCACGCTGGCCCAGGAGCTCAGCGGCGAGTTTGGCGCCCGGCTAACCGCCGAGGTCGCGGAGCCGCTGGGGGAGCAGGCCGCCTGGCAGGCCACGGTTACGGACTTAAGACTGCCCCTGGCCGCCCTGCCCCTGGCCGCCCTTCCCGCCACCCTCGGCGGCAGTTTCCAGGGCAAGGGGAACCTGCGGGGCGGCAGGCTGCAGGGCGCTTTGACCCTGCGGGATGAGGAGGCGGACCTTTACAACCTTGATGCCGACTTTGACCTGGCAGGCGACCTGCAGGAAAAATTTTTGCGGCTGGAAAAGCTGCTGGTCAGCCGGCCGGAGAGCGAGAAGGTGATGGAGGTTGCGGCCCGGGGCGAGTATGGCGCTGGCGACCGACCCTTAAAGCTGGAGGCCAGCTGGCAGGGGCTGCAATGGCCCCTGGCCGGGCCAGCCCAGCTCAGCAGCTCCCAGGGGGAGTTGCGGCTGACCGGCGGCCTTGGCGCCTATGATCTCCAGGCTAACATGCAGCTGGCTGGCCAGCAGATGGGGCCGGGGAGTTTGCGCCTTAGGGGCCGGGGCAGCGACCAGGGTTTCACCCTGGAAAGTCTCACGGGGGAGTTCTTGGCCGGCCAGCTGGGCGGCCGGGGTAAGGTCGCCTGGCAGCCGGCCCTGGCCTGGGACGTGGAACTGGCCGGAAAGGGTGTCAACCCCGGCCTTCTGGCCCCCTCCTGGCCGGGCCACATGAATCTGGCCCTCCTCTCCAGGGGGAGCCGGACCAGGGAGGGGTTGGAGCTGGACCTGGAGATCCAGGAGCTGAGCGGTGAACTGCGTGGCCAGCCCCTGGCCGGTCACGGCAGCCTCGCCTATGGCCCGGATGAGATAGAGGCGCGGGAGCTGGAGCTTTCCCTGGGCCGGGCCAGGCTCACGGCCCAGGGCCAGCTGGGGCCGGACTCCTCTTTCGCCTGGTCCCTGCTGGTGCCTGACCTGGCCCAGTTGCTCGAAGGTGGCCAGGGGAGCATCAAGGGGGAGGGCGAGCTGCGGGGGGCGCGGAAGAGACCGAGTCTTACGGCGGATATTGGCGCCGAGGGTCTGGCCTGGAAGAGCTGGTCCCTGGCCGGCCTGGAGATGGAGCTGGACCATGAGCCGGAGCGGCCCGGCAGCCTGCGTCTCAGCGCCAAAGAGATCCGGGCCCAGGACCATGAGCTGGCCAGTCTGGAGCTCAGCGGCCGCGGCCTGATCCGGGACCATAAGGTGAATCTCCAGCTGGGCCACGCCCAGGGGGAGCTGGCCCTGGCCCTCAAGGGTGGTTATGAGAAGGGGCTCTGGTCCGGCTCCTTAAGCGAGACCAGTCTCATGGCCCCGGGGCTGGGGGAGTGGTCCCAGCAGGGGGCGAGTGAGCTTACGGCCGGGCCAGAGGCGCTCTCTTTAGCCCGCACCTGTCTTAGGCGCGAGGGCGTTTCCCTCTGTCTGGCCGGCCACTGGCAGCCAGGAGGGGAGCAGGGGGCGGAGTTTGATCTCACCCCCCTGCCCCTGGCCTGGCTCAAGCCCCACCTGCCGCCTCGCATTGTTGCCCTTTCCGGTGATTTTAAGGCTGAAGGCCGATACCGGCAGGATGGGGATGGTCTCACTGGCAGCCTGGCGGCCCGCCTCTCACCCGGCACCATCACCTATGGCCGGAATCAAGGGGAGGAGGATCTGCAGGTTCCCCACAGCGGCGGTAAGCTGGACCTAAATGCTGAAAAAGGCGGGCTGGCGGGCGATCTCCGCTTGGGGATCAACAACAACAACTTTGCCGCCCGTTTTCAGAGCCGGGACCTGTTTCAGGTGGCTGAGTGGCCCAAGGCCCAGGTGGCGGGCCGTCTCACTCTTAACGGCGCTGACTTTTCCTTTGTCCCCCTGGCCGTCCCGGCCATTGACCGTCTGGCGGCCCAGGTGGATGTTGATCTGGAGCTTGGCGGCAGCCTGGCCCGGCCCCGCCTCCAGGGGGGCGGCGGCTTGGAGCTGGCCCGCTTCAGCCTGCCTCTCTTTGGCCTGGATCTGCGCGACACGGAGCTCACCCTGGCCGTGGCCGACAACGTTGTCCGCCTGGAGAGTGAGTTGCGGGCCGGCGGGGCCTTGGCCCTTAACGGTGAGCTGGATCTAAATGAAGGTGAATTTCCCCTCCACCTCACCCTGGCCGGTCAAGGTTTCCGGGCGGTGAACCTGCCCAACACCCAGGTGACTGTCAGCCCTGATCTGCGTTATGAGCGGACCCGCGGCGGCCAGGCCCTGGCCGGCCAGGTGGTGCTGGATGAGGTGAAGGTGTTGCGCCGTCACCTGCCCAGGGGGGCCCGCGCCCCCTCGGATGACATCGTCCAGGCCCGGGCGGAGGGGGGCGAGGGCCAGGAGGCGGAGGAGCCCCGGGCGCCGCTCAGCGTGGACCTCACCGTGATCCTGGGGGACCATGTCCATGTGGCGGCGGCGGGCCTCAACGCCTTTTTTGCCGGGGCGGTAAAGATCAGTGCCAAGCCGGGGGAGGAGTTCCGGGCCAGCGGTGAGGTGCAGGTGAAGGATGGCTCCTACCGCGCCTATAATCAGGATCTCACCATTGAGCGCGGCCTGATCTCCTATGCCGGGGGAGCCTTGGATAACCCCGGTCTCGATATCCGCGCCAGCCGCGGGGTTGACCAGGTGGTGGTGGGGGTGGATGTCATCGGCACGGCCAAGCGGCCCAAGCTCACCACCTTCTCCACCCCGGCCATGGCCACCAATGATGTGATCTCCTATCTGGTCACCGGCAAGCCTTCTAACCAGGGGGCCAACCTGGCCATCGGCCGCCAGATCAGCGACCGTCTCTCCATTGGGGTGGGTACCGACACCGACAGCGGCGAGTCGCAGTTCACCAGCCGCTACCGGCTCAACCGCCACATCCAGGTGGAGACCTCCAGCTCCTCCAGGTCCAACGCCGGTGATATCACCTACACCTTTGAAAGGGATTAGTTTTGCCGGGAAGGGGGAAGAAGTCTTCAATCCGCCTTGGCGAAGCAGGGGGGGCAAGGGTATGCTATGGTATTAGTTTTACGAATGGCCATTCTTTTAGAGAACGGCTTTTTCAGCGCGGGTAAGCGCAGACTCCGAAGTTTGTTTTTTCGCTGATACAGGAGGTTATCTTTGCGCCTTGGCGGTTTCAGTTGCCAAAACTTATTTGCGGGTAATCAGACAATTAGTCACAAATCTTCTAATTTTTCGGCAGAGAGGGAGGAGAACATATGCGAAAAAATGGCCTGCTGGGAGGCGTAATCTGCCTCCTCCTGCTCCTGCCCCAGCCCCTCTGGGCTTCGGAGGCCCAGGAGATTATCACTAAGGTGGTGGATAACCTGGACGGCAAGACGGCGGTGCTGGAGTTTCGCATGGAGGTGAAGACCAGGCGGAGCAAACGGACCATGACCATGGAGAGCTACTCCCAGGGCCATGACCGCTCATTTGTCAAGATCCTCTACCCCCGCAAGGATGCCGGCATCACCTTCCTCAAGGTGGATAAGGCCATGTGGCAGTATGTGCCGCGCATCGAGAAGGTGATCAAGATCCCCGCCTCCATGATGCTCCAGAGCTGGATGGGCAGTGACTTCACCAACGATGACCTGGTCAAGGAGAGCTCCCTGGCCGACGACTATGAGAGCCGCCTTATCAGTGAGGATGAGAGGAGTCATCTCCTGGAGCTGATCCCCCGGCCGGAGGCCCCGGTGGTCTGGGGTAAGATCATCATGGCCGTCTCCCGCGCCCATTATCTGCCGGAAAAGGTCAGTTATTATGACGAGGAGGGGGGGCTGGTGCGGGAGCTCTATTATCGGGAGGTGCGCAAGTTCGGCTCCCACTTCTATCCCTCCAGCTGGCAGATGATCCCCCGCACCCCGGACAAGGCGGGGCATGAGACCAATATCACCGTTATCAAGGCCACCTTTGATGAGCCGGTGGACCCGGCCTACTTCTCCAAACGGGCCCTGAAACGTTTTTCCAGGTAACCACGCATGCTGCTGGAGCTAGCCATCCGCAATATCAGGGCCCATGGCCGCCGATCGCTGCTCACCATCCTTCTCGGGGCGGTGAGTACTGGGCTCTTGGTCTTCTCCACCGCCTGGATGGACGGCTCCCACGCCCAGATGATCAGAAACGCGGTGGAGATCTACCCCGGTTATCTGCAGATAACCGGCGCCTCCTTCCGGGAGAGCCCCAGCTACGAGCATCTGATCTTCGACGTGGAGCGGCTCAGCGGCCTGCTGGCCCGGGAGCCGGGGGTGGCCGATAGCAGTCCCCGTTTCGAGTCCTTTGTCCTCTTTGCCAGGGACGAGAAGGCGGTGGGGGGGATGCTCACCGGCCTGGTGCCGGCGCGGGAGGCGGCCGTCTCCCGCTTGCGCGACTCCCTTGTGGCCGGCCGTTACCTGGAGAAGGGCGACAGCAACCAGCTCTACCTGGGTAAAGAGCTGGCCCGGCGGCTGGGGGTGGGGGTGGGGGACGAGCTCGCCTTTGTGGGCAGCGGGGCCGACTACTCCTTTGCCGCCGACCGGCTGCGGGTCGTTGGCATCTTCCAGACCGGTCTCTTCGACTTTGACGCGGCCAGCGCTTTTATGGCCAAGGACTACTTTGACACCATCATGGCGGCCGAAAACCAGGCCACCCATATCATTGTTCAGCCGCGTGACCCGGGCCAGGCCCCGGAGCTGGCCCGCAGGCTGGCCACCCTCCTGGGCCCGGAGTATCAGGCGGCCAGCTGGCGGGAGACCATGGCCCCTCTGGTCAAGGCGATGGAGATCGACTCCCTCTTTGGTTATCTCACCCTGGCCGTGATCTTCATCGTCATCTTCTTCGTGATCATGATCTACACCCTGCTGCTGGTCTACGCCCGCATCCGGGAGATCGGCATCATGCGGGCCCTGGGCACCACGCCGGGCCAGGTACTCACCCTGCTCCTCCTGGAGTCGGCCCTGCTGGGTCTGCTCTCTGTCCTGCTGGGGGGGCTAATCGGCGGGGCTTTTGCCTATTACTATAGTGTCCACCCCATGGTCTTCGCCTCCATGGAGGAGCAGTTCCGCCAGTATGGCCTGGCCGTCAGCGCCATCCCCGCCGCCTTTGCCCCTTTAGTCATCCTGCGCGACATGGCGCTGATGTATCTCCTCCTGCTCCTCTCCACCCTCTACCCGATAATCAAGGTCAACGGCCTGCCGCCCATAGAGGCGATCCACCATGTCTAGCCTGGTCCTGAAGATGGCCTGGGCCTCCCTGGCCCGCCGCCCTACGCGCTCGCTCTTGGTGGTGCTGATGATCGCCGTGAGTCTCTGGGGTCTGCTCCTCATGCAGGGCATCTATGACGGCATGACCGAGCAGATGATCAGTAACGCCATCCGCAGTGACGCGGGCCACCTCTCCATCTTTGCCAGGGGCTACCGGCTGGACCCCTCTCTGGACCTGTTGGTGGAGCCGGAGCAGGGACCCGCCCAGGAGGTCGCCGGTGGCCTTGGCAACGAGGGGCCGGGGCTGGCCGCCTCCTTGGCCGCCGATCCCCGGGTGGCAAGCCATGTGGTGCGTCTGCGCCAGAACGGTCTGGTGGCCACCTCCCACTACTCCCGCCACGCCGAGATCATCGGGGTGGAGCTGGAGGGGGAGCAGCTCCAGGGGCGGCTGGCCGATTATCTCACCACCGGTAAATATGACTTTGGGCCCAAGGGCAAGGGGGCCATTATCGGCCATAAATTGGCGGCCAAGCTCCAGGTGCGGCTGGGGGGCAAGATCGTTGTCTCGGCCCAGGACCGGGCGGGGGAGCTGGCCGGTACGGCCCTGCGGGTGAGCGGCATCATCCGGACCAACAACATGGGGCTGGATGAAAACGCGGTGTTCATCGACCTGGCCCGGGCCAGGGGCCTGCTGGGGGTGGAGTCGGGGGTCAGCCAGCTTGCCCTCCTTCTGGCCAAAGGTTACGGCGAGGAGGATCTTGCCGCGTTGCAGGGGGAGTTAAGGGCGGGCTGGCCTGATCTTGCCGTCAGCCGCTGGGATGAGCTTTACCCCGCCCTGATGCAGTCGCGGGTCTTGATGCGCGGCTTCAGCCTGGTGGTGAGCGGCCTGGTCTTCGGGGTGGCGGGTCTGGGCATCTTCGGGGTGATGCTGGTCTCGGTCCTGGAGCGGCTCCGGGAGTTTGGCATCATGCTGGCCATTGGCGCCGGCCTCAACACTATCAGGAAGACCATCCTCCTGGAGTCGCTGCTCATGGGGCTGGCCGGTTTTTTGGCCGGGGCCCTGGCCGGTGGTTTGAGTCTCCTCTACTTTAGGCGTTTTGGCCTGGACCTCTCCGTCTTCAGCGAGGCGCTGGCCGAGTTTGGCATGGATGCGGTGACCTATGCCATCATCCGTTTTTCATACTTTAGCGAGGCGCTGGCCGCCGTTATCCTGGCCACCCTGGTCAGCGTCTATTTTTCCCTGCGCGTCCTGGGCCGGTCTCGGCCCATGGCGGTGATCAATAAGGGGTAGAGGGAGGAGGAAGGTGATGGCTGTATTTTTGGAGCTTTCAGGAATTAATAAGAAATTTCAGCCGGACAAAGAGGTTGCCGTGCTGGCCCTCTCCGGGGTGGAGCTGGCCATCGACCAGGGGGAGTTTGTCGTCATCTCCGGGCCATCCGGCAGCGGTAAGACCACCCTGCTCAACATCATCGGCGGCCTCGACTCACCCAGCAGCGGCGAGGTGCGGCTGGCCGATCTCCTCCTCACCGGGCTCTCGGAGAGGGAACTCTCCCGGCTGCGGCGGGACCATATCGGTTTCGTCTTCCAGGCCTATAACCTCCTGCCGGTCCTCACGGCCCGGGAGAATATCGAGTATGTCATGCGCCTCCAGGGCGTCGGCGAGCCGGAGTGCCGGGCCCGCAGCGGGGAGATTTCCGCCAAGCTGGGCATCGATTCCCTCCTGGACAAATTGCCCCACCAGCTCTCCGGCGGCCAGCAGCAGCGGGTGGCCGTGGCCCGGGCCGTGGCCTCCACCCCCAAACTGGTCCTGGCCGACGAGCCCACCGCCAACCTCGACTCCAAGGCGGCCGCTGCCCTCATCGACATGATGGAGCGCCTCAACGACGAGGAGGGGGTGACCATCATCTTCTCCTCCCATGACCCGATGGTGATCGCCAAGGCCCGGCGCTCGGTGGTCCTGCATGACGGGCGGATAGTTACCAATGTCAGGCATGATCTTTCCTGAAGTTTTTTTTTAGTGAGCCGCCATGAGCCTTTTAGCCCAGCACCCCAAAAAAAAGATCGGCCCTCTCAGGAGGGCCATTTGCCAGAGCAGGGCAGGGGGCAGGGGGAAACAAAAGAGCCACCGAGGGGGACAGGTAAAAAGGATCATGGCGGCCGCCTGGTTGGGGCTGGTGCCGGAGTTCGGGCTGGAGAACAGCAATATCGCCGGCTACGATGAGTTTTATCATCTCATGGACTACAACCGACTGCGGGCTGAGCTCCACCTGCGTCATGAAAGCGCCCCCGCCCTAAGCGGGCTGCTGGTGGTGGATAATGAGACGATCTACCACGATAGTGACTCTGAGCTGGCCAACGACCTCTCCCTCCACCGGGCCTATCTCCAGTACAGTACCCCCCGCCATCTGCTGGTGGCGGGCCGGCAGCGTATTCCCCTGGGGGTGGGACGTTTCTGGAACCCCACCGATGTCTTCAATCCCATCGATATCGAGGCGGTGGAGGTGGATGAGAGGCCCGGCACTGATGCCATCCGTTACGAGTACGCCGTGGCCGAGCTGGCCAACCTTGATCTGAATCTGGCCGAGGATAAGGGGGCGGCCCGGATCAAGGGCTACCTGGGGGGGGCCGATCTGGCCCTGTTGGGGCTGTGGGATGAGGAGCAGACCGTTTTCGGCTGGGAGGTGGCTGGCGAGCTGGGGGATACCGGCCTTGAGCTGCGCAGTGAGGGGGGGAGTTTTCGGGAGCGGGCCAGCGACCGGCGCTACAGCGAGTTTATCCTAGGCGGCGACTACGGCTTTGCCTCCTCCCTGATCGTCACCGCCGAGTATCACTTTCAGGACCGCTCCGGCCACCGGGATGAGCTGGGGTTCTCCGCCACCATGCAGCCGGCCATGCTCTGGTCCTGGTCCCTGGTCACGGTGACTGATCTAGGGGATGGCTCCGGCTTCATCAGCCCCAGCGCCCTCTACAGCCTCAGCGATGAGATGACGCTGACCGCCGGCGCTTTTTTCTATCACGGCGGCGTGGCCAGCTACTACGGCCCAGGGGCCAACCGCTGTTACCTGCGCTGGTTCGTCCATTTCTAAGGGTTTGCTCCTCCCCCTTTCCGGGCTCAGGGAGAAAAAACCTCAGCCAGCCCCTGGCCCAGCTGGGCCAGGGTCACCGGTTTCTTGAGAAAGCCGGCGGCCCCGGCCGCCAGCGCCTGGTCCACCTCGGCGCTCTGGGAATAACCGCTGAGGATCAGGGCCTGCTGCTTGGGGCGCTCCTGGCGGATGGCCAGGAAGGTCTCGCCGCCGTTCATGCCGCGGCCCATGAGCATATCCAGCAGGAGCAGGTCATACTCCTTCTTGCGGCACAGCTCCAAGGCCTCCTCGCCGCTGGCCGCCGCCTCCACCCGGTAGCCCAGGGCGATGAGCATGTGGCTGGTGATGTCGCGCTGCTGCTGTTCGTCATCCACCAGGAGGATGAGCTGGCCGCTGCCTTTCGGCAGTTCATCGGCTAGCGCTGCCTTGTCTTCCGGCTGAAGGGGTGCCATGGCCAGGGCCGGGAAAAAGAGGCGGAAGGCGGTGCCCTCTTCAGTGGAGAGGACCTGGACCAGCCCATCATGCTCATGGATCGTTGACCAGACCACGGCCAACCCCAGGCCGGTGCCGCTGCGGCCTATGGCCTTGCGGCTGTAGAACGGCTCAAAGATATGATCCAGGTCTTCCGCGGCAATGCCGGGCCCGTTGTCATGGATCTCCAGGCAGACATACTCCCCCGCCTCGTTGGTCTGGTCGGCGCAGAAGTCGGCTGGCAGCTCACGGCTGGCGGTGCGGATGGTCACCATGCCTATTCCCTCGCTCGCCTCAAAGCTGTTGGTGATCAGGTTCATCACCACCTTCTCGATATGGATGATGGAGCAGGAGATGGGGGGCAGATCAGCGGCCAGTTCGGTGCTGAGCTCCACCTGGGGGAAGCGGTTGCGCAGCTTGCGGCCCTCCAGGGAGTTGCGGTAATGGTCGATGATCTCGTTGATGTTGGCGGCTTCCTTGCTGGTGGCCACCCCACGGGCCACGGTGAGGAGATCCGCCACCACGGCGGCGGCCCGCTGGCCTGATTGCTGGATGGTCTCCAGGGGCTGGCGCATGGAACTCTCCTCGGGCAGCTGGAGGAGGAGCAGCTCCGGGTAGCTGACCAGGCCGGAGAGGATATTGTTCAGATCATGGGCCACGCCGCCGGCCAGCAGCCCGATGGCCTCCATCTTCTGGGCCCGCTGCAGCCTGGTTTCCAGCTGGCGGCGTTCTTTCTCCATGGCGCTCTTCTGGCTGATGTCCTCGTAGAGGAAGACCATCTCGCCGCTGGCCAGGGGATAGACGGCGCCCTGGCAGATCAGCTTACCCTGGTGGCGCTGGAAGGGTGGGACGGTGCGCGCCGTGTTGCTTTGGGCCGCATCCTGCAGGAGGATATGGAGATCGCCGCACTGGTCAGGGGGAAAGAGGCTCTCCAGGGGGCGGTCGCTGAGCTGGTGCGGCTCCTCAATGGCCAGGGCCGCGTCATTACCCGCCTTGATCAGGTAGGAGCCGGCCGCCCCAGCCGGCTGCAGGAGCAGGGCCCCGGAAGGCATCTGTTCAAAGAGCTGCCGGTACCGTTCCTCGCTCTCCTGGCGCCTCTCCACCTCCCGGGCCATGGCCTTCATCAGCTGGCCAAAGGTGAGGAAGAGCACCGCCACCACCGAACCGATGAGGAGCAGGCTCAGGGCGATAAAGCGTTGGATAAAGGCCTTTTCCTTGGCCAGCAGGGGGGTGATATCCTGCATCACCATGATGCCGCCTATGGCTTGGTCCTGGTAATCTCTGAAGATGGGCAGGGCGTGGACCATGTACCTCTTATGGCCTATCTCCACCTCGTTGTCCTTCGCCACCGGGCTGAAGCTTTTGGGCAGCTGCTCAAAGAGGGCTTGGTTGTGGGTGAAGAGGCTGTAGCCGCCGCCCACCTCCCTTACCGGGCTGTGCTGGATGCGGGTGGCCTGGGCCAGATTGCTGCTGCTGAAATAGGAGGTGGCCGGTGAGTTGAGGGCCTTCTGGAGGATCTCCAGCACCTGGTGGGCCCGGATGCCAAACTCCATGGCGCCGATATAGCGCTCCTGGTAAAAGACGGGGTGGACCACCCGGTAGAAGGGGCCGTGCCGCCCCATCTCATAGCCCTGGCGCGGTTTATGGTCCTGGTTGGTGGCCACGACCATGGGCCGTACCTGGCTCAGGTCGTCATCGAAGTAGTCGGGCCAGTGCATGCGCAAGAGGGAGGTGTTGTCCGGCCGGTGAAAGTGCATGACGTAGAAGGCGGGGTTTTCCTCTATCAGGGCGCGGTATATGGGCAGGGCCTCCTCGTGGAGGCGCTGCCGGTCGCCGGTGGCGAAGGCGGCCGGGATCTGCGGTTTGACAAGGAGCAGGTTTTTGATCCGCTTGACGTAGGGCTGGTAGGAAAATTCCTGCAGGCCGGCGGTGGTGGCGTGGATTTCCGCCTCGGTGACGCGGATCTGCTGCTGGATGTCGCGGGTGAAGAAGCTGACCCCCTCGTAGAGGAAGAGACCGGTGAGCAGGGTTATGAGCAGGCTCACCAGGATGATCGCCTTGGTTTTTTCTGACACGCCGGCAGCTCTCCGCAAAGGGGTTCTGGCTGGGGGATAAATAGCCGTTTATTAACAAGATATTGGTTACTATTATGACAAGGTATGGCCACTGATGTCAATGGCAGCTTTTGCTGATCTTTTGGGCCGGATGATGGGCCGAACGGGGTGGGGAGAGGGGGGAAAAGGCCCTTGACCATGGGATTGTTAAGGGCAAAACCATCTTGCCAAGTGGAGGCGCAACTACATATGATACAGTTGTTTTTAGTTACTTTATCGCTGGCCCATCCGCATTAACTGGAGCTTGGCGCGAAAACCCGCGGATAAGACAGACAGTTAGCTCCTGGAAAATGCCTTCTCTTCTGCTGTTTAGGGTTTTGTTTAAACCAGAGCTAGAGACAGAAACGAGACTGGCAAATCAGGGAAAAATGTTAGCCACCTTGGCAGCCAGGGCCTTTGGCGAAGGATAAAACGAAACAAGGGGTTATCGATATATCTCGATAACCCCTTGTTGATTATAACTATAGAAATGGTCGGGGCGAGAGGATTCGCTCTTTTCCGTACCCCCTTGAGGGGTAAACCTCCGGCCTCCTGCTCCCAGGGTGTTCAGTCGCGTGTCCCTTCTTCTTTAAGGTTAGGCCGCCCTGGCTGATTTGTCACCCGTCGTCCTCAGCGCAAATAAAGAACGCCGCCCCAGATTTCTCTAAGGCGGCGTTTTTATGTCCAGACTTACGATTTTGCTCCTTTTGGGTTGGAAGGAGTGAAGGTCCTCCTTTCCAGAGGAGTGTAAGCCGTTGTTTTCTGGTCGGGGCGAGAGGATTCGAACCTCCGGCCTCCTGCTCCCAAGGCAGGCGCGCTAACCAGGCTGCGCTACGCCCCGACACTATTGAAGATCCATCATATATCATTGGTCTGGTGATCAGGCAAGAATATTTTCCCCTGCCGGCCCGGCTGGCCATAAGCTTTGTCTGCCTCTGGCCCTCTATTTTTTCAGGGCCATGGCCAGGGTTACCCCCTCAACCCGGGCGGCGCCGGCGGCCAGCAGGGTCTTGGCGCATTCGTTCAAGGTGGTGCCGCTGGTGGTAACGTCATCCACCAGCAGGATCGCTTTGTCCCTCAGCCTGCCGCTGTTGGTCACTGTAAAGGCGTGGCCCAGGTTACGGCGCCGCTCCCTGCCGCTCAGGCGGCTCTGGGGGACTGTCGCCTGCTGGCGCTTAAGGAGACGCAGAGCAATCTTGGCCCGCCGGGAAGGGAAGAGGGCCCGGGCCAAGAGGGCGGCCTGGTTGAAGCCCCGTTCTTTAAGGCGGCTGGGGTGGAGGGGGACCGGGATGATCAGGTCTGGTTCGCTCAGGTCACGAAGTAGCTCCGAGTGGCGGGCAAGGTCTGCCATGGTGCCAAGGCCGTAAAAACGCCCCCCGAATTTTAGGTCATGGATCAGCTGCGCCACCCCAGCGTCATAGGCGAAGACAGAGCGCCTGAGCCTTAAGGGGCCGGGTTTTTTGTGGCAGGGACCACATAGGTGGTCCTCGCTGCTGCCGCAGTTAGGGAAGGTGGTGCCGCAGGTGGGGCAGATGGGGTGCTGGAGCAGGGGCAGTTTGAGCCGGCAGGGCTGGCAGAGGCGGGGGTTGGCCTGGGAGAGGGGGGTCTGGCAGAGCAGGCAGCGGGGGGGGAAGCAGAGGTGGCAGAGGGTGGCCAGCAGGGCGGGGAGCTCTCTAGTTTTCTTGGTTAGAGGCGGAACCGCTGGGTTATGGGCCATGTTTTTTGCTCTCAGGGTCCCGGGGCAGGGCCAGCGGGCTTGGCATCTTGTCTTTCCCCGGAAGAGAGATTATGTTAAGGCATTGTCACTAAAGGTGTAATTCGCCCTTAACCGCTCTTGAGGTTAGCTGTTTTGGCCACCGGGCCAACAAAAAATGTTGCTATGAAGACCGCTATATTTATTCTTATCGCTATTATTGCAACCATTGTTGCCTTTGTGAAGATCAAGAACGCGCAGGAGGATGCCTGTGTCCCCTGACTGCTCATCTACGGTTCCCTGGGCGCGGGAATAATTACCTATTTTCTTCTTCAGAAATTTTTTTGACCGGCCTGGGTGGCGCCGGCTAGTTCCCATGGCCAGGCCTGCTATGCTGGCAAGGAGATTTAAAAAAAATGTTGGTTAACGGACAGCCGTATCGCACCATCTGGTCCAAGCAGGGCCAGCCAGAGATTACTCAGGTCATCGATCAACGCCTCCTGCCCCACGAGTTTGCCACTGTCGACCTGCGCTGTGTCGAAGATTTTTGCCGGGCCATTGGCGAGATGTATGTCCGGGGGGCCGGCCTTATCGGCGCCACCGCCGGCTTTGCCATGTATACCGCCGCCCTCCAGAGTCGTTCCTATGCCTTCAACGAGGACCTGGACCGCTTTGCCGAGATGCTGGTGGCCACCCGGCCCACGGCCGCCAACCTGCGCTGGGCCGTGGAGCGGCAGCTGGCCGCCATGGCCAGGGCGGATCATCCCGACGATAAGCGGCGGCTGGCCGAGATCGAGGCGCGGGCCATTGCTGATGAGGATGCCGACTTCTGCCGGCGCATCGGCGAGCATGGCCTGGGACTGATCCGGGAGATCAGCGCGGCCAAGGGCGGCGGGGTGGTGAACATCCTCACCCACTGCAATGCCGGCTGGCTCGCCTTTGTCGATTATGGTTCCGCCACCGCCCCCATCTACGCGGCTAGAGAGGCCGGGATCGACGTCCACGTCTGGGTGGGTGAGACCAGGCCCTGGCTCCAAGGGGCGCGGCTCACCGCCTGGGAGCTTAGCCAGCAGGGGGTGGACTTCACCCTGATCGCCGATAACGCCGGCGGCCACCTGATGCAGCATGGCCTGGTTGATCTGGTCATCACCGGCAGCGACCGCACCACCTACACCGGCGATGTGGCCAATAAGATCGGCACCTACCTGAAGGCCCTGGCCGCGAGGGACAACAACGTGCCCTTCTACGTGGCCCTGCCCTCCTCCACCTTTGACTGGCAGTTACGCGACGGGGTGACGGAGATCCCCATCGAAGAGCGGAGCGGCGACGAGGTCAATCAGGTGCGGGGTCTGGGGCCGGACGGCCGGCTCCACACCGTCACCGTGCCCCTGCCCCAGACGCCGTCGGCCAATTACGGCTTTGACGTCACCCCGGCCCGGCTGGTAAGCGGCCTCATCACCGAGCGCGGCATAACCCCGGCCAATGAAGAGGATATTTGCGCCCTCTTCCCGGAAAAGGGCGGCGGCTGAAGATCAGAAAAAAAATTAAAGCAGTGAAAAAATAGCGTCGTGGAGACGGGGGCGCCAGGCGCGGATCAGATCGTTTTCCGTTGAGGGATGAATGCGGTTGCAGAGGAGCACCACGGCCACCTCACGCTGGAAGTCGAGCCAGAAGGAGGTGCCGGTGAAGCCCAGGTGGCCGCAGTTGTCTGCCGATATGCGGTTGCCGGCCGCGGAATTTGTTGCGGCGGCCTGATCAAAGCCCAAGCCCCAGCTGTGGGGGCCGTTCTGGGGCGTCATGGCCCGTTGCAGCAACTGCTGGTCCAGGTTGGGGTGGCTGGCCTGGCCCTGTTTCGCTGCCAGGAGAAAACGGCAGAGCTTCAGCACAGCGGCCAGCCGGGCAAAGAGACCCGCCTGGCCGCTCACCCCGCCCACGGCCCAGCAGTTTTGGTCATGCACCTCGCCGGCCAGCAGCCGGCCCCGCCAGGGGCAATCCTCGGTGGCGACAAACTCTTTGTGCCCCTTATCTCGGGGCAGGAAGATGATCTCTTCCGCCAGCCCCAAAGGCCGGTAGATGGTCTCCCGGCAGAAGAGATCCAGCCGTTGGCCGCTCAATTGCCTAACAATTTCCCCAAGCAAGACGAAGCCCAGGTCACTGTAGGTTTCCTGCTGGCCCGGCTGGGCCAGAAGGGGTTCGGCCAGCACCCGTTCCACCATGGCCTCCTGCCGCCTCTCCTGGGCCAGCTTGGCCACCTCCAGGTAAAAGGGACGGTGGGGGGGCAGGCCGCTGGCGTGGCGCAGAAGCTGGGCCAGGTTTATCTCGGCCTTGTCGCTGGGGATCTGTGACTGGGGCAGGAGCTGGGCCAGGGGGCTGGTAAGGGTAACTTTGCCCTGGCTCACCAGGGCCAGGATGGCCAGGCTGGTGGCCAACGGTTTGGTGAGGGAGGCCAGGTCAAAGAGGGAGGTGGCGCCAAGCTGCTGCTGGCGCTTCTGGTCAAGGTGGCCCAGGTAGAGGGTGAAATCTTCTGGCGCGGGCCAGTGCCGGCCGGTGACACCCACGGCCAGAGCGCTGGCCAGGCCCTGGTCAACAGCCTCCTGGCCCAGGGCCCGGAGCTTGCTTTTGAGCAGGGCTTGGGGCATGGCTTCAGGAGAGAAAGAGGCGGCGGTAGCTGGCGCGGTTCTCCACGGCCAGGGCGCAACCGTTGATTGTGGTAAAGAGCGGGTCTTGAGCGCAGCCACACGGCAGGCCGCATTGCTGGCTGAGAAAGGTGGGCAGACCGTGGAGCAGGGCGCCGCCGCCGCAGAGGAGCAGGCCGCCTGAGGTCTTGAGTTCGTCCTGCATCTCCTGCTCCAACCCCTCCAGGATCTGGTTGATTGTCTGGACCAGCTGCTGGAGGGGTTCTATCAGGGCCTGGCGCAGGGGTTCGGCCGCAATCTCTTTCTGTTGGGGGATGCCGCTGTCCATGCTCTTAATGGTCAGGTCCATGGCGGCTGGCAGGTTGGGGCTGGGGGCGGCCGAACCGATGGTGGCCTTGCATTTCTCGGCGGAGACCTCTCCCACCTGGCCCTGGTACCTCTCTTGAATATGGCTGATCAGGGCCTCGGTGAGGGCGTCGCTGCCAGGCCGCAGGAGCTGGGAGAGGAGCAGTTCGCCCTGGGCCACCAGACAGATCTCGGTTGTGCCGCTGCCCAGGTTGATGAGAATCCGGGCCGGTCCTTGGCCGGGGATGAGGCCGGCCCCGATGGCGGCCGCCACCGGTTGGCTGATGAGCTTTGCCCCGCCGGCCCCCACCGCCATGGCGGTCTTGCGGATGGCCTTGCGGCTCAGGGGGTTGATATCGCTGGGCCCGGAGATCAGGACATGGGGTTTGCGGACCTTCCACTCCTGCTGAATCCGCTGAAAGAAGTGGCTGATCATCGCCTTGGCCATCTCAGGGTCGGCGACCATCCCGCCCGCCAGTGGCCTGATAAGTTTGATCTGCTGGGGGGTGCGGCCCAAGAGCTCCCACGCCTTATGGCCCACGGCTATCACCTTTTTGTCCCAGTCGTGCCAGGCAACCAGGGAGGGTTCCACCAGAACAACGCCCTGCTGGGGCAGGTGGATTCGGGTGCAGGAAGAGCCCAGGTCCAGCGCCATATGTTTGGCAAAAATAGTTGGAAGAAGTCCCATGATTATTACCTTAAGCGAAGGGGGGCCATGATGTCAACCTGCCGTCATTATTCATATTATTCATAAAAGGCCGGCTCGCCAGGGGGGCGGATCTTGAAGCGGCGATGGATCCACATATAATGCTCGGGCTGGGGTCCAATCAACTCCTCCACCACCCCGTTCATCCGCAGGGTGTCATTATACTCATCGTCGCCGTGGAAATGCTCCAGGGGTGGCTGAAACTCCACCTCGTAGCCGCGGCCCAGGCTAAGCTGTCGGCAGCGGCAGGGGATTACCGTGGCCTTGGTCAGGCGGGTGAGGCGGCCCAGGGTGGGGTAGGTCAGGGTCTGGATATTGAAGAAGGGGACGAAGATGCCCTCCTGGCCGCTGGGGCTCTGGTCTGGCAGGTAGTAAAAGGGGGTGCCTTTTTTGATCAGGCGGAGCAGGGGGCGCAGGGCGGCGGTGTTGGGCAGGATGGCGGTGCCGAAGCGGCTGCGCCCGGCCAGGATCTGGTCGTTCAGCACCTTGTTATGGATGGGTTGGTACATGCTGGCCCCGCCATGGTCAATGCCCAGGCGCACTCCGCAGATATCCAGGCTGAGGAAATGGGGGGCCAGGATAATGATGTTTTCCCCCCTGGCCTGGGCGCCGGTGAGGTGCTCCTCCCCCCTGACCCTGACCAGGCGGCGAATGCGCCTGGCCCCGCTGAAGTAGGTGATGCCGGCGGCCAGGACATTCTGGCACAGGTGCCAGAAGTGGCGGCGGGCCAAGCGGTTAACCTGGGCTTTGGCCAGAGAGGGAAAGCAGCGGGCCAGGTTGCGCTGGGTGACGCGGCGCCGCGAGCCCACCAGAGCGTAGAGGAAGAGGCCCAGGGGGTAGGAGATCAGCCAGATCAATGGCAGGGGCAGCAGCCCCAGCAGGCGGAGGAGAAGCAACCCCAGATGGGTGGGCCAGGTGCGAGGGTGATATGACGGGGGGACCTTCTTGGCGGGCATCTATTACTCGTCCTGGTCAGGGGCTGATTTGGCCAGCGGCTTGGTGGTAAACTTTTCAGCTGGTAACTATAGCAGAAAGGGGGCAGAAGGCCAGCGCTCTTTTGGCGAATTCAGCGACTTTGTCTCAGCTTTTTTTTTGCCTTGGGCCATCATTTTGGCAAAATGGGTTTTCTTTTTGGCCGGGAATCTGGTTATAAAGGATTTGCTGAATGTTAGATGTTGTTTTTGTTGGGGTAATAGGCGGCACCGCTCACGGCTTGCTGCCCGTAATGACCGCTCCCGCCTTCTCTGGGTGGGGGCTGGCTAATAATGACATGGAGCAGTGTGCATGAACTATACTTCCGAACTTGAGGAGATGTGTTGCGTGGCCAAGGGTCCGCAAAATGGCCCGGCGCCAATTCCCCAGGAGGGGCAATGGAACCAGGTCAAAGAGGTTACTGATATCTCCGGCCTGACCCATGGCATTGGCTGGTGCGCCCCCCATCAGGGCGGCTGCAAGCTCACCTTGAATATCAAAAATGGCATCATCGAGGAGGCCCTGATCGAGACGGTGGGCTGCACCGGGATGACCCATTCGGCCGCCATGGCCTCGGAGATCCTGCCGGGCAAGACCATCCTTGAGGCCCTGAACACCGACCTGGTCTGCGACGCCATTAACGTGGCCATGCGGGAGTTGTTCAAGCAGGCGGTCTATGGCCGCAGTCAGACCGCCTTTTCCGAGGGCGGCCTGCCGGTGGGGGCCGGCTGGGAGGATCTGGGCAAGGGGGCACGCTCGGTGCTGGGCTCCATGTACGGCTCCACCCTGAAGGGCCCCCGCTACCTGGAGATGGCCGAGGGCTATGTGATGGAGCTTGGCCTGGATGAAAATGACGAGATCATCGGCTATAAGTTTGTCCAGCTGGGGTTGATGCTGGAGGCGATCAAGGCTGGCAAGGACGCCAACGAGGCCCTGGTAGAGGCCACCGGCACCTACGGCCGTTTCACCGAGGCGGTTAAGACCATTGACCCGCGGAAAGAATAGCAAGGAGAGGAATCATGTTTGAAGGATACGAGAGAAGAATAGAGCAGATCACTCCTGTGCTGGCCAAGTATGATATCGCCTCCTTGGAGGCGGCCCGGGATATCTGTACGGATTTTGGCGTGGATGTCTTTGAGCTGGTCAAAAATGTCCAGCCCATCTGTTTCGAGAACGCCTGCTGGGCCTATGCCACCGGGGCGGCCATCGCCATCAAGAAGGGGCTCACCACTGCCTCTGATATCGCCGAGGCGGTGGGCGAGGGGCTGCAGTCCTTCTGCATCCCCGGCTCGGTGGCGGACCAGCGTCAGGTGGGGCTGGGCCACGGGGGATTGGGCGCCATGCTGCTGCGCGACGAGACCAAATGTTTTGCCCTCATCGCCGGCCATGAGTCGTTTGCCGCGGCCGAAGGGGCCATCGGTATCGCCAGCTTTGCCAACCGGGTGCGCCACGAGCCGCTGAAGGTGATCTTAAACGGCCTGGGCAAGGACGCGGCCCACATCATCGCCCGGATCAACGGCTTTACCCATGTGGTGACCAGGTTTGATTACACCAGCGGCAAGTTGGAGGTGGTGAGTGAAACCGTTTATTCCCAGGGCGACCGCGGTAAGGTGCGCTGCTTTGGGGCCGACGATGTGCGCGAGGGTGTGGCCATCAATCATATGGAGGGGGTGGATGTCTCCATCACCGGCAACTCCACCAACCCCACCCGCTTTCAGCATCCGGTGGCCGGCACCTATAAAAAGGAGTGCGTCCAGCAGGGTAAGCGCTACTTCTCGGTGGCCTCGGGCGGCGGCACCGGCCGCACCCTCCACCCGGACAACATGGCGGCCGGTCCCGCCTCCTACGGCATGACCGACACCATGGGCCGGATGCACTGCGACGCCCAGTTTGCCGGGAGTTCGTCGGTGCCGGCCCACGTGGAGATGATGGGCCTCATCGGCATGGGCAACAACCCCATGGTGGGGGCCACCGTGGCCGTCTCGGTGGCGGTGGAGCAGGCGGCGTCCTGATTCTTTTTTTGGGGGGGGAGCGCCAGGAGTGGAGCAGGCCCTGGCCGGCCTTTGGTTTGCTCAGGGGCCTTGGCGGCCTGGCGGCCTGGCGGCCAAAGCCCCTTTTTCGCCGCAAGCCTCGGCTCAGCGTAACATTTTGATATGTTGAGGGATTACAAAAAATTTCTGGAAACTCTTTGCAAAAGGGTGAGATTGGTCGTAAAAATGTGAGCGTTTTCAGGCAGGCCTCGCCGCCTGTCTTGATGGTTGACCCTTACCTTAAGTTTAAAGAGTTATGAAAAAAATTTGCCTGGAAAGCGCTAAGCGTAAGTACACCCAGCAGCGGCATGAGGGGACCTATCACTCCCTCTGGTTTCGAGAAAATTGGCAGGCCCAGTGGCAGCGCTACACCTCCAGCGAGGGTGAAGATCGCTTCAGCTTCAAAGAACTGCCCCGTCACCGCCGGAAACTGGCCGTTGCCAGCGCCAACAGCGACAACCATCAGATCAGTGATGTGCCCGAGGGCCAGCAGAAGTTGAACCTGCTGGCCGAGCGTGAGCGTAAGCAGGAGGCCAGCCGCAAGACCGTGATCAGGAAAAGGCGCGTGTCTTGACAGCTGAGCTCCCCCCTTTTGCCCCGCTTTAGTTTGCTGGGGCGGGAGTTGTAAGGGCTAAAATTTTAAATTGCCGGGGCCCCATGTGGCCCTCTGGTTAAAGGAGAGAGGCGCGGGTTATGGAAAAGCAGGACTGTTTACACTGTCACTACTTCAGGGTGAAGGATATCGCCTCAGGTATCTGCCGGTTGGCCAAGGGGGCGGATGCCCCGCGCCCCACAAAGCAGCATGGCGATTTGTGTGCTGAGTTCCGTGACAGTGGCCAGCAGTACTATATCCGCCAGGGCTGGTTGAAGAGTCAGGCGGCCCAGCAAGAGGCGTGATAAGCCGCCATTGCCGCCAAGTTTTATAAAGTAATTTCAAGAAAGTATGCTATTGTAAGCCTGTTTGTTGCAAGTTTATGCCCCTGGCCTGTTAGGCGTCGGCCGGGCGGTAAGATCTCTGGCCCCTTCTGGCTGGCCAGTCGCCTGAATTTAGCCATCTGGCGCCCCGTAAGAGAGCTGGCGTCACCTAAGTAATGACCACATTCCAGCCCAGCCAATATGGTAAATACCTTCTCCTTGACCGGATCGACTGCGGGGGAATGGCCGAGTTGTACCGGGGCAAGATTGTCGGTTCCCAGGGCTTTGAGAAGCTGGTGGCCATCAAGAAGATTCTGCCCCACCTGGCCAAGCAGGACGAGTTCATCAAGGCCTTCATCGATGAGGCCAGGCTGGCGGCCCATCTTCAACATCCTAATATAGTTCAGATTTACGACTTTGGTGAGATGGAGGATAGTTACTTCATCTCCATGGAGTACCTCTCCGGCGTCACCTTGAAGGGTGTGCTGGCCAAGGCGGCGGCCGCGGGTAAGCCCCTGAAGCTGCCTCTCTCCCTCTTTTACATCCTGCCCCTGGTCTGCGAGGGCCTCAGTTATGCCCATAACCTGAGGGACCTTGCCGGCACTCCCCTCAATCTTATTCACCGCGATATCGGCCCCCAGAATATCTTCATCACCTTTGACGGCGAGGTGAAGCTCATAGATTTCGGCATCGCCAAGGCCTCCAGCCACGATGCCACCACCTATGTGGGATCCCTGAAGGGCAAGCTGGCCTACATGTCGCCGGAACAGGCCTCCGGTCAGGAGATTGACTCCCGCTCAGACCTCTTTTCCGTGGGCATCCTGCTCTATGAACTGGCCACCGGCCACCGCTTATATAGCGGCGAGACCCAGCAGATTCTGGCCAAGGCGGCCAAGGGTGAGTTTCAGCCGGCAGAAAAGGTGAAGCAGGGGCTGCCCCCCAACCTCTACCGGATTATCAGCAAGGCCCTGGCCATAGATCCGGAGCGCCGCTATCAGAGCGCCGCGGCCCTGCGTCGGGACCTGGACCGCTGCGCCGATGAACTGGCGGTGCGCCTCTCCTCGCGCCATCTGGCGAAATATATGCGGGAGTTGTTTCAGGCCGAGAGCTCCCAGGAGGATTTGGCCCGGCGCCAGGTGGTCCCCCGGGCGGGCGGCGCCTCCGGACCCAGGGTGGACATAACCCTACCGGGTGGCACCGGTGATGCCACCGTTTTTGCCAGCCCCGCCCGGCGGCGCAAGGTTGCTTCCCCCAGCAGCCCCTATTGGCGGCCCCTTCTCTTGTTTATATTGGCCCTTGTTATGGCCGGTGCCGTCTGGTGGCTGGATATCCCGGCCACCCGCCAGGCCCGGCAGAGCCTAAGTCAGTTACAGTGGCCCCAGGATCTGCTGATGGCAGGCTATGACTCCCTGGTGGAATCCACCGCCAGCGTGGAAGAGAAGATTCAGAGCCGGATTGATCAGCTCAGCGGGGCGAGGAAAGATCTTCCCCCCATAATCGCCGTCAACCGGCGGGTGGAGGCCCTGGATTATCTGCGCCGGCTGTTAAAGGACAACGATGTTAAGGGTCTGGCCGATAAGAAACTCTTTAATGAGCAGGTGAGCTACCTGATCATCGAGTATCCCGAAGAGGCCCGGCAGCGTTTATTGGCCCTGGCCCAGCAGTACCCGGAGCAGGCGGTCATCTATTATCAGCTGGGGCGGCTCCACTGGAGCCTGGAGGAGATCGCTGAGGCCAGGGCCAACTACAGCAGGGCAATGGAACTAGACCCCTCCATGGACCGGGCCATAAATAACCTGGCCCTGCTCCATGCCAGTTCCGGCGAGGTGGATCGCGCCCTGGCCCTCTTCCAGCAGGTGGCGGATATGAGGCCTGCCTACCTGGATGAGGTCCTCTTCAACATGGCCCTGCTTCATCGCCATAAGGGGGAAAGCGGCATAAGCCAGGAGCTGTTGCAGCAGGCGGTGGCCCGTAATCCCGAAAATGAGCAGGCCGTTAAATTGTTGGCAAAAATCAGGGATAACAGGTGATCTAGAGCGGCCCTCTTCCCCTGGCTCCCCAGCCTTTTCTCCCCCTCCCCCGCATGGCGGCGGGGTCTTTTTCTCGCAACTGTTCACAAGGTCAGCTGCATGAATCATTTCTCCCAGCCCTCTAAGAACATAACCCCCTGGCCTTGCCTGGCCCTGTTGCTTTTTTCGTTGGCTCTGTTGGCCCACCCCACCCCTTCCCCGGCCTACACCATATATCTCAAGAGCGGCCAGAAGCTGGCCACCGACTACTGCCGCCAGGAGGGTGGACAGGTCTATTACGAGATCTATGGCGGCACGGTGACCATGCCCCTGGAGCGGGTGGAGCGTTTGGACTGTAAGGGCACGGGCAGGAGTGGCCCTGTTGTCCCCTCTCCTTCCGAGGACGCCCCTGGTCCAGAGGGACCTGCTGCGGGGCCAGGAGGCCCTTCGGCCGCGGCCCAGCAGAATGATCTGGCCGCCAGTCTGGCCGCCAGCCTGGCCCCGGCCACCCCCCTGGAGCGGGCCAATATGGCCACCCTGGCCATTGAATCGCCCCTGGGGGCGGGATCAGGTTTTTTTGTCAGCGCCGATGGTTATATCCTGACCAATAAACATGTGGTGAAGTTTAGTCCCGAGATGCGGGAAGAGATGGTCCGGGAGATCAGCAGGGCCCGGCAGCAGCTCAAGGAGGAGCGCACCGCCCTGGCCCTGGAGCAGGAGGGTCTGAACACGGCGGCCAGCCGTCTCCGCCGGGATCGGGCGAGTCTGGCCCGGGCCCGGGCGGCCGGCGGTGCGGCCGCTGACCTGGCGGGACTGCGCCGCTCGGTCCGCCTCCAGGAGGAGCGCCTTAGTGCCTGGCGGCAGGGCTACGCGCCGCGCCTGAAGAGCTTTCGTAAGAAGCAGCAGCACCTGCAGGCGGCAGAAAAATCAATGCGCCGCAAGAACAAAGAGGTGAGCGCCCTCCGTTATTACAAGATATTCCTGGCCGATGGCAGCTCCATGTCGGCCCAGCTCATAAAGGTGAGCCAGGACCATGACCTGGCCCTGCTCAAGGTGGACGGTCACCTGACCCCCAGCCTGAAGGCCGCGGAGAAACGCGTCCCCCTGGGGGCGCCGGTCTATGCCATCGGCAACCCGGTGGGGCGCCGCAACTCCATCTCCTCAGGCGTCCTTTCGGCCCGCCGCGACCAATTTATCCAGACCAATGCCGAGATCAATCCCGGCAACAGCGGCGGCCCCCTGGTGACCGCAAGGGGTGAGGTGATTGGCATCAACACCAAGAAACTGGTGGATGCCAAGGTGGAAGGCATGGGCTTTGCCCTGGCTATCCACCATGCCCTCCAGGAGTTTGCTGACGTCCTCGGCAGTGAGCAGCAACGTGAAAGAAAATAGGGGCGTTAAATCAACTGCCGAGCAAAAAGACACTTAACATGTAACTCTCGTTTGCAACAGAAATGGCCAGGGTGTTGTTTTCTTCCCCCACCTCGTCCAGCAGGGCGGCAAGGCCCCTATAGGTACCGTTGTTCTGGCTGCAATCGCTGAAGGTCATGGTGGCGCGATACATGTTGTAGTCTGGGTTGATTATCGCCACCGAACCAGCTACCTGGCAGCCGTCGCTGTTGCTGCCGCTGAGATCCCCGTTGCTGCCGATGGTGTAGGTGACTGAGGAGCCCCCTGCTTCGCTGTAGGTGTAGGTGCCGGCTATGGCGCTCAGGCTGGAGCCCCGTTCATAGGTCTGATCATAGAGGATCCTGAAGCTGAATGCCGGCTCCCCCCCCAGATAGGATGCGTCGCCGGTTATGGCATCTTTCTCGTAAACATAACCCGTGGCAGTGCCGGTAATGACGGGTAAGTCGTTTTGCGGAAACAGCTGGCCTGATAAGGCGTAGGAGGTGAATTCGGCGTCAAATTCGTTACCTTTTACCGTGAAGGTGCCGGTGGTCTTTTCACCATCACCGTTGAGAAATCGGAGTTCCCCCTCCTCAGTGCAAAGACCCATGGTCTCTATGGTCTCACCGCTATCTGCGAATTCAACCTGACCGGCCCAGATGCCCCCTGGTGAGGCGTCGCCGCTGCCGCCGCTTGGCAGGTCGCCGCTGCCGCCATCGTCCCCGCAGGCCGACATCCCCAGCCCTATAACCAGTAACACCCCGACAGTTTTGTAGATCTTTCCTCCCTGCATAATTTTCTCTCCCCGAATTTTTCTATTTCTATGTCGCCTCTCTGTTTGAGTATCACTATGAGTTTACTAATTTTTTGGACCTTAACGACAGCAGAAAAAAGAGTAATTTTTTGTCAGGAAAATATGCGTTTTTTTCCGCTAAGTTAGGTCGGGTCTTGGCTGTTGGGGGGGAGGGGGTGAGCCTGACTTGGCTGACAAGAAGGGGAGGGAAGGGGGTTTTAGGAGTGGTTATTCTCCTAATCCCCCCTTTTTGTGGGCTGGCGTACGCGCGGGCTTAGCCGCGCAGGGAGTTGAGGGCGGAACCGGCCTTGAACCAGCTGATCTGCTCTTCATTGAGGGAGTGTTGCAGAGCGATCTCCTCGTTTGTGCCGTCACGGTGATGGAGCACCGCGGTGATGCTGCTGTTCGGGGCCAGACTGCTGAGGCCGACGATGTCAACCGTGTCGCCCTCCTGGATCTTGTCATAGTCGGCAGGGTTCCCGAAGGTCAGGGGCAGTAAGCCCTGTTTCTTCAGGTTGGTCTCGTGGATCCGGGCAAAGGAGCGGGTAATCACCACCCGGCCCCCCATGTGGCGGGGACTCATGGCGGCGTGCTCCCGGGAGGAGCCCTCGCCGTAGTTGCCGTCGCCCACCACCAGCCAGTTGTCGCCGGCGGCAAGGTAGGCCCGGGCCACCTCGTTCACCGGTTGCCGCTCGCCGCTCAGCTGGTTAAGGCTCTCGCCCACCTGGCCGGAAAAAGCGTTAACCGCCCCGGTGAGCATGTTGTCGGAGATGTTGTTCAGGTGGCCGCGGTACCTGAGCCAGGGGCCGGCTGGGGAGATGTGATCGGTGGTGCACTTGCCCTTGGCCTTGATGAGCAGCCTCAGGCCGGTGAGCTCCTTCCCGTCCCAGGGGGCAAAGGGGGAGAGCAGGGCCAGCCGTTCCGACTCGCGGCTCACCTGGACCTCTATAGCGCTGCGGCCAGAGGCTAGAGGGGCCAGGAAACCTTCCTCGTCGCGGATAAAGCCCTGGGCCGGCACCTCGGCCACCGGGGCCGGGGGCTGGAGGGTGAAGGTACCGCCGTCGGCGCCGGTGAGCTTGGTCTCATAGGGGTTGGAGTCCATGATGCCGGTGCAGGCATAGGCAAAGGCGGACTCCGGGCTGCCGATGAAGGCGCAGGTCTCAGGGTTGCCGTCGGCCCGCTTGGGGAAGTTGCGGTTGTAGGAGGTGACAATGGAGTTTTTTACCCCGGTGGCCACGTCCTCGCGCTGCCATTGGCCGATGCAGGGTCCGCAGGCGTTGGTGAGGATGGTGGCGCCGATATCTTTCAGCCTCTTTAGCTGGCCGTCTCGTTCGATGGTGGCCCGCACCTGCTCGGAGCCGGGGGAGATGAAGAGCGGGGTCTTGAGGGTGGCACCCTTGGCCAGGAGCTGCTCGGCCATGGCGCTGATGCGGCCCATGTCCTCGTAGGAGGAGTTGGTGCAGGAGCCGATGAGGGCGCAGGTCATGTTGGTGGGCCAGCCGCCCTGGCTCATATGGTTGGTCATCTTGCTCACCGGGCTGGCCAGGTCAGGGGAGTGGGGTCCCACCAGGTGGGGCTCGAGCTCGCTTAAGTCGATCTCGATCACCTCCTGGTAATAATCAGCCGGCTTGGCCAGCACCTCCGGGTCGGCCTGGAGCATATCCTGATATCTGTCGGCCAGCTCGGCCGCCTCGCCCCGGCCGATGGCCCTGAGATAGGTGGCCATCCGCTGATCATAGGGGAAGGTGGAGGTGGTGGCCCCCAGCTCGGCGCCCATGTTGCAGATGGTGGCCTTACCGGTGCAGGAGATGGAGGCCGCACCTTCGCCAAAGTACTCGATGACCCGGTTGGTGCCGCCGGCACAGGAGAGGATGGCCAGGAGGCGCAGGATCACGTCCTTGGGGGCGGTCCAGCCGGAAAGCTCGCCCGTCAGGTGGACACCGACGATGTGGGGGTGGAGCACCTCCCACGGCATGCCCACCATCACGTCCACCGCGTCGGCCCCGCCCACGCCCGAGGCAAAGCCGCCCAGGCCCCCGGCGTTGGGGGTGTGGGAGTCGGTGCCCAGCATCATCTGGCCGGGGAAGGCGTACTGCTCCAGGACCACCTGGTGGATGATGCCGGAGCCGGGCTGCCAGCAGCCGAAACCGTACTTCTGGGAGGCGGAGGCGAGAAAGTCATAAACCTCCCGGTTTTCCGCGTTGGCCACGGCCAGGTCGTCTTTGGCCCCCTTCCGGGCCCGGATCAGGTGGTCGCAATGAACGGTGACCGGCACTGCCGCCTCCTCCTTGCCGGCCAGCATGAACTGGAGGATGGCCATCTGGGCCGTGGCGTCCTGCAGGGCAATGCGGTCCGGCCGCGTCTTAACATATTTGCCAGGGCTCAGCTCGGCGCTGGCAGCGTCATCAAGGTGGCCGTAGAGCAGCTTTTCGGCAAAGGTGAGGGGGCGGTTCAACCGCTCACGGACTGATGTCAGGTTGCTGGCCATGCGCTGGTAAACGGCCTCGATAAATGTGCTGCTGCTGTCGATATTGGTCATGGTCTTGGTTGGCTTTGAGGGGTGGAAGATTGAAAAGGGGATTAGGCCATTATGGGTGGGGCCTTAACTAAGAAGACTGAAGTGGCAATGAACCTAGCTAATCAGGCAAAATACGTCAACCCCTCACTGGCTGGCCCGGGCGCAAAACAGGGCAGATCTTGCATAACTGCTCTTATAGCCGATCAGGAGTCCGCCCTTGCTAAAGGCGGCATAACAGAGAAAAATGATATCACCTATGGTGCCCCACCAAGAGCAGTTAGCTCAGGGCGCGCTTTTATTTTGCCCGGTTTTATTATTGGCGAACAGGTAAGCGAGCCTGGGCGGCTGCGAGCTGTCTGCTTATTCACGACAGCCAACAGTAAAAATCTAATATTTGCCGAGGGTTTTACCTGGAAGTTAAAACCAGACCCCGCCGGTCAAGGCTGCTGTTAGCTAGGCCAGCGGATAACTGCTGATGGAAACGAGCCACG
>JBDLJA010000023.1:0-43201 GCA_039714595.1 Thermodesulfobacteriota bacterium | reverse complement strand
TTTATTTTCTTCTGCCTCACCGAGACGCCAGAAGCGCCCCCCGTGATGCGGAAGACCGGCAATCTAGTCTAACTCTGACACCATGTCAACTACCTTTTTGCGACTGGCGGGAAGGATTGATAATTGCCAGACAGGGACCCTAAATTAAACTCAATGAAACAGATACCTGCCTCTTCATGGAGCTTTAAATATAAATTCATTCCAGCATCCATGGCCAGGCCAGAGCGAGTTACCATATATATAGCCACCATTTCGGCAGCCAATTTTAAGAGATCATGGCAAATTTCAACGACAATTATGGCCTGATCGACCTGAAAAGTAAAAAATAAGCACTAAACCCGACGAAATAGTGGTTTTTTTTTTACGCATAGAGTATTTTTTTGCGTTTTCTAAAATCACCTGCCTATATTATACGGCAATTATTCCCAAAATACCTTTTTGGAAGTGATTTAGGACGCAACAAGACATTAAATAAGCAGCAGAAAAATATCCACAACAGCTAAAGGAGTGATTATGTCACGGAAAATGGTAACCATTGATGGTAACCAGGCATGTACCCACGTTGCCTATGCCACCAGCGAAGTTATTACGATCTACCCCATTACCCCCTCTTCTCCCATGGCCGCCGAGGCTGACGCCAAGTGCACCGGCATGCAGAAGAATATCTGGGGTTCAGTTCCGGTTGTAACCCAGATGCAGTCTGAGGGCGGTGTTGCCGGCTCTCTGCACGGCTCGCTGGCCACCGGTTCTCTCTGTACCACCTTTACCGCATCCCAGGGACTCTTCCTGATGATGCCCAACATGTACAAGATTGCCGGTGAGCTCACTCCCACCGTTTTCCATATTACCGCCCGCTCCGTAGCCTGTCAGGGTCTCTCCATCTTTGGTGACCATGGTGACATCATGGGTGTTCGCCAGACCGGTTGGGGCATGCTTGGCTCTCAAAACGTCCAGGAGTGTCAGGATATGGCCCTGATCTCCACCCAGGCCACCCTCGCCTCCCGCGTACCGTTCATGCATTTCTTTGACGGTTTCCGTACCTCCCATGAGATCCAGAAGATGGAGCAGCTGACCAATGAGGACATGGCTGCCATCATCGACGAAGATCTCGTTCTGGAGCATCGCAAGCGGGCCCTGACCCCGGACCGTCCCTCCATGCGCGGTACCGCTCAGAACCCTGACGTTTACTTCACCGGCCGTGAGACCGTGAATAAGTATTACAACGCTATTCCCGGCATCGTCCAAGAGACCATGGACAAGTTCGCTAACCTCACCGGCCGCCAGTATCACCTCTTTGATTACTACGGCTCCCCCGATGCCACCGACGTTATCGTCATGATGGGTTCCGGGGCCGAGACCGTGGCCGCCACCATCGATTACCTGGCGTCCCAGGGCTCTAAGATCGGTATGGTTATCGTTCGCCTCTTCCGTCCCTTTGACTCCAAGGCCATGGTTAACGCCCTGCCGGCAACCGTGAAGCGGATCACCGTGCTTGACCGCACCAAGGAGCCTGGCTCCGCTGGCGAGCCTCTCTACCTGGACGTTCGCTGCGCCGTTGGCGAGGCCACTGAGAGCAATGCCGCTGCCAGCCAGCCCGTTATCCTCTCCGGCCGCTATGGCCTGGGCTCTGCCGAGTTCACCCCCACCATGGTTAAGGCAGTTTACGACAACATGGCTGCCATGGCCCCGAAGAATCACTTCTGCGTTGGCCCCAACGACGACGTGACCTTCTCCTCCCTCGACTATGATCCTGATTTTAACATCGAGGGTGAGGATGTTTACCGGGCCATGTTCTACGGCCTGGGTTCCGACGGTACCGTTGGTGCCAACAAGAACACCATTAAGATCATCGGTACGGAGACCGACAACTCGGCTCAGGGTTATTTTGTCTATGACTCCAAAAAGTCTGGGTCCATCACCACCTCCCATCTCCGTTTTGGCGCTAACCAGATTGTTGCTCCTTACCTTATTAATAAGGCCAGCTTCATCGCCTGTCATAACCCCACCTTCCTGGATCAGTATGACATGGTCGGCAACCTGGAGGAGGGCGGCACCTTTCTGCTCACCACCTCCCATGATGCCAAATCAATCTGGAAGACCCTGCCCAACACGGTGCAGCGCGACATGATTGACAAGAAGGCCAAGTTCTATATCATCGACGCCATTGCCCTGGGCCAGGCCTTAGGCCTTGGCGCTCGCATCAACATGATCATGCAGACAGCGTTTTTCATGATCTCCGGCATCCTCACCAAGCAGGAGGCCATTGACGCCATCAAGACGGCCATCAAGAAGACCTATGGCAAGAAGGGCGACAAGGTGGTGCAGATGAACTATGACGCCGTTGACGGCGCCATTGAGAACATCGTTGAGGTTAAGCTGGGCAAGTCCACCAAGGGTCATGACATGCCCCCCACCGTACCGACCGACGCCCCCGAGTTTGTTCGCGAGGTAACTGCCACCATGATCCAGGGCAAGGGTGACCAGGTCAAGGTCTCCCAGATGCCTGACGATGGTTCCTGGCCCACTGCCACCACCCAGTACGAGAAGCGGAACATCGCCGTAAACGTGCCCACCTGGATCGACGACAACTGTATCCAGTGTGGTCAGTGTTCCCTGGTCTGCCCCCACGCCGCCATCCGGATGAAGGTGATTGGCAAGGCCAAGGGTACCAAGCCCAAGACCTTCAAGACCATTCCTGCCGTTGGCAAGGCCTTCAAAGGCCGTGACTTTGCCATCCAGGTATTCACCGAGGATTGCTGTGGTTGTACCCTCTGCGTTGACGTCTGCCCCGGCACCAAGGGCAACAAGGCGCTGGAGATGACCACCAACAGCGAGGAGCTGCGCAAGAGCGAGCAGAAAAACGTCAAATACTTCCTCAACCAGGCCGAGATTGACCCCTCTGAGGTTAATCCCGCCACCATCAAGGGCAGCCAGCTCCTGCGGCCGCTCTTCGAGTTCTCCGGCGCCTGCGCCGGTTGTGGTGAGACCCCCTACATCAAGCTGGTTACCCAGATGTTCGGCGACCGGATGCTCATTGCCAACGCCACCGGTTGTTCCTCCATCTACGGCGGCAACCTGCCCACCACCCCCTACTGCCAGCGGGAAGATGGCCGGGGACCGGCCTGGGCCAACTCACTGTTCGAGGACAACGCCGAGTTTGGTCTTGGCATGCGCGCCTCTGTCAGCAAGCTGTCCTCCCAGGCCATCGAGTTACTCGACGAAGCCGTAGCAGCTAAGATCATCACCCAGAAGATTGCTGACGAGATCACCTCTGCTCCCCAGAAGAGTCAGACCGAGATCGAAGAGCAGCGTGAGCGGGTTGGTAAGCTGAAGGCCAAGCTGGCTGCTAAGGGCGACAACGTCATTGCCAAGCGCCTCCTGGGCGTGGCCGATTACCTGGTGAAGAAATCCTGCTGGATCTTCGGCGGTGATGGCTGGGCCTATGATATCGGTTACGGCGGTCTGGACCACGTGCTGGCCTCTGGCGAGAACGTCAACGTGATGATCCTTGACACCGAGGTTTACTCCAACACCGGCGGTCAGATGTCCAAGTCCACCCCGCGGGCGGCCACGGCTCAGTTTGCCGCTGGCGGCAAGAAGATGCCTAAGAAAGATATCGGCATGATCTTCTCCACCTACGGCAACGTTTACGTGGCCAAGGTGAACATGGGCGCCAACCCGGCCCATGTTGCCAAGTGCATTGCCGAGGCCGAGGCGTATGATGGACCTTCCCTTATCATTGCCTACTCCCACTGCATCAACCACGGCATCAACATGATGAAGGGTCTGGACCAGCAGCGCATGGCCGCAGCCTGTGGTCACTGGCCGCTCTACAGCTACAACCCTGACCTGGAAGAGCAGGGCAAGAATCCTCTGAAGATCGTCTCCAAGGAGCCGACCATCAAATTTGAGGAGTACGCCTTGACTGAGAACCGCTATCGCATGCTGAAGATGATGAATCCTGAGCATGCTGATGAGCTCATGGCCCAGTCCCAGAAGGATGTTGATAGGTCTCTTAAGTTCCTCCATGGCCGCGCTGCCGCCCTGGAGCCTGAGAAGTAAACAGCAGTAACTTTACATAACGAACTTGACTGTTGAGTTCGTTTCGAAAAAGGTCGTGGGGTTTACTCCGCGACCTTTTTTTTTGTATTGTCTATAGAACTCAGTTGACAGCACCAACAAGAGATAGTAATAATTATTATCAATAACTTCACAACTAACTATTCTTTCAGGAGATCAATGCTATGAAAAAGTGGACCTGTACCATGTGTGGCTACGTGCATGAAGGTGATACCCCCCCCGAGAAGTGCCCCCATTGCGGCGCCGCAGCTGACAAGTTCAAGGAGATGTTGGGCGACAGCATGGAGTGGGCCGATCAACATCAAGTTGGCGTTGCCCAGGGCTGTGATGCTGAGATCATGGAGGGACTGCAGGCCAACTTCAATGGCGAGTGCACTGAGGTGGGTATGTACCTGGCCATGAGCCGCATGGCCGATCGCGAAGGTTTTCCCGAGATTGCCGAGGCCTACAAGCGTATTGCCTGGGAAGAGGCAGAGCATGCCGCCAAGTTTGCCGAGCTCATCGGCGAGGTGGTGGAAAAGGACACCAGGGCCAACCTGGAGGCCCGGGTGGCGGCCGAGAACGGCGCCTGCGCCGGCAAGAAGGCCATCGCGGTCAAGGCCAAGGAACTGGGCTATGACGCCATCCATGACACGGTCCATGAGATGTGCAAGGACGAGGCCCGCCACGGCATGGCCTTTGCCGGCCTGTTGAAGCGTTACTTCAAGGGTTAATTTTTTCTCTCTCTCATTAATCCGACCTAAAAAGGCCGCTACCCTGTAACCCCGGGGTAGCGGCCTTTTTTTAATTCAGAGGCAAACGAGACTGCAGGTAAAAAAAATTAATAAAATCGCCAGCCAATGGAGAACCTGGCGTAATGGTGATAGTGGCTCGACTCCTTGAAGGTGGGACTGGCAGTAATGAACTGGAAGCCGAGGTAGAGGCGCTGGTAGTGAAAATTAGCGCTACTTATGAGCCGGAAGATAAAGGGCTCTCTGCTTATCTGAATATTATCCTCGGCAAACAGGCGGCCATCCAGGGTAACATCATGGAGGACAGCCTCGCCGGCGAGTCCCAGACTGGCGTGCCCCCCCCAGGTCGGCTCGGCCTCGCAGGGAGCCTGGTAGCCTTCGGTGGCCAGCCTGGTACTGGTGCGGCCAAAACCATAGGGCAGAGCGTAGCCGACCCGCCAGGTAAGATCTGCCACCAGCGAGGTGCGCATGTTGCCCAGCATGATCAGGTTACCGGCAATTAAGTCGCTACCCCATGTCTGGCGGGCAAGGGGAGTCTGGAGGAGGCGCCAGCGCCGGTCATAGCTGAGATTGACCAGCATCTCGTTGCCCACCTGATGCTCCCAGCCCTGGGGCTCATTGGCCCCGATGACATCGTGGACCCAGGCCTGAAAATCGTCAACCCCGGTGTCAGGCCCCACATGACCAAAGATAAACTCCCACTCATCGGCCCTCTTCTCATCAAGCTGGTGGGCCCCCAATCCGAGAAAGATCACCCCGGCATAGGGCCGGTCATTGGGGTCAGGCTCAGCAACCTTGATATTATCCGGGGTGTACATCAGATGGACCAGATCCACCGTCACCCCGCTGGTCCGCCCCCGCCTGGAGTTTACCAGGGGCAGCCGCTCGTTGAAATCAGCCAGCCAGGTAAAGCCTTCAACATCCTGCCAGTTATCGGCCGGAGCGCTGACCCAGCCCAGCCCCAGGCCGCTGGTATAATCATCGTCGGTCCTGACGATGAAGTCATTATCGAGCATCAGGTGGAGGGTGCCGTCAAACCCCCAGGCCGAACCGGCCAAAAACGGTATAAGTAACAGGCTAAATAGAACGTGCTTCAAGGTTCATCCTCTTGCAAAAGGTGCACCTTAACGTTAGGAACATTCCCCTAAAAGGTCAACCAAGGCAACCAATCAAGAAAAGATAACCTTGGCGAATTTGCGTTTGCCAACCTTGAGCAGAACCTCGCCCTGACAGGGCAGCTCCAGATTCTGGTCACTCACCTTGGCGCCATCCACGGAGACGGCGTTCTGTTTAATCATCCGCCGTCCCTCGCCGGTGCCCTTGACCATGCCCGCCTCGGCCAGCAGCTTGGGCAGCCAGATTTTCTCTGAACTGGCAGCCAGCTTGCATTCAGGAATATCATCGGGGAGATCATGCTTCTTGAACACCTGCTCAAAATGGGCCTCGGCCGCCTGAGCGGCATCTTGATCGTAAAAACGGGCCGTTATCTCCCGGGCAAGTTGCATCTTGGCCGCCTTGGGATGGAGCCTGCCAGCCTCAACATCACCCTTAAGGGTAGCAACGTCTGCGGCGGATAGATCGCTGAGCAGCTCATAATAGCGCCACATCAATTCGTCCGACATGGAAAGGGTCTTGCCATAGATATCGTTAGCCGGGTCGGTGATGCCGATGTAGTTGCCCAGCGACTTACTCATCTTGTTCACCCCGTCTAAGCCCTCCAGGAGGGGCAGGGTGATCACCACCTGCGGTTCCTGGCCCCAGGTGCGCTGGAGATCCCGGCCCATGAGGACATTGAATCGCTGATCCGTACCGCCCAACTCCACGTCCGCCTCCAGGGCCACCGAGTCATAACCCTGGATCAGTGGATAGAGAAACTCATGGATGGAGATGGCCTGCTGGGCATCATAGCGTTTCTTAAAATCATCACGTTCCAGCATGCGGGCCACGGTGAGCTGGGAGGCAAGACGGATAAACTCCTGGGGGGCAAGTTTCTCAAGCCAGGAGCTGTTAAAGACCACCTCTGTCTTCTCCGGGTCGAGGATCTTGAAGATCTGCTCCTTATAGGTCTCGGCGTTGCGCTCCACATCGTCTCTGGTGAGCGGCGGCCGGGTCTTGGACTTACCGGTGGGGTCGCCTATCATCCCGGTGAAATCGCCGATGAGAAAGAGGATCTGGTGACCAAGATCCTGGAAATGCTTGAGCTTTTGAATGAGGACCGTATGACCCAGATGGAGGTCCGGGGCCGTGGGGTCGAAGCCGGCCTTAATCCGCAGGGGCGTCCCACTCTCGGCCGATTTTTTTAATTTTTCAACCAGCTCGTCGCGGTTAATGACATCCACCGTGCCCCGTTCGATGAGCTCCAGCTGTTCTTCGATGCTATATTTCATGGCCAATTTCCCGTG
Source organism: Thermodesulfobacteriota bacterium (assembly GCA_039714595.1). Classification (GTDB taxonomy): domain Bacteria; phylum Desulfobacterota; class Desulfobulbia; order Desulfobulbales; family SURF-16; genus JAOZSN01. The sequence continues at coordinate 35,988 of JBDLJA010000023.1, read as the reverse complement.
CCAACTATTTTCTTGATAAATATAAAAGAGCACGGAAGTTCTGCCTCCGTGCTCTTGTCTTATATAACTGCTTTTTTTGTATGTAAATTACTTTGCGTAGCCCACCGACCTGGTCTCGCGGATCACGGTAACCTTGATCTGGCCCGGGTAGGTAAGCTCATTTTCTACCTTCTTGGCAATATCCTTGCTGAGCAAGACGGCGCTGGGGTCAGAGATCTTATCACTGTTAACCATGATCCGAATCTCCCGGCCGGCCTGGATGGCGAACGACTTCTCCACCCCCTTAAATGATAGGGCGATCTGCTCCAGGTCATCGAGGCGCTTGACATAGGTCTCCAGCATCTCCTTGCGCGCCCCGGGCCTGGCCCCGGACAGGGCATCAGCCGATTGGACCAGGACATCGAGGAGCGAGCTGGGCTCCACATCCTCATGGTGGGCGGCAATGGCATGGACAACCTCGGCTGACTCACGGTACTTCTTGGCCAGCTCCGCGCCGATACTGGCGTGGGAGCCCTCCACCTCATGATCCACCGCCTTACCTATATCGTGCAGCAGTCCTGCCCGCTTGGCCTGTTTGATATTGAGACCCAGTTCGGCGGCCATGATGCCGCAGAGGAAAGAGACCTCCAGGGAATGCTGGAGAACGTTCTGACCGTAACTGGTGCGGTAGCGCAAGCGGCCCAGGAGCATGATAAGATCGGGATGGACGCCGTGGGCCCCCACGTCAAAGGTCGCCTGTTCGCCAGATTCGCGCAGGGTAACGTCCAGCTCCCGCTCCACCTTGGCCACCACCTCTTCGATGCGGGCCGGATGGATACGGCCATCGGTGATGAGTTGGGCCAGGGCCTGGCGGGCAACTTCGCGGCGCACCGGGTTGAAGCCTGAAAGGATAACCGCCTCCGGCGTGTCATCGATAATAATATCGATGCCGGTGGCCGCCTCTATGGCCCGGATATTTCGGCCCTCACGACCGATGATCCGCCCCTTCATCTCCTCATTGGGCAGGGGCACCACCGAGACCGTCTTCTCGGCCACATAATCACCGGCGTAACGACAGATGGCGTTGGCTAAGATATTCTTGGCCTTCTTATCCGCCTCCATCTTCATCTCATTTTCAATGCCGACAATGGCCTTGGCCGCCTCCATGCGCGCCTCGCTCTCGATGGACTCGGTGAGACGTTTACTCGCCTCCTCCTTGGAGATGCCGGCTATCTGTTCAAGCTTGGACTGCTGCTCTGAGATAAGATCAGCAATCTCACTCTGGCGCTCCTCCAGGGTAGTCTCGCCGTGACTCACCGCCTTATCCCGCTCCAGCAGGTCCAGCTCCCGCTTATCGAGGAGTTCTTCCTTGCGCTCCAACTGCTCGCCCTTCCCCACCAGCTGTTCTCTTTCCTGGTGCAGAACCGCCTTAAGATCCTTGGCCTCCTCCTCAGCCTCTTGTTTCAGCTGCAGGGTATCATCCTTGACCTGGAGGACAGCCTCTTTCTTCAGTTGCTCGGCCTCGGCCAGGGCGTTTTCAAGGAGTTTACGGCGTTGAAGTTCGATATTCTCGTTTTTGGCCTCGTCGAGCTTCTTCTTGGCCACAAAACCGGCCACTACACCAACAAGAAGGGCGACAAAGGCGGTCGCGAGCATGGTGCTAGACATGGTTCTCCCCTTTATAAGATCATCCGCCAGTAAAACCTCACCTGCCTGGGCAAAAGCATGGGCCTGAGACAGGCAAAGACGAAGGTCTCTGCTGCGATATAAGGAGAAAAAAATGAAGAGAAGAAATGATGCCCAATTGCTGCGTGGGGCGGGTGACAACTGGCGGGGAAGAACAGCTCTACAAATAATTACACTTTTAGTTATAGATAACGTCTACTTATCATAACTTAAATTCCCATGTCCCTGCCGAGTAAAGACTAAAAACAAATATATAAAGGGGTGCCATGATCACAAAAAATTACCCCTTAAAATCCGAAGCCAATCGAATATAAGTTATCAATCTTCGCTGATGCCACAACATCATTATTGTGCCTTCATCAACACTTTGATCTCAAATCATGGCCCTTCAATTAAGTAGAGAGGGGCCAGACCATATCAATGTATATAAAAATCCCCTGCCCGGCAGCAACGGCAGCTACATCGAACCTAACATAAGTTAGGTGGGTGAAAGCTCATAATGCCGTCGAGTGATTTCACCTCGCAAGGTGAACATTCTCTAAAGCACCAGCGGAGTCGCCCTAGATGTATGAGTTGGCTCGACATAACGCTGCCAACCACCAACCAGGCAAGGGAAAAGCTAAGGAGCAGGAAGCTGCTTCAGGCTACCCTGATACCACCTGGGCCAAACTTACCTGCATCCGGTCAACGGACTCATCAACCTCAAGTTTATATTGTTCAAAATCCCGCTTGAGGCGCACATACTTACCAGCCATGTTGAGGCTGGCCAGAATAGCCAGCTTATTCACCGGCAACGAGGTTGATTGATCCACCCCTTCCAACTGGGATTTTACCAGTCCAAGTATCTCCTGGACATCCTCTTCTGGAGCGTCTGTGTGGAGAGGGTACTCTTGACCGAGAACCTCAAATTTAACAAGACGATCCATAAATTATACCGGGCCAAGACTTCCCTTGGCCCCTCTACGCCTCCATGGAAAACAGCTTGGCAGGGGAGTCGCTCTCCTTAGCCTTATCCTCAGACGAGTCAGGGGCAGCCGCCACATCCTGGGCCATTTCCCAGGCCTCAAGCTTGCCCAGCATGGCGGAAACGCGGCCATGGACATCCTGGCGCTCACCCTGCAACTGATTAATCTCGTCGCGCAGACTGACAACCTCTTCTTCCCGGGCAGCAAGGTCACGGCTCAAGCCGTCACACTCCTGCTGCAGAGCCTGAAACTTGATAATTAACTTTTCGACAACGGCCTCAAGCTGAAGAATGGAACTGCCTGCATCCATGGATTGCCTCCCGGCAATTTTTAAATAAAAAACGAAAAATCAACTAGTTATCTAGCCAAAATTTACCATCACTAAAATTCATATAAACAGTCAACTTTGTTAAAGTCAAGGGCTTATTCGGATAATATCCGGCTGCCCGGATCAACATATTTCCCCGCCTCAACCACCACTCCTTGCAGGTGGCAGCCAGGACCAATCACCACATCATCGCCCACCTGGCAATCCTCCAGATAACTGTGGGGTCCAATCTGAACTCGACGCCCCAGTGAGACCCCGGGCCCCAGGTGAACCTGGGCGCCAATGGTGGAGTCATTGCCGATCGCGCTTTGGGGATGAATGGCCACCGAAGCCGGCCGCTGGATGGTCACCCCCGCGTCATTTAGCTCCCGGAGGAAACGGTCCTGGAGCAGGTCAGCGGCCCGGCCCAGCTCATAACGGGAATTTACCCCGAGGATCTCATCACTATCGGGACAGAGGTAACTTGTTACCCCATGCCCCTGCTGCCGGGCCATCCCGACAATATCGGTGAGATACATCTCGCCCTGGGCGTTATCCGTGCCCACCTGATCTAAAGCGGCAAATAGAAACGAGCGATCAACGCAGTAAACACCGCCGTTGATCTCCCTTATCTTCCTGGTCTCCTGGTCGGCATCCTTCTCTTCAACGATCTCCACCACCCCACCCGCGGGGTCTGTGACAATCCGGCCATAGTTTGTCGGATCAGCCATCTTGGTGGTGAGCACGGTTACGATGGACTGTTGCTCAACGTGGCTGGCCAACATGGCCGCCAGGGTGGCGCGCTGCAACACCGGGGTGTCACCGCAGAGGATGAGGAGCGTGTCGCTGTCAGGGGCCACACTGTCCTGGCAGATCTGGACGGCATGGCCGGTGCCCAACTGTTCTTCCTGGTGGACAAAAGAGACGCCGGCAGGCGCCAGGAAATCACGGACCGCCTGGCCCTGATGCCCCACCACCACTATGGTCTGGGCCAGCTGCAAATCTGCCAGGGTTGCCACCACATGCCCCACCATGGGCTGGTGAAAGACAGGATGCAGCACCTTGGCAAGCCCTGATTTCATCCTGGTCCCCTTGCCTGCCGCCAGGACAATAGCCGCCACCTTCATAGACCCAACTCCTTTAATATCTTACGCGCATAAAATTCAAGGCCCAGTTACCCTTCTACCAGGCAAAGAGCGCTCATAAAAAACCGCCTAAAAAGAGATTAACAAACCCATTCTGTTTACCAGAGAGGGACTGAAATAGCCCGCACAAAAGTTAGCGCGGCCCGGCAACAACCATGGCCCGATAGGGGGTTAATTTATGGGATATACAAGACAGATCCTGCGCGACAGACACCTAGAAAGGGTGGCCGAACATGACCCAGGCCGAACTGCTTTCCCCGGAGAAGGCTATATCCAAACGCGCCACCGCCCCGGCAAACATGGAGCGCACCCCAACCCCGCCATCCAGCTGCCAATCCCTGAGCAGCTCCGAGTCGTAGTCACTTGCCACCCTGCCCCCCTCGGCAAAGGCCACCAGCTGCAACCAGTCGCTCTTCAGGAAACGCAGCCAGGAGACTTTGGCAATGGGGTTCCATTCCAGGGTATAGCGGTACTCGGCCGCGAGATAAAGAACAGAGCGGTCATTAAAACGGTCAATGGGATAGGCGCGCATCCGGTAATAGCCCCCCAGGGTTGCCCCCTCATAAAAGGGGGGACGGTGAACAACAGAGATTGTCCCGTCATCATTGGTCCGCTCCTGCCAGCTGGGGCTATGGCCGGTCCAGATGTTAAGGGCGATGATTCGCTGCCTGGCCCACTCCGAGCTGGCATAAGAAAAATATTTACTCGCCTCAAACTCAACAAAGGTCCACGATGCCGGTGATTCGAGCCAGCCAAAGTCATGGGTGAGGCCCAGGTACTGCTGGCTGCCGGAGGAAGGGTTGCCGGGAAAGTCGGTGTTGGTGTATGAGATGGCCAGCTGCAGGGGATGGATCGTGGCGGCCCTCTCGCCACCGGCAAACTCAAAACTGCGATAGCGGTTATACTGCCTGAGAAGCAGGGTGGTGACCCCACCCTTTAAGGGGTTCCACTGCGCGCCCCCCACCGGGGCCGATCTCAGCAGGCCATTTTTCAAGGTGTAATGCTGCATGGCCTCAGCCTGGGCCGATCCCCACGGCAAGACATACTCAAGCTTGAAATCAGTCCAGTTGTCATAGCCGCTGTCTTGCACATAATCTTCCTCGTAGGAATCATTAGCGCCAGGACGCTGCGGACCAGGGCTAAAGACCAGCCTTGAGTAGGCCCGGTTCTTGGGGAAATGGGCCGCCATACCCTGGGCGCTGCAGAAGAGACGACTGGCAAAGGGGGGACGGTAATCCCACAGCCCCAAAAACAGCCCCACCGCCTCATCGCTGCTGGAAAACAGGGTGGCTCCCAGCAGCAGCTGTTCCTGGCCATAGCCCTTTGTGCCACCGCCAATCCCCGCGGTGAAGCCCATGCTTTCCGAGGCAAAGGCGTACGGCATGATAAGATGTTCCCGCCTGCCGGCCTGGGGATTCTCCTCCCGGGTCAGGGTATTTTTAACCGAGGTATTAGGCCTGGCCTGGAGCGGCAGGGCCAAAAGGAGAAGGGCGCAAGCGAGAGTAGCTACTCCGCCCCATTTACCGGCTGCTTTCACCATGCCCCCCCGACAACAACCGTTCTCTCGTTTCAAAAAATCCCCCTTAAGCAACAGGCAAGTCTCTGCCGGCCAAGATTTACCTGATCATGGGCCCAGAACAATCAGCCATCAGCGTTAATTTATCTCAACCGCCCCGCCAAAAGGATCAGCCAAGACCTCTCCCCTATCATGCCAAATTCCGCCCCGGAGGTCAGCTTGGCGGAAAAAAAGGTTTCCCCCTTGCCTTTCAGGGGTAGACGAAAGAGAAGAGGAGAGAGACCCATGGCCATAAAAAAAGGGGCGCCCACGCGGGCGCCCCATCATTATCCTGATCAGCCCTAAAGACCGATGCAGGCCATATTACTTGGCCTGCTCAAACAGCTTCTCATACACCTTCTGCAATTCGCCACTGCGAATGGCACCCTTCAGCTCACTGGTGGGCTTATCCAGCCAGTCATGCATCGGGTCATCCCGCAACATCTTGTCGATGTAACCATTCACCTCCGGGTCATTCAGGTGCCGGGCCGCCGGGATAAATTTAAAGTAGAAGTTGTGGGCCACATCATAGATCCCATGCCACCAGGTGTAATCCGGCCCCATCATGGCCGCACCCATGCGGGCCCTTCTCCCCTCGTGGTGCCATAACTCCCAATACTCCCACTCCAGTTCATTGGCAAAGGCGGCAGGTTTGGCCAGCAAGCCCTTCTTCTTCACCAGCCCCATAATGGCGGTGGCCGGCTTGGCGAACTTCTCGTTATAGAGTTTCACCAGGGCATCATACTGATAGTAGTGGCCATCAACAAAGCGCTCCTGATGGCAGTTCAGGCAGACATCTTTCATATTGCCCCGCTTGCTCTGCCATTTATCCTTAAATTTAGAGACCGGCGGCCGCAGGGTCCAGGAGATCCGGTCGCCCACATCATGGGTTATCTTCTGCTTCGACGTGGCGGACATATGACAGGTGGCGCAGGTAGGGGCCTCATAGTAATCCTTGCCCACCACCCAGCTATCCTTCGCCAAGGCCAGCTTGTCCTTGTGGGCATAGTAGGCAATGCCATGCTTGGACTCTTCGAAGATCTCTTTCTGGGGGTGATCCGGGCCAAGATGACACTTACCGCAATTCTCAGGCTGCCTGGCCTGCTCCACCGAAAAGGAGTGGCGGCCATGGCAGGCGTTACAGGAACCCTTGGAGCCATCCGGGTTAATCCGGCCAATACCGGAGTTGGGCCAGGTCTCCTTTGCCAACTTGTTGGGCGCATTCTTGTCGATCTTGATCTTGGAACCATGACAGGTGGCACAACCGGTAATAACCACCGGATTACCGCCAGCAACATGGGCAAGATAGGCATCCTTTGACTCCAGGATCTCCCCGGCATGGGCATGATAGGAGTTAGTGGTTTGTTTCGCCTCCGCCTCGTGACAGTTGCCGCAGTCCTTGGGGGTCACAAGGGTGGCAATGGTCTTGCCATGATGCAAAAAGGCATCCACGTCAGACTTCTGCGCCCCATGGCAGTCAAGACAGCCAACCCCCTCCCGGGCGTGGGCCGAGTTCTGCCACTGCTTATACATGCCGGGATTTTCCCTCTGGTGGCATGAGGCACACTTATCAGCCCCACTGGCCCCTGTGAGGCCAAAACCCAGCATGGATGTCAGCAATACAAAGGCAACGGTCATCATCTTTTTCATCCTTGCTCTCCTGTCTGGTTCTGTTGAAAACAGCCGTGGCCCCATGGGGGACCTATCTCCAGCGGTTGCAAAAACAGTAAACCCGGCCAACAACCAGGCTATTTTTCAAAAGAAAACAGCGATTCCCGAACTAAAACAGAAGGCGGTTATCCCCTCCCACGGCAAAACGGCGGACAATCTCGCCAATCTGCCCTGCTGGTGAGCCAAGGGCCCTCTCCAGGCGGCAAAAAAATGACGTTTGACCAGAGAGAGAGCTATTGCCCCACCCCCTCTCAGCCTCTCCAGGGGGCAAACAAGTCTCGCCCCAACAGCGAGACCCTTCCCAACCGACCAGTCACCTTCTCCCGGACGATTCCGCCTGACAACTAACCCCCTTCTAATAGCCCTGACATCGCGCCTCAGGCTCAAGGACAGGCGGTTATTCCATCTCCGGGGGTAAAACATACCATGGATGACGGCGCACTTTCCCCTGACCTATACGCCTCAATAACAAAGCTGAACAGAGTAGTTGGGGTTGCGGGACCCAGCGAAGATGCCACAAAACTCACATTTCGGGCCGTTGAGTCCAACTCTCCCGGATAACTATATTGCAGGGTAGTTTGATCGGCCTTATAGACATTAACCCGAAAACCTTCCACATCAGTGCCAGCAGGATAGGTCCAGTTAACATCAACGGTCCCCGTTAAGGCCTCTGGTTCAGGCTCGGGCTCAGGCTCTGGTTCGGGCTCCGGCTCCGGCTCTGGCTCCGGTTCTGGTTCCGGCTCTGGCTCGGGCTCAGGCTCTGGCTCAGGCTCTGGCTCAGGCTCAGGATCAGGATCGGGATCGGGATCACTACTGCCGCTGGTCCCATCATCTATTCCTGACCCATCTGGCGTGGTGATCGATGAGGTGGAATCTGAACTCCCAGAGGAGGCTGGCTCCTCTTCACCAAAACAGCCGGGCAGAAAACTTACCAGTGAGACAATGACAAGATACCTTGTCATGTTCATCATAGAAACCTTCATCATTTCCTCCTCAACCTGTGCCTGTTAATGACAACGATAAGCAATCGCCCATCTGCCCGGTGGCAAGCCATGGGCCCCTTTGGCGGGCAAAAGGGAGGATATCTGACCAGTTATGACCTTATCCCTTCTCAACCTTCTCCGGTTGCAACTATTGTCTCGCCCCGCGTGAAGAAAGAATAATCATGACATGGCCACCAGTCACCTTCTGCTCCATAATTTTGTCTGGCAATCAGGCCAGCAAGGTTGACGTCTAACTTTTCGCCTGCCCCTCCGCAGACCCTGGCTGACCCGCTTGCTTCATGCCACCGGTCCCCGCGGCCTAGATAGCCCCGATCCACTGGAGGCGCAGCAGCATCTGCTCTGTTCTCCCGGTCATGCCGAAGCGGTCCAGATCAATGGACCCATAGCCGAAACTCATCTTCCACCTGGGAGTAGCCCACCAGTTGAGCCCCAGGTACCACTTCTCCATCTCACCGCCAGCAACCTGGCCATCGTCCAGATCCACCCGGCCATAACGGAGTACAGGCTCCACCGCCCCCCAGGGCGTAAAGGGTTGCACCCGGCGGGCATAGGCGAACGCCTTATCATAAGGACGCTGACGGCCATTGAAGACATAGCTGGTTGTCACGTACCAGCCTGAAAAAACTGGATCTCCGCTAGCGTGCGACGACACCCACGCCCGGGCATATTCACCCAGGATCGCGAACTGCTTGCTCTGCCAGAGGGCCTCCAACCCCATATGCCAGGCATGATCCGCGGCTATATCCCCACTGTCGACATAAAAATCGGTGACGTGGGAACCGGGCATACCCTGATAACGCATGACATCGTTATCACCCTCGGTGTACCTGGACGCTACTCCGAGATGGAGAAAACGGGCGCCACTGTCCAACCAGAGAGGGAGACCCGTCAGCCGGGCGACATACTGGTTACCGTTTTCGCTGAAATCCCCTGATTCGTGCCACCAGTCATTGAACCAGCCCAGGGAAAACCAGCTCCGTTGGTCGAGAAAGTTTGTGGTATAGCGGATCCCCGTGTTGCGGGCTCGATAAAATGGTTCCAGAAGGCGCTCGTGATGGGGCAGGTTGGCCGCATCGCCAATCATCTCGTAGATGAAAGGCTCTTTCTGTTTGCCGAAGGTTATCCGATCCGGCCGATCCTGAAACTGCCAGGTCAGGGACAGATCAGGCGTATAGAAGAGCGGATCCCAGGGATCCCGGTTAAAGCCCTTGTATTCGGCGGACATCAGATAGACCACAGGCCCCAGAAAGTCCAGGGTGCCGCCAATGACAAAACGAAAGGAGCGCGCCTCTAATTCGCTGTCCTGGCGCCCCATCTGCGCCTCGCTTCCCTCATCTTGGGCGAACATGGAGTAATCAAAGAGAACACCCAGCGCCGTACCAAAAGAGAAGTGGTCATTTCGGTATTTGACGAAGCCCTGCCACTCTTCAGGAAGATCCGGAAAGCCATACCTCTGCGAAAGCTCCTCTTGCCCCTGCTGGGCCTGGGCGGCAATGGGCGCCGCTATAACAGTGAGAAACGCCAGACATGCGCTGATGAAGACAAGGTGGCCACCCAGCCAATTCCTCAGCACCAAAGCTTTGCGAATGTTATCAATAATCATTTTTCCATAAGAACTTAAGAAGAGATTATTAGGAAGTAATCACCAGCCGAACTGTTTAGATACGCTACTGCCGTAACCGCTCACATGGGGACATAGGCATAGCCCTTGTTCTGGTAGCCAGCCATGGAGAGATAACCATTCTTGACAACAGTGAGCTGCGGGAAAAAATCGTTGGGGTCGATATCGAAGAGTTCCGCACTGAGACCGCATTGCTCAATGGGGACCCCCCGGCTGGCAAAGTAGTGCAGCCATTTCTTTATCTTCTCTTTTGTGGGGATCTCCTTCTCGTCGACGTACTCATCACCCCTGGTGACAAAAAAGCTGGCGGGGCCGCGAATGGCGATGATGAATGTTGCCTTGACACCCCGTTGCCGCGCCTGCTCATAGGTTTCGTTTATCCATATGAGCCTCTTTTCCAGCTTGGCGGCCGAGTCGGCCTTTATGTCAAAGTAAATTTTCACCTCAGTAAGCCTATCAATGGCCTGAAGGCTGTCGCCCGGCTGGGCAGAAGCCGCTGCCGGAAAGATGAAAACTCCCAGAACAAAAAGCCGAAATATCAGATTATTACTAAGCATCAGCGACCCTCCCCTTGCCTAACCTGTCCTGCCCGCAGCAAAAAAATTCCCTAAACAGCTGCAAGCCCCCCCTAGGCGCCTCCATCAACAGCCAAGGGCTGGCAGCTTCTCAATCTTCTCAACCATGTTTTCCCCGGCAACCTCACGATACCAGACCCTTACCCGGTCTCCCCTTTCCAACTCGGCCAGGGAGGCCAGGCCGACAAAATCGGTTTGCCGGTATAACCGTAACTTTACCTTCTCCCCCTTGACGACTTTCACCCGGAGAATATTTTTGTCAGGTGAAACCTGCCGGACAACGCCCTCTATCTCTATGATTTCCTTGGCCGGGACAGATGAACCGCTGGCTTCCGCGTGGACAATGACCGCAGACAACAGCACCAGGCAGCAGGCAACCAGGTTCACAAGTAATGCCCCCCGCCTCACCCCTTCTCCTACCCTCATCCCCATGATGACCTCCGTCGTGCGTATGGATGCGCTATAATTTTTTTCACAAAAAAACCTGAACAAGGCCCGGTAAGAGCCGAAAACAACGGCACAGGCGGCGCCTTACAAAAAAGCCGTGCCCATGGGAAAGACACCCCTAAACCACTGCCTCTGATAGTTATGACAGTACCATATCCACCCACCCCGCCTCAAGCTCCATGCCTTTGTTTGGCAAGGTCATTGCTATTCTCCCGTCATCCTCCCGCTACCACAGGGGGACCAGGGTTAGCCAAAGCAGACTATAAGCACAAAAAACCCCTGACCAGGCCAAGCCTGATCAGGGGTTTTGGGTAAGATAAGCAGTTTGCAGCAAATCCCAGCAGGATGGGGCCGGGAAGTCCGCCAGCCGTGTCCCTCCTCCGGGCTGCCTGGGCTAGGCCGCTCCCCCGCCAATGAGATGAACATCCCGCTGCGGGTAGGGGATGGTGATATTCTCCTCGTCAAAGGCGATTTTGACATTCTCCAGCATCTCAAAGTAGACGCCCCAGTAATCATCCGACCTGGCCCAGACCCGGAGCAGCAGGTTCACGGCGCTATCACCATGGGCCGAGACATAGATCTCGGTTCCCTTGTCAGGCAGAATGCGGCTGTCCGCCTTGACAAGACGGTCAAGCACATCCTTGGCCTGGCGGATGTCATCGCCGTAGCCGATGCCAAAGGTCCAATCCACCCGGCGGGTATCCTCGACAAAGATGTTCTTGATACAGCCATTGGAAAGGATACCGTTGGGGACGATTACCCGCTGGTTGTCCAGGGTAGTCATAATGGTGTTGAAGATCTGAATCTCCTTGATGCGACCGGTATAGCCCTGGGCCTCCACCACGTCACCCACAGAGAAGGGTTTAAAGAAAAGGATAATGACGCCGCCGGCAAAGTTGGCGAGACTGCCCTGCAGGGCCAGACCAATGGCCAGGCCACAGGCACCCACCACGGCCACCAGTGAGCTGGTGGCAATCCCCACCATCCCGGCCACCACAATGAGCAGGAGCAGCTTGAGGCCGGCGCTCACCAGCTTGCAGAGGAAGTCGCGCAGGGAGACCTCAATATCCTTAGCCTCCATCATCTTGCCCAGGGAGCGGGAAAGCGTGCCGATCACCTTCCAACCGACAATGAGGACAAGAATGGCCAGCAGCAGCTTGGGGCCATAGCCCATCAAAAGCTCAATGGCCTTGTCCATGTATTTATCTGCACTGTTAAGATAGCCGTCTACCCCTGCCATATGCGCCTCCTTTGTTAAATTTGCCCTGCCCCTTCAAGGTGACAAGTTATTTTTTTTTGAGAAAGTAACGAAGAAACTGTTTTTTTGTTGTGGCAAGTTTGCCTTTTTCGCTCAAGGCACCATGGTGCCGCCCTGACCCAGGTTGCGCCAAAATGGCGATAGTATATCCATTCGCCAAAGGCTGCATCTTTTTGTCTGGCAAGACCAATGGCTCTGACATTACAAATTACTGTTATCATAAAAATAAATAAACCAATTTCCACAAAGATGCGCCATTACCCTACCCTGCTAAGGAGGTAAAGGAGCCGGAGGATGACCTGCAGAAGTGCAAAACATAAAAATTGACCAGACCTCTTCTCCCCGCTCCTCTCTCCGTTCCCGTTCCAGCCTGGACCTAGGGCGGCCGCGCCCCTTGTAGCCACCCCGCCCACGCCTAAGAATACAACCTTTGGAGAGCCGTTCTAATCCCCTGCTTTTAAATAAATTTATTGCCAATATACCAATGATCCGGGTAGTATTAAAAGTTGTACTAGTATCATTTTTTGTTTGACAGGCGCCCCAAGGGCATCTGTCTCTACCCGGCGGTGAGCAATAAGTTTCACCCTCAACATCGCGGGGTTAAGTGTAACGCAGTGGTAATTGGCGGCCCCCGCCCTTGCCGAATTTACCTGGAGGTTTTTTCTCTTCAGGTGTGGTTGTCGCTGGACCAGTTATTAAAAAAGTGTGATGGGGACGGGAATTTGTTTTCCCGTTAGCTAGCTGGTTGTTGTGCAGCGGCGGAAAAGTTTCTTTCGAGGAGGATAGAACTATGAAAAAAGTGTTATTGTTGTTTACTCTGTGCGCTTGCCTGGTCGCTGCTCCGGCAGTTTCTCAGGCGGGGAAAACGGATGTGGTTGATGTCTACGACATCTTTTCCTGCTCCCTGCCAGAGGTCGATCTCGGCAGTGACGAAATCCAGTTTTTTGTTGACCGCCTGCCGGATGGCGCGCGCGTCTTCATGCAAAAGGCTCCGGATGGAACCAAAATCTTCACCTTCCTGACCAGAAGGAATTTTGGCTGCATTGCCAAGATTCTTCCTGCTGTACCGGGTGTAAAGCCAGAACTCTACATGCATATCGAGAATTGCAGTATGCTGCGTAAGCGTAGGGATGGCGAGGCCGTGACTAACTATATCCGTAACATAGTTACCAAGGCTGATGGCACCGTGGTCAAGGACTTCAACTCCACTGCCACCTGGTCCTTTAACCATGTGGACAATATGGCGATCCAGACGGCCAGCGGTATGCAGTTTGATGATCTCTGGCTGGTGGAGACCCACGTTGTCAATGATGCCAAACCTTCCATGGTTCAGTACTTTACCGTTGAGGGTGTAGGTATTGTGGGCAAACGTAAGGCCACAGTAACCTGGTAGGTTTCAGTGCTAATAAGCGGCTGATCCGAGGGTATCAGCCGCTGGCCTGAACAAAAAAAAGGAGGCCGGTTCGAGGATTCGAACCGGCCTCCTTTTTTTGTCTTGCGCCTTGGCAAAAGAAATTTCTAAAGGGCTGACAGCTGAAAGCCCCCCCAGACCCAAGTCCCTGGGGCCATGATTCACTGGCGAGACTCACCCGCAGCATGCCCTTATGCTGCGGGTGACCAATTAAGAGGCCAGCCCCCTCCGCCCTACCGGCGCCGCATGAAACGGCCCATGCTCATCCGCAGTCGGTCAACGGAACGGCTCAACTGACCGATCTCCTTGTTGGGAGAAACCGTGACAGACTGATCGAGACTCTTGCCGAGGCTGATCTTCTCCGCCTTCCGGCTCAGGTCGACAATGGGATTGACCACCTTAACACCAAGGTGAAGCATGAGAAACAGAATGGCCACCACCAGACAACCACCACCGGTGGCCACCAGCTTGAGGGCGTTATCCCTGGCAGCCTGCATGGCCTCAGAGACCGGGACATAGATGAACAGGGCGCTGGGGATGTCATTTAACACCCAGCCGTAACCATGTTCCGTACCGTACAACTCCACCTGATCCTTGGGGGCATTAAGGGGATCACCGTGGCAGCGCAGACACCTTTTAGATATCACAATGGGGGTGGCCTGGTAGTAAAATTTCCCCCCATCCTTATGCATGATACCCGTGTCCCTCTGCTTACCCTTATTGACCTTGAACTTCTTGATCACCGTCAGTTCCTGACTGGTGGCCTTATTGGGCTCCCACAACGGATCAACGGTGGCATTCTTTATGGTGTAACCAGGCTGCTCCTTGTTGAAGACCTCCGCGACGTTCCTGGTCTGGACAAAGACACTCATCAGATCCGGATAGAACCTCTCCTTGCCCAGCAGCTCCTTCAACATGGGTATCTGCTTTTTCATGGCATAGTGATGGGAGGACTTGATGTAACTTGAGAGTATCGCAACCTTGTTTTGCGCCTCCTTCAAGGCCTCCTGCTGACTAAATGTATAACTTAAGTAACCCAAGACCCCCAGGGTGAGGATACTGACCAAGGCGATGACCAGCAAAAACTGATTACGAATACCCATGACACTCTCTCCCGGCAAGGCGGCATAACTGCCCACCTTGCTCAAAACATACTCTTACCTGCTGCCAGACCACCACCGCGGGCCAAGGGGCCGCAACCGCTCGGCCAGACCCACCGTGGCCTCCCGCCGCCGGCAGATCCCCAAGCCCTCCGCTAGGAACGTCCATCAGGGGCATTTCCCCAGCCAGCGACCGCTGATCTCGCTGGTCATATCCATCTTGATGGGACCGCCGCTGACGGCCATGGTCACCGTTCCTGACATCGTAGTATCATTATAGGTGATCTCGCCGTGGCTCTCTGACTTGCCACCTCCGCCTTCAGGATTGCAGACCATGGTCCAGCTCACCGTGTCGCCCTTGACCTTTTTCTCCGTCAAGGTGCACTGGTCAGACTCCTTATTATCCTGGGGCACTATATCCTTCTTGGTCAGGCACTGCTTGGTGACCAAGGCAGGCATGGCCATGCCCCCCATCTTCATGGAGGTTTTAAGCTCCCACTCCCCCTCTTTCATGTTGGGGCCGGAACTGCAACCAGCCAGCATAATGGCCAGGGCGGCTGCGACAAAGAACTTCGCACTTGTTGTTTTTACTAACATATCTCCTCTCCTTTACTCACACATTCTACCCCGGTCAGTAGTCTCTGCTCGGGGCACTCTGGGTTATCTCAAAACTTCTTACTCAAGGTGTTGTTTCTCTCGTCCCTCTCTTTGATCTTACGGCTGCCATCCACCGTGGCGCTGACGGTGATGGAGGAGCTTACGATCAGGTTGGAGGTGTAACGGACCCGGGCACCAGGTTTGCGCAGGCGGCGCTGGGGGTCAAACTTGCTCAGGGTGGCCCCGCCCCATGACTTGCCATTACGGGAGAGCATCAGGGTGACGGCATCCTTGCCCTGCAGCTCATAGGCCCGGGCCGGCACCCCGCCAGGCCCTTTGTTGATTACCGTTACCACCACCTGACCGTCCCGGTTAGGGCCAATGGCCTGCACGGCCAGATCACACCTCTTGTTTGTGCTGGCCTGCTGCCGGGACTGACCCTGGCCTCTGCTGGAGCGGGAGCCCCTCTCCTCCTCCTGACCGGGCAGATTCATGACCAGTCTGTGCTGGCCCTGGTGTTTACCCCGGTTGACAATCATCACCACATAGCGACCGCTATAGCGACCAAGCTCCGGGGCATCAACATTATGGACCACCCGGCCGGACCGTTTGCCATAGATCATGCCATGGCGCCTCTTCTTTAACGTCTTGCCGCTTACCCTTCCGCGCATGGGAGGGGTGAACTCGCCTTTGAGCCAGCGCTGCCAATCATGGTCGGAGAGATTCTTCCAAAAAACCCCGGAGTCCACCAGGGCGATCTCACAGCGATCTTTCTCCGGTTTCTGGCCCAGGACCGAGACGGCAAGGGAGATCTGGCCCGGCTCTTTAATCTCAATGGGGAAGAAGAGGGAGTAGGCGTTCTTCTTTGAACCAGAATAAACCTTGACCTCCTTTACTATGGGACCGGCGGCCAGACTCAGGCCAGAGGTTAAGATAAGGGTTACCAGAGTCATCAATAACAATCTGCTACACTTCATGCATCTTCCTCCTTCATACTTGGCTGGAGCGTTAAGGTAACCTTCCGGCTGGCGTCTCCGGGAGTGGCGCGGCTAGCCAACGACGCCACTTACCGGGGGGAAAATCCCTCCTGAAAGACAAGCGAATTGAATCCATTGCGAAAGG
Organism: Thermodesulfobacteriota bacterium; assembly: GCA_039714595.1. GTDB lineage: Bacteria > Desulfobacterota > Desulfobulbia > Desulfobulbales > SURF-16 > JAOZSN01. Next base: position 19,545 of record JBDLJA010000023.1, on the reverse strand, counting down.
TTAAGGGCCGGCCAGGCCAGCGCAAACTCTCCCTTACCGTGGTTATGGGGAGGAGCCGCCCTGTGGCACCGATTTAGCAAAAATAACAGTAATAGATCAATTCGTTAAATGCTACATCTTTTCGCATGGCAACGTCCTGTTATCACAGGCAATACCGAGAGTCTCAGGCGACGGCACCAGCCACGATGAGTGGCCCCTGATTTGCGAGAGGCCAGAGCTGTTCCCCTGAGCTGCCCCCGCCATCTGCCAGGGGAAAAGCCGATTATTTTCATATCGACAAAGGCCTGGCATGATACGATATGACCCATCAATATCAATCAGCGTCCGCCATGGATATGGTCTGGCGGGACAGGGCATAGGCACGGGGCGGAGGAGAAAAGTTGGGGGCAGCTCATGGGATGAATGGTCAGCGCCGGCAGAGATTAGAGCCTGAAGAGCTGGGGGCTTTAGGGCGGAGGTGGACAGCTTGAAACTGCGCACCCTGCTCTCCCTCCTCTTTGTGGGGATCATGGCCCTTTTCACCCTGCTTTCCCTCCTGGTGAAAAATGGCGTGTTGTTGCGCGAGTTCTATGCCATTGAACGTTCTCTGGCCCAGAAGGAGATGGCGCGGGTATTGGGCGCCCTGGCCCAGGAGGAGGCGGCCCTCCGGGTCTTGACCACGGATTGGGGGGTCTGGAACGACACCTATGCCTTTATGGCGGACGGCAATGAGGAGTATATCGCCTCCAACCTCACGGACGTGTCCTTCTACAGTTCCCGGGTGGATCTTTTTTACTTTGTCGCCAATTCCGGCCGGGTTGTCTGGAGCAGGGCCCATGATATCCAGGCCGGTGCGGACATCACCCTGGCCGCCTTTCCGGCCCAAAAGATCGCCCCGGACAACCCGCTCCTCCTCCACCCGCCAGACAAGGCGGGCTCCCGCCTGATTCTCAGCGAGCATGGCCCCATGCTCATCGCCGCCATTGATGTCCAGCCCTCCAGCGGCAAAAGCGAATCGCGTGGCACCCTGGTTATGGGGCGGCTGCTGAGCGCACCCATCCTGGACCGCTTACAGGAGCAGACCAGGGAAAACTTTGCCATCTGGCCCCTGACCGGGCAGAATCTGCCCCCCGCTGAACAGGCGGCGGCCCAGCTCCTCTCCCAGCAGCCTGGTCCGCTGGTGACGGAGGTGAGTGACAGCCAGCTCCACGTCTACGACCGCTACGGTGACACCCCGCCTGGAAAGGGGGTGCTGGTGCGGGTAGTATTACAGCGCCATATGCTGGGGCAGGCGGCCGCCTCCCTAACCTTGGCGGGTACCATTTTCTGGGGGGTCGGCCTGCTGCTGCTTAGCACCGCCTATGTCGCCCTGCGCCGTTGGCTGCTGCAACCCCTGATGAGCATGAATCAAGATATCGTTGCCATCCGCCAGCAAAAGGACCTGGGGCGCCGGCTGGAGGAGGGCGGCGTCACCGAGGTGCGCGGCCTGCTCCGCCAGTTCAATGGCCTGCTGGCCGACCTGGAGGAAAACGATATTCAGGAAAAGGCCATTCAGGAGAAACTGGCCACAGCCCGCCAGGAGGCAGAGGTTGCCGCCAGCGCCAAGGCAAAATTCCTGGCCAACATGAGCCATGAGATCCGCACCCCCATGAACGGCATCATCGGTCTCACCGAACTATTCGGCCGGACCCAGTTAGACAAAAAGCAGCGGGGCTACCTGGAAAAGATCATTCACTCATCCAAGCTGCTGCTCGCCATTATCAATGACATCCTGGATTTCTCCAAGCTTGAGGCGGGTAAGCTGAAGATTGAAAGCGTGCCCTTTGCCCTGCAGGATGTCTTTGACACCGTAACCTCGGCCATAAGTATAGGCTGCGAAAAGAAGGGGCTGGAACTCTTACTGGACGTGGAGGAGGCGCCAAGGACCCTGCGCGGCGACCCCCTGCGCCTGAGCGAGGTGCTCATCAACCTCACCGCCAACGCCATGAAATTTACCCACCAGGGGCAGATTGTCATCTCGGCCCGCCGCCTGGCAGATGGGCCCGAGCCGGGCCAGCCGCTGATGGTGGAATTTTCGGTGCAGGACAGCGGCATTGGCCTGAGTGGCCAGCAGATGGCGACGATCTTTAAGAGTTTCAGCCAGGCAGATTCCTCTGTCAGCCGTAAGTATGGCGGCAGCGGCCTGGGGCTGAGCATCTGCGCCAGTCTGGTCAAGGTGATGGGCGGCGAGATCCGGGTTGACAGCAGCCCGGGCCAGGGCAGCACCTTCACCTTCACGGCCCAATTTGCCGCCCAGGAGAAGGGGGAGCAAAGGGAGGACCTGGCCCCTCTCTGCCCCCCTGCCCTGCTGGGGAGCAAGGCATTGGTGGTGGATGATAACGCCGTGGCCCGGCGCATCCACAGCCAGATCCTCACCTGCCTGGGCTTTCAGGTCCAGGAGGCCAGCTCCGGCCACGAGGCCCTGGAAATAATGGACCGGGCCCAGCAGGAAGAGAGGTTTAAGCTGATTCTGCTGGGCTGGAAGATGGCCGGCTTAGATGGTGTTGCCACGGCCCGGGCCATGGGCCAGCTCCAGTCGGCCCAAGCCCCCCCCATGATCATCATGGTAAGCGCCTACGGCCTGGTGGAAGAGATTAAGGGCAGTGCCGCGGCGGGCATTGCCCTCACCCTGCACAAGCCCATCACCGCGGCCAGGCTGTGTGATCTGCTCAAGGAGTTGTTTGCCGAGGAGGAGGCGGCCGCCAACGAACCGGAACAAGCCCGTAATCTCACCGGCAAGAAGGTCCTGGTGGTGGACGACGTGGACCTGAACCTGCTGGTGGCCCGGGAACTGCTGGAACAGGCCGGCTGCCAGGTCTCGGTGGCGGATAACGGTCAGGACGCCATTACCCTGGCCCGTGAGGCCGCGCCACCCTTTGACCTGGTCCTCATGGACGTCCAGATGCCGGGTCTTGATGGCTACGAGACAACCAGGCGCATCCGTGACCTGCCGGCCAGCGCCACCTGTGACTTTAAGAAGCTGCCCATCGTGGCCATGACCGCCCATGCCATGGCTGAAGAGAGGGAGCGCTGCCGCGCGGCCGGCATGGACGACCACCTGACAAAACCATTTGCCCCCCAGGAATTACTGGCCCTGGTGAGGAAATGGACGGGGGAGTAACCTCAGGCCAGCAGGGGAGCATTACTGATTCTTCTTGCCCTCTTCCCGGTGGAGTTCCGGATAGAGCTTTGCTGAACAGTCTGGGCAGATACTGTGGCTGAACTCCACCCCGGCATGGTCGCGGATATAGCCCTCAAGCTGATTCCAGTAGCCATCATCGTCCCTGATCTTCTTGCAGGAGGCGCAGATGGGCAGAAAGCCGCTCAAGGTCTTCACCTCGGCCAACGCCTCTGCCAGCTCCGCATTCTTCTCGGCCAAGGCCGCTGTCCGTCTGACAACCAGCTCCTCAAGACGATTCTTATGGGCCTCCAGCTCCAGATGAACCCTATAGGAACGATAAAAGTAAAGGCTGAAGGCAAAAACCGTTATAAAGGCGGCCGTGTTTATTGAGCCGGAAAAAGGGGCGATTAGCTGCCAGAGACTGCCCATCCCCTGCAACAGGAGAAGCTGTTTCACCAGATGGCCAACGGAACGGGAAATCGCGAAAAAAGAAAAGGTAAGGGTGAGAAGGTAGAGGTAGTAACGGAAGGTGTCCCCCTCCCTCTTGGCCGTCAGCCCCCAGGCCCGCCGGCAACAGAGGAGGGCAAGGATCATGATAATGGCGGAGCCAAACACATCAAGCCATATGACCGGGGACCAGGGCAGAGTCATGAGGCCGTATCCCAGCGTTTCACGGCAATAAGCAGACAGAAAAAGGCTGGCACGAGGAGCAGGTGTTCCAGCCTGGTCAGGTAGAAGATAAGGTCATAGAGACCCTCCACCCGGAAGGCGGTGATATGGGTGTTGCTCCTGACAAATCTATCCATCTCCACCCCCTCCCGCAGCCAATGGCCGGTGAAGGTCAAGATATTCCAGAGAATAATCAGCCAGAGAAAGACCCTGAAATAGTGCCAGCCAGCGCCCCGCATCTTGAAGCGGCGCTGGCGGATTAACAGGATAACCATGGCAGAAAAAAGGAGGAGATGACCGATCTGATGGCTGACAAGACCTTCAGCCCCGCCATGGGTCTGGACAGCCCACGCCGGTGTAGTGAGCAGGAGAGGAAGGAGAAAGGGCAACAACAGGGCAGTGAGGCAGAATCTGCCAGATCTGATTTTTCCTCTACCCATGATTCACTCCGCCAAACAACAGCCCTTTTTTCTGATTGCCGAAAAAAATCGGCCTCAAGTTGAACCGGTTCTAAAGCCAGACAACAGCACAAATCTGCTATCGGAGAAGGGATAAGGTAGTAATCCGTTGTCACCGGATGAGCAGAGGAGTCTGGCCCCCAAGGCAAGAGACAACGCAGCCAGCCAATCTGGGCCCCAGGGCCGCCCCACCATTATCGCCAATTTCAACCATAATTACAACAATATAACCAGACAACATGGCGTCGTCTGGTTTACCCAGCCAAATTGCCTGGGTCCTTAAGCAACCTGCCATCCCCGGGTGAGGCGGGAAGGATCTCAGCTTCGTGGCCAACTCAGGCTGCAGTGGCGGGCAGAGCCCATATTCTCCCAAAACCGAATCAGAGGCCGGGCAATAATTTCCGGGACTATGCCGCCCTGGGGCCTAGGCAAACCGCTTAAAACTTAAGTAAATAATTATTTTCTTGCCAATCCATGCATTTGTGATAAATTCAGTAATAATAATCATGACCAGCCAACAGGGAATGTCACTGACATCCCCCCATGTTAACCTAACTTCTTTAAGATATAGACGGTGAAAGCCATGAACAACTTTTCAGCCCCGGCCCAACAGGTTGGCGAACTCCAGTCCCAGATCAACCTTTTGGCCGCTGAGGGTGGCCAGACCATCGGTGCGGCAATGGCCTCTGTTGTCCAGGCCCAGTCCGCTTTGCTGAATATTCTCTCCGGCATGGACCAGGTCACTGGCAACCAGCCTGGCGCCAGGGTCAGGCTTCAGCTCATCCTCAAAGGCATGGGGGAAAACGTCACCTCCCTGGGGGAACTGGCCGAAAGTATCAGCGCAAGCCCGGACGGCAATAACAGGCAGCCCGGCCAGGAGAGCACCCCCCTTTACGCCTCAGGGGCGGAACCGCTGATCAGCTTCACTGAAGAGTATAGCGTCCAGGTGAGCGAGATTGACGGCCAGCATTCACGGATTATGGACTACATCAACCAGGTCCATACCCTGGTTAAAGAGAATCGCGGACTGGCGGAGATCTCGAAGGTAATGGAGGGGCTGGCCGGCTATACCATCAGCCATTTTGCCACTGAAGAGGAGTACTTTGAGCGCTTTAACTATCCGGACGCCGAGAGCCACAAGGCCACCCACAGCAAACTGCTGGACAGGGTGACGGGAATCATTGGCCAGCTTAAGCAGGGCGATGATGTTGACCTGATAGAGGTGGTTCATTTCCTCAAGGCCTGGCTGCTGGTTCACATCAAGCAGGTGGATAAGCGCTACAGCGGCTTCATGAATGACAACGGGGTCTACTAATTTTTATTTTGCTACCCAAGGGTGGGGGGGGGCAGCTTAAGGAAAGTTTTAATAATACGCTGTAATACCTTTGAGCGGATGGCAAAGCCCCCATATTTTCTTGACCTGCCCCTGCCGCCCCAAAATAAAAAGCCCGATGCTGATAAGATCAGCATCGGGCTTTTTAGGTTAAACGACCTCTCTTCTGCGGTCAGGAATCAAGCTCCCCGTCCAGGGCTACCGCCGTCTGCAAGGCAGAACCATTAGGCCGGCGATACTCCTGCTGATAAAGCTCACACTCATCACTTTCATGCAGATCATCGCAATTTACCCCATCAGCAAGAAAGGCCACCCCGTCCCGGATCGAAAAGGCCGGATCAAAGTTGTACTGGGGATGGGTCTGGCGAAATAGTTCACACGCCTCGTCCGCATGCAGATCATCACATTCCACCACTGCATCGGTAAAGAAAACCGCATCCCGCTCTGAATAGGCCGGGTTGTCCCCACTGGCCCGGCTCAGGGAATAGGTCGCAGCCAGACATGACGTCCCCCCCCACACCAGCGCTACTGTTACCACTGCCAAGGCAAATCCTTTTTTCACAGTCATCTTCCTCTCCAAAAAGATATTTTTTTCTCTCATGGGCCCCCAAGACGGCGGACCCCACATCTCCCTAACGAAGGCAAGCAACACCCACAACCATGGGTTAGCATCCGTTATGTGCATATGCAAGCTTATTTTGTAAAAACAACAAAAAAACCCATGAGTTAACACACTGACTTACCGACTAAATACACCACCCACACCGATTAACAGTTGCTAGACCCTTAACAGGTGCAAGCGAGAGGTTAACGGTCCAGGCCGATAATCTGTCGCAGCGCCGCACCAACCGCTGGCAGACAAAAAATGGGCAAGGGATGCAACCTGGAAGAGAGAGCAGGCGAGACTTTTACCGGCAGGAACAGCAACCCTGATGGGAGGGCCGGGGCAAACTGACCCTGTGAGCCAAGGGGCTGACAACACAGGTTGCCAGGGCCAGCGGAGCTCTGGGACCCTGGTATCCAGAAAAGAGAGGGGGGTATGTTTGTGAGTGCCACTGGCCGATTGCACCCAGGCGCATTTAACTGCCAGTCATTGCTGGCCAACGGGTGTTGGCGCTGAAGGGCAAGCCGAGATCTTGGCCCCTGGCCTGGCGGCAAGCTGGTGGCTGCCAGGGCAGGGGCTGAAAAAGAGCCATTACTGCTGCATGATCGACTTCTCCACGGCGATCTTATACTTCTTTAACTTCTTCCAAAAGGTGACCCGGCTCATGCCCAGCCGTCTGGCCGCCTCAGATTTATTGCCGCCGCACTCCTCCAACACCTGCAGCAGCTGCTGGCGCCTATCCAGCTCCCCTTCTCCTGCGCCAGCACCAGGGCTGATGGGGGTAATGGCCATGCCGCTCAGGTGGTGGGGCAGATGCTCCGGGCCGATCTTGCCGCCGGGGCAGATAACAAAAGCGTACTCAATGACATTGATCAACTCCCGGATATTACCGGGCCAGTGATAGCTGATGAGCTTCTCCATGGCGGCCTTGCTCACCGCCTCTATATCCTTGCCCGTCTTGGCCCGGGTCCGGCCAATGAAGGCCTCAATCAGCAGCGGGATATCCGCCTTGCGCTGCCGTAAGGGCGGCAAGTTGATAGGGATCACGCCAATACGGTAGTAGAGATCTTCGCGGAACTTTTCCTTGCGCATCAACTCGCCCAGATCGCGATTGGTGGCAGCAATGACCCGCACATCAATGGCAACAGGATGATGATCCCCCACCCGCTCAATCTCCTGCTCCTGCAGGACGCGTAAGAGCTTGGTCTGGGTGGCAAGGGGCAGGTCGCCGATCTCGTCGAGAAAGATATCGCCGGTATTGGCCGCCTCGAAACGGCCCATGCGGGTTCGATCGGCCCCGGTGAAGGAGCCCTTGACATGGCCAAACAGCTCACTCTCCAGCAGATTTTCATTCAGGGCGGCGCAGTTCACCTTGATAAACGGATTATCCTGCCGGCCACTGAGCCGATGGATGGCGGCAGCCACCAGCTCCTTGCCCGTGCCTGATTCGCCATAGATGATCACCGGCGCCTCTGACTGGGCCGCGCTCTTGGTAAGCTCAAAGACCTGTTGCATGGCCTGACTGGTACCGATGAGCCCCATGAAGCCATCTTCCCGCTGCAGATGCTTTGTCAGCTTGGTGATGACCTGGTCCTTGGCCACAATGGCCGACAGGTCGGTGAGGTTTTCCACCCCACCCACCACCTTGCCATCACGATCCTTCAGCACCGTGGCATTTTTCAAGACATTAATGCGGGTGCCATCCTTGCGGCGAAAGGTGCAATGCAGGTCAAGCACATCACCCTTCTCAAACAGGCCGCAGTACTTGCCCTCTTCTCCCGAGCGCTGGCCAAAGCAGCGGTCACACTCCAGGATGTCGCAGAGACTGCCGACAAGCTCCTGCCGCGAAAAATGCAACAGTTTTTCCAAGGCGTTATTCACATAGAGGATCTTGCCATTGGGATCAACCAGCATGAGTCCCTCGGTCATCTTATCAATGACATCCTTCCAGTTATCGCAAAAATGCTCCTCAAAAATATCCTTCTGTACCATGACCCTTCTCCCCAGCACCCCTCACAAAGACCAAGGGTGCTAACAATCGTTAATAGCGAAACAGTGTTAAGCACACCGTTAACACTGTTTCGCTATCTTGTTAAGTAATACGTTAACCTCTGGGATAGCTTTTTTATGGAACTACGAAATTTCAGCCACTTAGAAGCTCGGCACACCTCTTGCTGTGTCTCCCTTGTGTTGCTGACAGGGAGAGGTAAAGGCTCAGGGCGTAAAAATAATCTTCAGCGCCTGCCCCCTTAGCCGCTGGCAGGATTGGGAAATAAGGGAACAATAGAGATATTTAACAACTAAGGCAACAGGGCTAACGCACCTGTTGCCAGAACAAATTGAGAGAGAGTTATGAAGAAAAAAATGATGCTACACGCCCTGGTCCTGGGGCTGCTGGCCGCCGGCTCAAGCAGCCAGGCCAATGAAGACGCCAAGGCGATGCACGCCGAGATTGAAGGTCCCTTTGCCAGCCCCATGGAGGTGACCAAGGCATGCATAAACTGCCACGACGATGTCGCCACCGAGGTTATGGCCACCAGTCACTGGACCTGGGCCACCGAACAGAAGGTGGACGGCAAAAAGGAGATGCGCGGCAAGCAAAACGTCATGAACAACTTTTGCGGCGCCATCAAGAGCAACGAGCCGCGCTGTACCAGCTGCCACGTGGGCTATGGCTGGAAGGATGGGACCTTTGACTTTACAGACCAGTCGCGGGTTGACTGTCTCGTCTGCCACGACACCACCAGCACCTATAAGAAGCCGGGCGCCGGGGCGGGTATGCCGGCCGGCTACACCGGCAAGGCCAGCATGGACAAGAACAAAGTGGACCTGCTCAAGGTGGCGCGCAATGTTGGCAAGCCGGAGCGGGACGACTGCCTGAGCTGCCATGCCTTTGGCGGCGGCGGCAACAATGTCAAGCATGGCGATATCGGCAAGGCGTTAATCAACCCCACCAAAGAGGTTGATGTCCACATGGGCTCAGCCGCCAGCGGCGGCCAGGACTTTGCCTGCCAGGAGTGCCACACCACCGAGGCCCATAAGATTGCCGGCAACTCCCTCATCGTCAGCCCCATGGGCAGCGGCAACGATGTGACCTGCGAGCAGTGTCATGACGCTGAGCCGCACAGCGAGTCAACCCTCAACAGCCATGCCGCCGCCGTCTCCTGCCAGGCCTGCCACATCCCCGCCTATGCCAAGGTGGACGGCACCAAGATGAGCTGGGATTGGTCCAAGTCGGAAAAACGCCCCAAGGGCAAGGTGGTGGAGAAGGATTCCCACGGCCACAAGGTGTACATCGCCAAGAAGGGTCTCTTCACCTATGAGGACAACGTGGTGCCCAGCTACCGCTGGTACAACGGCACCGCCGGCACCTATGCCTTGGGCGACAAGATCGACCCGAAGAAGCCCACCCCATTAAACTATCCGTTGGGCAGCATCAAGGACAAGAAGGCCAAGATCATGCCGTTCAAGATCCACACCGGCAAGCAGATCTATGACACGGTTAACAACTACTTTGCCACTGCCAAGGTATGGGGCCCCAAGGGTGACAAGGAGGCGTACTGGGTCAACTACAAGTCCAAAGACCCCAAGGTTGCCGCCAACGCCTGGAACGAGGCGGCCAAGGCGGGCATGAAGGCCAATGGTCTGGAGTACAGCGGCAAGTACGGCTTTGCCGAGACCGAGACCTACTGGCCCATCAACCACATGGTGGCCGAGAAGGACAAGGCCCTGGGCTGTCTCGACTGTCATGGCGACAAAGGCCGCCTTGACTGGCAGAGCTTAGGCTATAAAGGCGACCCGATGAAGGTCAAGGGTGCCGCCCGCAAGAAGTAGGCTGTTAACCAAAAAAAAACGCCCTGGCAACAAATGTTGCCAGGGCGGTAAAGATCATCCCCGCCCGCCAGGACGGGGACCAGGGGCAGTACGAAGTATTGCTATTTTTGCAGTACCTCTTCCTTCCTAAGCCGTTTCCCCCCTACAGGGAAACGGCTTTTTTTATTACTCGCAGTTGGTTTTACCTGAAGTTAAAAGCGCAGGCTTTGCCCGCAGATAGCCAACTGCTCAGTGAAACTCGCCACGTGCTGCGCACTTCTGCTGTTTCTGCCCAAGGTTAAAACCTCCATCTAGCAAGGGGAGTGTGGGCCTCTCACAATTCGCTGAAATATTTTTTGGCGGAGAAGAGTACCCCGTCCTCAGGCAGGGATTGCCATTTAAGTTGCACCGGGAAGGGCTTCACCTGCCAGATCTTCTCGGCGTAATCAGTGATGGCCCGGTCTGAAGAAAACTTTCCCATCCGGGCCGTGGTTAAGATAGACATCCTGGTCCACTTCTCCCGGTTGCCATAGGCCGCGGCGGCCCTGTCCTGGCAGTCGATATATTGCTGGTAGTCGGCCATGAGCATGTACGGGTCGTCATTTAGGAGGGAATCAACAACGGGCCTGAACAGCTCCCCATCCCCATGGGAGAAATGGCCGGCGGCGATGAGATCAACCGCCTGGCGCAACTCACTGTTTTCCTGATAGTATTTCCTGGGGTTATAACCCGCCCCCTGCAGATGCATCACCTCTTCCACCGTCAGCCCGAAGAGGAAGAAGTTTTCCGCCCCCACCTCCTCTCTAATCTCAACATTGGCCCCGTCAAGGGTGCCGATGGTCAGGGCGCCGTTCATGGCAAACTTCATATTGCCGGTGCCGGACGCCTCCTTGCCGGCCAGGGAGATCTGTTCGGACAGGTCGGTCACCGGGTAGACCACATGGCCGATCTTGACATTATAGTTGGGGATAAAGAACACCTTGAGGCGATCCTTAACATCCGGATCATTATTTACCACCCGGGCCACCGAGGTGATCAGTTTGATCATCCGCTTGGCCATAAAGTAGCCCGGCGCCGCCTTGCCGCCAAAGACAAAGAGGCGGGGGGTGATGTCGATATCAGGCCTGGCCTTGATCCGGTTATAGAGGGTGATGATGTGGAGCACGTTCAGGTGCTGCCGTTTATACTCATGGATCCGCTTGACCTGGACATCAAACATCGCCTCAGGATCCACAATAATGCCCTGCTGGTTGCGAACAAGGGTGGCAAAGTCATCCTTATTGAGCCCCTTGATGGCGTGCCAGGCCTGGCGGAAAGCGCTGTCCTCCGCCAGGGGAACGAGCTTACGCAGTTCGCGCAGATCCGTTATCCATCTTTCACCAATGGCGTCGGTGATAAGCTCGGTGAGAGGCGGATTGCTCACCGCGACCCAGCGTCTGGGGGTAACCCCGTTGGTGACATTACGAATCTTGCCGGGATACATCTCATCCCAGTCGGCCAGGGTGTGGCGCCTCAGAAGATCGGTGTGCATGGCCGCCACCCCATTAATGGCCTTTGTCCCAATGCAGGCGAGGTTTGCCATCCGGACGTAGCGCGGGCCTGATTCATCAATGATGGACATGCGCGCCAGGCGCTCATTGTCGCCGGGGTAGCGCAGGCGCACCTCATCTAAGAAACGGCGGTTGATCTCGTAGATAATCTCCATATGCCGGGGCAGGAGGCGGGTGAAAAGCTCGACCTGCCACTTCTCCATCGCCTCAGGGAGGAGAGTGTGGTTGGTATAGCAGAGGGTCTTGCCCGTTATCTCCCACGCCTCCTCCCAGCTATAGAGATGAACATCCACCAGCAACCGCATCAGTTCCGGAACCGCCACGGCGGGATGGGTATCGTTGAGCTGGGCGGCAAAGCCTGCATGGAAGTTGTCAAGACTGACATACATGTACAGATGGATCTTAATCATATTCTGCAATGAGCAGGAGACGAAAAAATACTGCTGTTCCAGGCGCAGCTGCTTGCCCTGAAACTGCTCATCATTGGGATAGAGGACCTTGGTGATGGTCTCCGCCTTGACCTTATCCTCCACCGCCCCGTAGTAGTCTCCGGTGTTGAAATCAGCAAAATCAAAGGAGCTGTGCGCCTCGGCACTCCACAAGCGCAGGAGATTCGTGTTGTTCACCTTATAGCCTGGCACCGGGGTATCGTAGGGGATGCCGGTTATTACCCGGGCCGGCACCCAGCGGTGCCTGACATTTCCCCTCTCGCCCCTGTACTCCTCGGTGTAGCCGCCGAAACCAACGTCACAGGCATGGTCCGGCTTTTTTATCTCCCATGGGTTACCGGGCCGCAGCCAGCCGTCACTGAGTTCCCTCTGCCAGCCGTCGACGATCTCCTGGTCAAACATGCCATACTCATAGCGGATGCCGTAACCAATGGCCGGGATCTGCAGGGAGGCCAGGGAATCGAGGTAACAGGCGGCAAGGCGGCCCAGGCCGCCATTGCCAAGGCCTGGCTCCTCTTCGTGATTAATTATCTGCTTGAGGTTGAGGCCGGTTTCGTCTGCCGCCTGGGCAAACTCCTCATAGAGGCCAAGGTTGACCAGGTTGTTGTGGAGATGGGGCCCCATGAGAAATTCGGCCGAGAGGTAGCAGACAATCTTGGTGTCTTTGGCAAAGATCGCCTCCACCGAATTGACAAAGAGGTGCTGCATGCGATCGCGCAGGGTGTGGGAGACGGCAAGGAAATGGTCGTTCAGGGTTGCCGTATCCGTGGTGACGCCCTGCTTGTAGAAAATATTGTAGGCAAAGGCGCGTTTGAGTTTGTTAATCCGCTCCCGCCTCTCTACCCCTTCCCTCAACTCACTCATTACTTTACTCCCTGAGGTTTATGGAAAATCTGGTTATGGGAGGTGACCCGGAACCGCTCCACCTGGCAAGCCTTCTGCCCCAAGAGACATCCTTAAAGCCCTTGCTGCCGCCTAAAACCGCTCGTGGTAGGACCAGAAGAGTTCTTATTCTCGCCGTTTGCCGCCGCCCCATGTGGCGCAATACGTTGCCCCATAGGGGGGGACGGTAATCAGATCAAGTCAGCACAGCTCAAGGGCAGCAAACTTTGCGGCCGCAAAAATATTAATTATCCCGTTCCCGAAAAGTTAAGGTCTCCCTGATGGTAATGATAGAACTCGGCCCCTTAGAATGATACCCTTTAAACTTAAAGGATCATCCCGGGGTTACCCCTTTCCCGACTACGTTCTTTCATCCTGACATAAGGAGGGCAGCGATGGGCAAATTAAAAAAGTCTCTTGGCGCCATATTTTTTATCCTCTGCTTTTTTCTCACCTCACCGCTATCCGCCGCCCAGGACAGTAAACCTCTGATCCTCGGTGTCTTCCCATATATCTCAGCGAGCCAGATGGTGGCCCAGCTCTCCCCTTTAGTCAAACGGATGGAAACCGCCCTGGGCCGCAGGGTTATCATGGTCTCCGCCCCCAACTTCCTGAGCTATATGGAACGGGTCACTAAGGGTAGTTATGACCTGGTCGTCACCGCGCCCCACATGGGCCGTCTCTCCCAGAAGCGCGATGGCTGGCAGCTGGTGGTCATGTCCAGCCAGCAGACCGCCACCCTGCTCCTGGTGCGGAAAGACTCCGGCATTGAGACAATTGAGGATCTTAAGGGCGGCAAGATGGCGGTGGGCAACTGGCGTTCAGTGACCTACCAGATGGCGGAAAAGGCCCTGGCCGAAAAGGGGCTGACCATGGGCGAGGACGTTAAAGTCGTGGAGACAGCCACCTTTTCCAACGTGGTGCAGGCCGTATTCCTGGGGGAGGTCACGGTGGGGGCGACGCCAACCCTGCTCTGGGACAAGTGGATTCATGTCAATGAAGAGCAGCAGCAGCAGCTCCGCGAGATATACCGGGCCGAGAAACCGGCCCCCCCCTCCTTCCTGGTGATGGCGCCCCCGGGAAGCGATCAGGAGATGATCCGCCGCCTGCGCCAGTCGCTCCTGGCCTTCAATGACACGCCAGCGGGCAAGGAATTTTTCCAGAAGAGCCAGTACGAATCTTTTCTCCCCCCTGATCAGGCGGCCATGGAGCTAATTGACCCGTACATCCATGTCTTGACTGAAAAATAGGGCAATGGTTGCCCCCGACCAAACCGTCCCCTGGTACCGCTCCCTACTCTTTAAGCTGGTGGCCGCCGCAATTACGGTGGAGTTTATTATGCTCTCGGTGCTGCTGGCCAACAGCTTTCGCCTGCTCCATCATGCCGTTGAATCCCAGGCCCAGACCCGCCTTGAGGCCCTTTCCCCCTTACTGGACGCGGCCCTGGCCGGCCGGGTGTTTCAGTTTGACCATGCCGAGGTAGCCGCTATCCTGGAGCGCCTCACCAGCACCGAGCATACCGAGATAAATTATCTCACCGTCTTTGACCAGTTCGGCACCGTTATCGCCTCTGCCGGCACCCTTGCCTCTGCTGGCTCCCTGCCAGCAGAGGACCATAGCGTGCTGGAGGCTTTGAGTGACCTCAGTTACGATATCCGCCTGCCGCTCACCATTATCGACACAGAGGTGGGCACGGTCTGTTTTGGTCTATCCCTTGCCTCCATGGTGGACACCAAAAACAATGTTATCCGGGAAGGGATCATTATTGCCGGAGCGGAGATCTTTTTAAGCCTCCTGCTCCTAGCCTCTGGCGGTTATCTCATTACCCGCCACATTCGCCTGCTGGCCAAGGGCTCCCGCCAGATTGCCAGCGGCGACTACAGCGCCAGAATAGCCGTCTCCGGCCACGATGAGATCGCCATGCTGGCCCATGACTTCAATGGTATGACCCAGGCCATCTCCCGCAACATCCAGGATCTGCGCGCCAGTGAGATGCGGACCCAGGCGATCTTCAATTCAGTGGGCGAGGCGATCTTCATCCACGACGCCGCCAGCGGCAAAATTCTCGATGTTAATCAGCGGATGTGTGAGATGTACAGTTGCACGCGCACGGAGGCGCTGGGCAGCGAAGTGGGGACGTTCAGCTCCGGCGTCAAGCCATACACCACCCAAGGCGCCCTGAAAAAGATCAGGGCCGCCATGGCAGGAACCCCGCAAACCTTTGAGTGGCAGGCCCGCTCTTTAGCGGGGCGGATATTCTGGGTGGAGGTCAGCCTTAGACTTGCCAAAATCGGTGATGATGATCGCCTCATTGCCGTTAGTCGTGATATCAGCGCCCGTAAACAGGACGAAGATGAAAAAGAGGTGCTGGAGAAAAAGCTGCATCAGTCGCAACGGCTGGAGTCCATCGGCTTGCTGGCGGGCGGAGTGGCCCACGACCTTAACAATATCCTCTCAGGGGTTGTGGGCTACCCGGAGCTGATCCTCCACAAACTGCCAGAGGAGAGCGAGATAAGGGGCCAGATCGAGGCGATCAACGAATCAGGCAAAAGGGCTGCCACGGTGGTGGCTGATCTCCTCACCGTGGCCAGAGGGGCGGCCAGTCCCAGGGAATCATATAACATGAACCGCCTGGTGGAGGAGTACTGTAAATCTCCGGAGCACATAAAACTAAGATCCCTCCATCCGCAAATAAAGTGCCAGTACCACCTTGAGGCCCGGTCAGCAAATGTGCTCTGCTCACCGGTCCACGTTAAGAAATGTCTCATGAACCTGGTGACAAACGCCACAGAATCCATTGATGGCCCTGGAAAGGTTGAGGTGATCACCGAGAATCACCGCATTGATGAAAGGGAAGGCGACAAGTATGATATTGTCGCGGGCGACTATCTTGTTATCAACGTTCAGGACGATGGTTCCGGCATTAGCAAAGATGACCTGGAGCATATCTTTGACCCGTTTTACAGCAAAAAGGTAATGGGCCGCAGTGGCACCGGCCTGGGCCTCACCGTGGTCTGGAACACCATGGAGGACCATAACGGCAAGGTAACGGTTGAAAGCAGTGAGGATGGCACCTGCTTTCACCTCTACTTCCCCTTGAGCCGCGAGAAGGAAAGGGTAAAGGTGGAAACCGGTGATGCACCTGTCAGCAGGGGAAACAACGAATATATCCTGGTTGTGGAAGATGAACCCCTCCTGCAGGATATTGCCAATCATATGCTCACCGCCCTGGGCTACCGGGTGGACGTTGTCCCGTCAGGGGAGGAGGCCATTGAATTCGTCAAGGAACATAGGGTCGACCTGCTGGTGATCGACATGATGATGGAGCCTGGGATAAACGGCCGGCAGACCTATGAGGAGATAATAAAGCTGTACCCCGACCAGAAGGCCCTTATTACCAGTGGCTACTCTGAAAGTGATGACATCAAGGCGGCCATTGAACTTGGGGCTGGTGGCTTCATAAAGAAACCTTACTCAATTGATCAGCTTGGCCAGGCGGTTAAGGCGGTATTAGATGAAATTTAGATATATCCCAGCCCTGATACTCTCTCTACTGTTCACCCTTTCTTCCAGCTGCCCTGCCGGCCAGCTTACCTTTGCTCCCCTGCCCATGGAGCAGAAGGAAAAGGTGCTCAGGCAGATCGCCCCCATGCTGCGCTTTGTTGAGCAAGATCTTGGCTCAACTATCACCATTAGCTATCACAGTGACTACGCTACGATTCTCAGTGACTTTCAAACGGGCAAGATTGATCTGGCCTTTCTCGGCCCCCTCCCCTACGTGGAGTTACGCCAGGCGTATCCTGAGGCGGAACCGGTTGTCCGCTTTCTCAATGGCCAGGGGAAGGATACCTATACCTGTTCCATAATCACCGGTATCGAAAGCGGCCTGGCAACGCTACAACCCCTCAAGGATAAGGGCATAGGCCTGACCCAGCCCCATTCCACCTGCGGCTACCTCGCCACGGCACATCTCCTCGAACAGGCCGGGCTCTCGATTAAGCAGAGTAAATTTCGCTACACCGGCAGCCATCAGGAGGTTGCCCTCACTGTCATCCGGGGTGAGTTTGCCGGAGGCGGCATCAAAACCTCCATAGGCAAAAAATACGCCCACCTGGGCCTGCGTTTCCTGGCCGAGAGCAAACCGCTGCCAGGCTTTCTTCTCGTGGCCAACGGCAAGACCATGTCCGTCAGCGACATAGAGAAAATCCGCAATAGTCTGCTGACCTTGAAACCGTTGACCAATGAGAAACACCGCGTGTTAACCCGCGGCTGGGGCAAAAATGTCCGCAATGGCGCAACAACGGTAATCGACAGCGACTATGACGTCATCCGGGAATGGTTGCAGGGGATCACCATTCCAAGCCAGGGGAACTTTTAGATCATGTGGCGCCTGACAGCACTGCTGCTCCTCGTAACGATTGTCCCCTCCTTTAGCCTGTACCATACATGGCAGAAACGGGAGGAGGATATCCATGCCCGCCACCTCAGTATCCTGGAAACCTCCTATACCACCACTGTCCACCTGTACGGGATCTACTCCAAAACCCTCTATGACGAGGTAATAAACCGGCCAGAAATCCTCCAGATCATGGCTGAGGCGTATGGCGCGTCATCTGAACAGCAAGCTATACTCCGGGGCAGGCTCTACCGCCTCCTCTATCCCTCTTACAACCGGTTGACCCAAAAAAACCTCCGACAGCTCCATTTTCACTTCCCGGACAACACCTCCTTTATCCGCTTTCACAGGCTGGAAGAGTATGACGACAACCTGACTGATTTCAGGGAGTCAGTCAGGCTGGTCAATGCCACCGGCAAAGCGATATTCGGTTTTGAGAATGGCAAGATATACAGCGGCTTTCGCTATGTCTTCCCCCTCCAATATCAGGGAAAACATGTGGGGGGGGTGGAAACTTCGATCTCATTTAAAGGCATCCAGGACTCGATGGAGAAAGCCCTTGCCGACCATACCCATCTCTTTATCCAAAAAAAGACGGCGGTCATGGCCAAGGCCCTTCCTTCAGAGAGAGTAATCTACAGGCCGGTGGCCTTGAACAGGGAATACGTAATAGAGGATTTACGGGTTCTTGGCTTTGATCTCCAGGACCCGCTCTTTCCTCTGGCCCGGCAACTAAACCCCATTATTGGCGCCAACCGGAAGATACAGGAGGAAATTACGGCCGAAAGAAGTTTCAGCGCCCTCATTCGTCATGAGAAAGACAACTTTATTATCACCGGCATTCCCATTCGCAACATCAAGGATGAGCAGGTGGCGTACATCATCTCCTACGAAAAGGATCGCGAAATTACTACCCTGTGGAACACCTATCGCTATCTCATACTCGCCCAGATCATCTTTCTCCTCATCCTTAGCTGGTATATCTGGCGGCATAGACAAACAGTCAGCAAACTGAGCAACAACGAGTCGAGGTTGCGGGCCATTACCGCCCATATGGGAGAATCCCTCTACGTCAATA
Source organism: Thermodesulfobacteriota bacterium (assembly GCA_039714595.1). Taxonomy (GTDB): domain Bacteria; phylum Desulfobacterota; class Desulfobulbia; order Desulfobulbales; family SURF-16; genus JAOZSN01. Next base: position 1,174 of record JBDLJA010000023.1, on the reverse strand, counting down.
ATGGCGATGGGAAAATTATCTTCAGCAACGACGCCATGCACCAGCAACTGGGCTATTCACCTGCTGAACTGGCCGGCAAGGACGCCCACTTACTCCTGCATCGACATAAGAAGGAAAAAGAGTTGATAACCCTTGATGAATGCCACCTGGTCACCACCACCCTGGCAGGAGAGACCTTTAAAAATGCCAAAGATTTTTTCCTCCACAAAAACGGTGAGATTATTCCGGTTGAGGTCAACGCCACTCCTTTGCCCCTGGAGCAGGGCCAGAGGGGCAGTGTTGTAATCTTTAGAGATATATCAGCGCGACTACGGGCAGAGGCTGAACAGATCAAAATAAAGAAACTTGAATCAATCGGTGTTCTCGCCGGTGGCATAGCCCATGACTTCAACAACCTGCTGACGGTTATCATGGGGAATCTCGACATTGCCCGCCTTAAAATAGAAAAAGAATGCCCTGATGGGGCAAGGATACTCGCTAAGGCCCAGGACGCCACCAGACATGCGACCAGGCTGACCAAACAGTTTCTTACCTTTTCCAAGGGCGGCTCCCCCCTAACCACATTGGTGGACCCCGGCGCCCTTTTTCCTGAAATTGTAACCGAAATCCTCTCTGGAACAACAACCGTTTACCAGTTAAAATTTGCCGACAACCTCTGGCCGGTGGAGATCGATAACGAGCAGATCAGCCTGGTTATCGATAACCTGTTGGCCAACGCCATACAGGCCGTGGGTCAAGATGGGGAGATAAGAATCAGCTGCCGCAATGAGGACAATGTCTCTCCCAGTAAAACGGGCAAATGGGTCCGGCTGGATATCGAGGATACGGGCCAGGGAATTAACGAGGAGAACCTTGGTAAAATATTCGATCCCTATTTTACCACCAAGGAAATGGGCAGTGATAAAGGCTGCGGCCTGGGCCTGTCGATAGTGCACTCCATTATGCAAAAACATAATGGCTTTATCGATGTCGCCTCCAGCGAAGGAAAAGGCACCAGGGTTTCCATCTACCTGCCTGCCGTAACAAAGTGATAGATAGGCCCAGAAGAGCCTTTTGCCGCAGTAATCCGCCCGCCAGCAAAGAAGCACAAAAAAAAGCCCTTGGTTAGATAACTAACCAAGGGCTTTTGTATATAAAAAATGCGGCAACGACCTACTCTCCCACACAGTTTCCC
>JBDLJA010000022.1:0-43704 GCA_039714595.1 Thermodesulfobacteriota bacterium | reverse complement strand
TAAAGGGGTGCGATCGGTGATAAAGGGGCGTTCCTGGCCGCCCCACACCGCCTCACCGGCAACCAGCACCTTGTCCTGAATCCAGAGGCGGGTGGCAAAATCCATGGGAGCGGCCGGGTCCAGGCCATGCTCGGCAAAGACCGCGCTGGTATCGGTGGTAACCAGGGCCAGGGCGTAGTCCCGCGCGCATTGGCGGGCCATGGTGGTCTTGCCGGTGCGGTGGGCCCCGCAGAGGCCGATGCCCTTAGCCATCATGGCAAAGCCCTCCTGTTAGCAGCGATCTGGGCGGCAAGATCAACGGCGGCGATGAGACTGGCCGGATCGGCCTGGCCCGTGCCGGCGATGTCATAGGCCGTGCCATGGTCCACCGAGGTGCGGACAATGGGCAGCCCCAGGGTAACATTGACCCCGTCGCTGAAATGGAGAAGCTTGAAGGGGATGAGACCCTGATCGTGGTACATGCAGACCACCGCGTCAAATTGGCCGGCCGCCGCCTTATGAAAGACAGTGTCAGGGGGAAATGGCCCTGCCACATCCAGGCCCCGAACCCTGGCCGCGGCCACGGCCGGGGCGACAATATCTTCCTCCTCGCGGCCGAACATCCCGCCCTCGCCGCCATGGGGGTTGAGGCCGGCCACGGCCAGACGCGGTTCGGCCAGGCCAAAATCAGCCCGCAGGGCCTCCCAGGTGATACCGATCATCTCCGCCAGCGACTCTTTGGTGACAAGGCCCGGCACCTGGGCCAGGGCGACATGGATGGTCACCAGGGTGACCCGCAGACTCTCACCGGCCATCATCATGGCAAAGCGCTTGGTGTGGCAGAGCTTAGCCAGCATCTCGGTGTGACCGGGGAAGCTATACCCCCCCTCATTCAAGGCGGTCTTGGTGATGGGACAGGTGACAAGTCCGCTCACCTCGCCCTGCTGGCAGAGCTCCACCGCCGCCTCGATCCAGCACCCCATGGCCCGGCCGCTCTCTTTGCTGGGCTGACCCCAGCTGAGACCGGCCAGGGAAATCTCGGGGCAGGGATTATAGACGGCAATCCCCCCATCTTCCACGTCATCCCCCGGCTGCCAGGAGCAGACCGGCGCGGCCAAGCCCAGCTGACGGCCGGTGCGCACCAATACCTCCGGATCGCCCACAACAAGCATCTCCTGGCCCGCCCCATGGCTGGCAAAGAGTTTCAGGATAAGTTCCGGCCCGATACCCACCGGGCAGCCCATGGTAATGGCAAGGGGTTTCATCTTTTTGACTTAAACGAGAGGAGGGAAATGAGATTAATTCACAGCCAATTATTAAAAGAAACAACCTAGCGCAATTACAAAGAAACACCAACAAAAAAGGGGAGCAAAAAGAGGCCCTAAAGCCATCTTTCCACTCCCCTTTCAACGCCAGCCAAACAGGAAAAAGTTCAGGAGTGCCTTAGGTTTGTTCGTTTGCCCCGGCGAAGCATAGTAGTGCTATGCGAGCCGGGGCAAACGGGCAAAGATGAGGTGCTCCTGGGCTTTTTACCCTTCTTCCATGGCGGCTTTGCGGCTGAGGCGAATCTTACCACGCTGATCCACGGCCAGCACCTTGACCATCACCTCCTCGCCCTCTTGCAGGACGTCGGTGACCTTATTGACCCGCTTCTCCTCCAACTCGGAGATGTGAACCAACCCATCGGTACCGGGCAGGATCTCGACAAAGGCGCCAAAGTCAACAATGGTCTTAACCACGCCCTTGTAGATCTTACCGATCTCCGCCTCAGCGGTGATCATCTCTACCTGCTCTTTCACCGCGGCAGCCTTGTCGCCATCCGGGGCAAAGATCTTCACCTCACCGGAATCAACCACATCGATCTTACAGTCGTAATCAGCCGCCAGACCTTTAATCACCTTGCCACCAGGGCCGATGAGGTCACGGATCTTATCCGGGTTAATCTGCAGGACCAGCATCTTGGGCGCGTGCTCCGGCACCTCGGGCCGCGGGGCCTCCAGGGACTTATTCATCTCGCCTAAGATGTGGATCCGGCCCGCCTTGGCCTGCTCTAAGGCATCGGCCATGATCTCTTTGGTTACCCCATCGATCTTGATATCCATCTGCAGGGCGGAGATACCGTCTTCGGTACCGGTTACCTTGAAGTCCATGTCGCCCAGGTGATCCTCGTCACCGAGGATATCGGTGAGGATGACCACGTTGTCACCCTCCTTGATCAGACCCATGGCCACACCGGAGACCGGCGCCTTGATGGGCACACCGGCATCCATCAGGGCCAGGGAACCGCCGCAGACGGTGGCCATGGAGGAGGAGCCGTTGGACTCCAGGGTCTCAGAGACCACCCGGATGGTATAGGGGAACTCCTCGCCTTCAGGCAGTACTGCGGTAAGGGCGCGGGTGGCCAGGGCGCCATGACCGATGTCACGGCGACTGGGGCCCCGGAGGAAACGGGCCTCGCCCACGCAGAAGGGGGGGAAGTTGTAATGGAGCATGAAATTACGGAACTCCATGCCGGTCAGGGTCTCTACCCGCTGCTCATCCATGCCACTGCCTAAGGTAGCGGTAACCATGGACTGGGTCTCACCCCGGGTAAAGAGGGAGGAACCATGGGCCCGGGGCAGAACCGCAACCTCGGTGGCAATGTCACGCACCTCATCACTCTTGCGGCCGCCAATGCGCTCGCCCGCCTCAACAATCCTGGCCCGCATCATGCTCTTCTGGAGATCCTTGACCAGACCCTTTACCTCTTTAATCCGGTCAAAATCAGCATCCTCGGCGATAAATTTGGCCAGAACCTCTTCTTTAAGCTCACGGGCCACATCCTGGCGCTCCAGCTTATCGGTGGTGGCAATAACCTTATCAATGCCAGCGGTGGCAAACTCGGCAACCTTGGCTGCAAGCTCAGCATCCACCTCAGGGGCCGCAACCACCATCTTGGTCTTGCCAAGCTCGGCCTGCATCTCTTCCTGGGCCGCCAGCAGCGGCTGGATCGCCTCGTGACCAAAATAGATCGCCTCGTGCACCTCTTTTTCAGAAAGGAGATCCATGCCACCCTCAACCATAACAACGGCGTCCTTGGTGCCGGCCACGATGAGTTCCATCCGCGACTGCTCTTTCTGCTCAGCAGTGGGATTAATGACATACTCGCCGTCTACCAGGCCCACCCGAACACCGGCGATGGGGCCGAGGAAAGGGATGTGGGAGATGGACAGGGCGGTGGAGGCGCCGATCATGGCCAGCAGATCAGAGTCATGATCCTTGTCGGCCGACATAACGGTGGCGATAACCTGGGTCTCACAGCCATAACCGTCGGCAAAGAGCGGCCGCAGGGGCCGGTCGATAAAACGGCAGGTCAGGGTCTCCTTCTCGGTGGGACGGCCGATCTCGCGGCGGAAGAAACTGCCAGGGATACGACCCACGGCATAGAAGCGCTCCTGATACTCCACGGTGAGGGGCAGGAAATCGATGTCCGGCTTGGCCTCGCGGGCGCCCACGGCAGTGACCAGAACCACGGTCTCGCCATAGGTAACCATGGCGGCGCCGCTGGCCTGTTTGGCAATCTTGCCGGTTTCGATGGTGAGGGGACGCCCCCCCATTTCTACTTCAATTTTTTTGTACATGGGAACTCCATCTAAGTTTGTTATCTTCTCGGGTCACGCCAGAGACGACGACGACGACTGTCCTGGGCGGCAAAGAAGCCACAGACCCCACGGAATGGCAGGTAATCACCCTGCAATTCCGTGGTTTCTGTGACAGGTCAACACCCTTAAAAAACGGGCCCTGAAGATGACGGGGAATAAAAAAACCCTGGCCAGCCACGATGACCAGCCAGGGAATATAGCTAAAGGGACAAGACCCTTATTTAAAGAAGAACTACTTACGGATACCCAACTCGCTGATAAGCTCACGGTAGCGGGTGATATCGCTATTCTTGATATAGTTGAGCAGACGCCGGCGCTGGCCCACAAGCTTCAAGAGACCGCGACGGGAGTGATGATCCTTCTTATGGGTCTGAAAATGATCGGTGAGGTAGCTGATCCGGGCGGTGAGCAGGGCAACCTGAACCTCAGGGGCGCCGGTATCGGTGGGAGTCTTGCCATACTTGGCGATAATCTCTTTTTTTTGATCAACTGCTAAGGTCATTTTTTTCTCCAGCAAAGAAAATAATCAGGTCAGCAAGCCGTTTCAGGCCCCAACCGATATTTCCTCCTATTAATAAAAAAAGGCCCGAGAAGAACCATTTTCTTCCCACGCCATTAAAGCAATCCCACTATAAAACATGGCGCCATAAAAAAAACAAGGGTTTTATTGCCCGCCCGGGGCTCCAGAAGCGGTGAACCAGCCAAGGGCTGAAGAGAGACAATTATCACCCGAAAGTCCAGGCAGGGCAAACCGTTGCCGCCGCCAGCTAACTTAGAAAAAGTATTAATCCTGACCCCGGGCCAGACACTCCTCCACCGCTAGCAGGTTAGCGGCGACCAGGGCCGGGGCCGCCGGAGTGGTGAGAAGGTTGCCATCCACGCTCTCCTCAACCCGGAAAAGGCCGCTGGCCGTGCGGCGCAGGCTGGTGAGATGGGCGCCGCAACCCAAGGCCGTACCGATGTCGGCCGCAAGCACCCGGATATAGGTGCCCTTGGAGCAGACCACCCGCAACTGCAGCCTATCCTGCTGCTGCTCCAGAAGCTCAAGCTCATGGATGGTGATGGGCCGTGGCTCTTTTTTAATCTCCACCCCCTTCCGGGCATAGTGATAGAGGGGCTTGCCCTTATGCTTCACCGCCGAGAACTGGGGCGGGGCTTGAAGCAGCTCGCCCCGGAAGGCGGCCAGCACCTCTTCCAGGGCGGCGGCAGACAGGGATGGCACCTCATGGCGGGCCGTAACCTCTCCCTCAGGGTCAAGGGTGGAGGTCTCCACCCCCAGCTGCAGGGTGGCGACATACTCCTTATCGCCCTGCATGAAGGAATCTATCTGTTTGGTGGCACTGCGACTGACGCAGACAATCAGCAGGCCGGAGGCAAAGGGGTCCAGGGTGCCGGCGTGGCCCACCTTCTTGACGCCGGTGGCCCGCCGCACCTGCTGGACAATGCGAAATGAGGTGGGGCCAACCGGTTTGTCCACCAGCAGGACACCGCAGACTGTTTGGGGAGGGGAGTTCATGTTTTTTTTGCTGAAAACGGGGAAAAAGACGAGAAAGGGAGGGCAAAAAAAGAATCAGACCAGGGGCAGCAGTTGCTGGAGAATCTCCTCCTGCAACCGGTCCAGGGAGACATCAGGCCGCTTGAAACCGGCGGCGTTGACATGACCACCGCCACCAAAGGAGCGGGCCACCGCGGCCACATCCACCTCACCCTTGGCCCGCATACTTACGCCGACAAGATCATTGTCCACCTCCTTCAGGAAGACGGCCACCTTCACCGAACTTAAGGAGCGGGGAAAATCGATGAACATCTCGGTGTCGCCGGTCTTGGCCCCGGTCCGGGCCAGGGCCGCCTGGGTCACCCGGATGAAGGCGATGGTTTCCCGGCCATGGAGGGTCAGGGTGGCCAGAACCTCCTGGAGGAGGCGGAGGCGGTTGCTGGAGTAATTATCGAAGATATGGCCGCACACCTCGTCGGGCCGCACCCCTAAATCCAGAAGATCGGCCGCCACCCGCAGGGTATGGGCACTGGTGGACTCATACTTGAAGGAGCCGGTATCGGTGAGGATGGCGGTGTAAAGACAGTAGGCCATCTCGTAGCTCAGCTCCACCCCCAGGAGACGGCAGAGATCATAGACCATCTCGCCGGTGGAGGAGCGTTTATCATCCACCCAGGCCAGCTCGGTAAAGAATTTATGATTATTGTGATGATCGATGGCGAGAACCGGAGCCAGGGCCAAGATAGCCTCTTCCGCCTCCCCCAGCCGGCTGCTGTCACCGCAGTCCAGGACCAGCACACAGTCGTAGTTGTCGTCCGGGCCAGGCAGGCTGGTGGCCAACTTTTCAGTGGCAGGCAGAAAATCAAGGAGATGGGGAGCCCCATCGGCGCTGTAGAGCAAAACCTCTTTGCCCAGCGACTCCAGGGCCAGGCCTACGGCAAGCTGGGAGCCCAGGGCGTCGCCGTCAGGAAAGACATGGGTGGCGACAAGGATACGACGGGCAGCGCTTAAGGCCGCCACCAGCTCTGGCTGGGGCTGGCTCATTTTTCCTCGCCTATCTCGCGCAGCACGTCGTTAATCTCCTGCTGCTTATCGAGGCTGGCGTCGTAGACAAAGATCAGATCCGGCACGTAGCGCATCTGGAGCTGCTTGGCCAGGTGACTGCGGATAAAGCCCTTGGCGCTGTCAAGTCCCGCGGCCACCTCATCCTTGGCGCTGGCCCCACAGGTATAAAGCACCCGGGCCGTGCGAAGATCATCGGTGACCCGCACCCCCATAAGCGTTGCCCCCGCCACCCGAGGGTCCTTAACCCCGGCGATGAGCAGACTTGCCACCTCGGCCTGAATCAGGTCAGCTACCCTCTGGGGCCGCCGCCGGGGCCCCGGGGCCAATTCTTCCGGCAGGCTATATTTGGAACGACGTTTCTTGGCGGCCATTATTCTCCGTCAGCGGCTGAGCGCGGTTGAAAAAAATTAGTAGGGAAAAAAGGGGCTGGGCAAGACCCGAGCAAAAAATTACTTGGTCAGGGTTGCCGCCACCTCTTTCATCACATAGGCCTCGATGAGATCACCAATCTTAATATCGTTGTAGTTCTCCAGGCCGATACCACACTCATAACCGTTCTGGACCTCCTTGACATCATCCTTGAAGCGGCGCAGGGAGGAGATAGTACCGGTATAGACCACCACCCCGTCCCGCAGGAGGCGAACCCCGGCGTTGCGCTCGATATGACCGCTGGTCACCATACAGCCGGCGATGGTGCCAACCTTAGGCACACCAAAGGTCTCGCGCACCTCGGCCCCGCCGATCACCTCTTCTTCGTAGATCGGCTCCAGCATACCCACCATGGCATTCTCGATATCCTCCAGGGCATGATAGATGACGTCATAGAAGCGCAGGTCAACCTTCTCCTTTTCAGCCAGCTCAGTAACCTTGGCCGAAGGCCGGACATTGAAGCCGATGATCAGGGCGTCGGAGGCGGCGGCCAGCAGGACATCGCTCTCGGTGATGGTACCGGTCCCTGAATGGAGGACCTTAACCTTGATCTCTACCGTGGTGAGCTTCTCCAAGGCCGTGCTGAACGCCTCCAAGGTACCCTGGACATCGGAACGAAGGAGGATTTTGAGCTCCTTGACCTCCCCTTCCTGCAGCTTATCAAAGAGGTTATCCAGGGAGATCTTGGTGGTGGAGGCCAGTTCCTTCTCCCGTTTTTTCATCTGACGCTCGGAACTGACGCTCTTGGCCATCTTGTCATCGGTGACCACAACAAACTCATCACCGGCCATGGGCACGCCGCTCATGCCCTGAACCTCCACCGGAGTGGCCGGGCCGGCCTCCTTGAGGTCATTACCCTTATCATCGCGCATGGAGCGGACCTTGCCGCTAAAATCACCCACGACAAAGGAGTCACCCACCCGCATGGTCCCCTGCTGGACCAGGATGGTGGCTAAAGCGCCACGGCCCTTATGGAGCTGGGCCTCCACCACATGGCCCATGGCCTTACGATTGGGGTCGGCTTTAAGCTCGAGGATCTCGGTCTGGAGGAGGATATTTTCCACCAGCTCCTCAATACCCTCACCGGTCTGGGCCGAGGTGTTGACGAAGATGGTATCACCGCCCCACGCCTCCGGGGTGAGATCAAGCTCGGCCAATTCACCCATGACCCGCATGGGATCGGCGTTTTCCTTATCAATCTTATTAACCGCCACCAAGAGCGGCACCTCGGCGGCCCGGGCATGATTAACCGCCTCCCGGGTCTGATCCATCACCCCGTCATCGGCCGCCACCACCAGGACAACCACGTCGGTGACCTGAGCCCCGCGGGAACGCATCTCGGTAAAAGCGGCATGACCCGGGGTATCGAGGAATACCAGATCGCCCTGGGGCGAGCGGACATAGTGGGCGCCGATATGCTGGGTGATACCACCCGCCTCACCAGCCGCCACATCGGTGTCGCGGATGGCATCGAGAATAGAGGTCTTACCATGGTCAACATGCCCCATAACGGTGATCACCGGCGGCCGCGGTTTCACCTCGCCGCCCTCCAGGCTCTCCTGAAGATCGAGGACCGACTGCTCTTCGGTGTGACCCTGCTCGATCTCATAACCGAACTCCTCGGCGATGAGACTGGCGGTATCAAAGTCGAGGGACTGGTTAACCGTGGCCATAACGCCCATGCCCATGAGCTTACCAATGAGCTCCCCGGCCTTGACCATCATCTTATGGGCCAACTCACCCACGGAGATGGTCTCATAGATGGTGACCTTACGCTTGGCCGCCTTCATCTCCACGGTGGAAACCTGCTCCTCCTGCCTCTGCTTACCACCCTTCTTGCGACCCCGCGGTCCCCGGCCGATCTTGACCCGGGAAGACATGCGGCCACCATAGGCGGCAGCCGAAGAGGCGTCGATATCGGCCCCGCCGCGGCGACCGCCCTTGCGGCCTCTGGCACCGGCCGGCTCGTTGGTAAACTTAACAATCCGTTTACCCTTTTTGGCCTTGCCGCCGGCCGGGGCCGGGGCATCGGTAAACTGACGGGGTGGCTGGCCAGGACGCGGCTTTTTCTTATCCACCTTCTTTGGCCGCCGGGGGCGATCATTTACATCCAGGGGCAAGACGGTCTGGCCAACGATCTTGGCCATTCCCTTCTTCTGGGGCGCCTGGGGGGCAATTTTGCCGATGGGGGTGCTGGCCGGGGCCTTCTCCTCCTTGGCCTCCACCGCTGGCGCCTCTTCTTCCTGCTGTTCTTCAGCCTTAATCTCTTCGGGCTCTGCAGGCGCAGGCGTCTCCTCAGGGGCAACCGGCTCCTCTGGCGGAGCAGGAGCAGCTGCCTCCTCCTCAGCCTTTACCTCAGGCACAACTGGCTCCTCCGGGGCAGCAGGCACTTCCTCCGCCACAACCTCTGGAACCTCTTCCGCCGGGGTTGCTTCTTCTTCCGGAGCAGGTGGGGCAACCAGTTCTTCAGCAGGAGATTCTGCCACTTCTTCGACAGGCTCGGCCTTCAGGACCACCTTCTCCTCGGCCTGACCTTTCTTGGACCGCCGGCGGATAATGGTTGTCTTCCCCTTCTTCTGGATCCGGGTTTCCTCCACCTCGACCTTCTTGAAGCCAAGCTGTTGACGGATCTCCGCGGCCACCTCTTCATCAAGGGTGGAATTATAGGCCTTGACGTTATAGCCCATTTCAATGAGTTGGGAGGTCAATTCCTTGCTCTCCATACCGGCCTCTTTTGCCAACTCGTAAACCCTGACTTTTCTCATACTGACAAACTCCTGCGTTGCCCACTAGCCTTCATGACTGGACCAGGCTTGACCAGCCACAACAAACAATGAAAATTGCCGGCCCTATCGGGCCCCAACTAAAATAATAGGATTAAGAACCAAGGGGAAGCACATTCCCCTGTCAAAAAAAGTCCCTAATCTCACCAACACCTAAATTCAAAATCCAAGGTGCGCAGCCGCAAGGCCCAGGCCACCTTCTTTTTCTGCCGGCTCAAGCGGACGCTGCACTTCTCGTCGCCACACCAGTAACATCCCCGCCCAGATTGGTGCCGTTGCCGATCAGCGACAATGGCGTCTGCCCCGTTATGGGCCAGACGCACCAGGGTGTCCTGGGGGGCGCGCCTCCCGCAACCTATGCAGGTCCGCAAGGGGCCCTGGGGAAATTTTCGCCCAGACCTTGGCGAGGCTACTCCTCCGCCTCAGTTACATCTACCGCCTCTGGCTCGAGTTCTACCTCAGGCTCTAGCTCTGGCTCTGGCTCTGGCTCTGGCACTATCTCACCACTAACTTCTTCTTCCGCAACTTCCGGCTCGCCAGCGGCCTCGCCTTCATCTTCCGCCGCTGCGGGAGCTGTCTCCTCAGGGGCGACCTCCTCCTCCCCCTCAGCCGGGCTGACAGGCTGGGCGGCGGCAACCAGGGCCGCGGAGCTAACCATGGCACTGGCCTCCTCCTCTTCGCACTTCAGCAACTCAGCCACCAGGGCCAACTCAGCCGCCGCCAGGGCCGCGGCTGAATCAATGCCGTTATCGTAGAGGGTCTCGGCCAACCGGTCGGTCATACCCTCAACCTCCAGCAGGGACTGGAAACCAGCCTCCTCAGACTTGGCAAAGCGGGACTCACTCTTCACATCGATCTGCCAGCCCATGAGCTTGGAGGCCAGGCGCACATTCTGCCCCCCCCGACCAATGGCCAGGGAAAGCTGGTCGTCCGGCACCACCACCACCAACGCCTCCTTCTCCTCATCCACACTGACCATGGAGACCAGGGCCGGGGAGAGGGCGTTGGCCACATATTTGGCCGGATCAGGACTCCAGGGCACGATATCAATCTTCTCGCCCTGCAGCTCCTGCACCACGTTCTGCACCCGGGAACCCTTCATGCCCACGCAGGCACCCACCGGGTCCACGTCCAACTCGGAAGAGACCACACCGATCTTGGCCCGGCCTCCGGGCTCCCGCACGGCGCTGATGATGGAGACAATACCCTCACTGATCTCCGGCACCTCCATGGCGAACAGTTTAATCAGAAACTCATTGGAGGTCCGGGACAAAATCAGCTGATGATCCCGAGCCGTCTCCCGCACCTCAATGAGGAGGGCGCGAATACGATCACCCTGGCGATAAGAACGGCGCGGCATCATCTCGGCCTTGGGCAGCAAGGCATCGGTGCGGCCCAGGTTGACAATCATATTACCCCGCTCAAAACGCTGGACAATACCGTTAACAATATCGCCCTGCCGGTCCTTGTACATCTCAAAGATTACGTCCCGCTCCGCGTCCTTCATCTTCTGGATAATGACCTGCTTGGCGGATTGGGCGGCAATGCGGCCTAATTCAGCCACATCCTCCATCTTGGAGCCCAGCTCATCACCCATCTCCACCTCGGGGTCAAGCTCCAGGGCCTCGGTGATGGCGACCTCTGTCTGCTCGTCCTCCACCTCATCAACAACCGTCCGGAACTGGAAGAGTTCTATCTCTCCCAACTCCTCGTTGAAACGCACATCAAGGTCACGGCGCTGACCAAAGCTCTTCTGGGCGGCGGACAGTACAGCGGCCTCCAGGGCCTCCACCAAGATGTCGCGATCAAAGCCTTTGTCCCGGCTGATTTGATCTATAATCCTTTTCAGTTCTGATGCCATTCTTTAAATCTCCAAGGGCGGCTGACTCCAGTAAAACCAGACCCTTAACCCTTAAATAATAAGTTTCGCCTTTAGCAGTTGGCCGATGGGAAAAACCAAAACTTCTTTATTATTTTCTACTGTTATATCATCACCGGCCACATTCTTGATGGTGGCCTGGAGAGCCATGGTGCCATCATCCCCGGCCAAGGTCAATCGGACCTTGCTGCCAAGATTACGCTCGAAATCCCGCGCCGTCCGCAGGGGCCGCTCCAGCCCTGGTGAGCTCACCTCCAGGGCATAACGCTGGGGGATAAAATCCTCCACATCCAGGATGACACTTACCTCGCGGCTCACCCGGGTGCAGTCATCTATGCTCACCCCTCCCGGCTTATGGATGTAAATGCGCACCACCCAGCCGTGACTTTCCGGGCGATAGAGCAGCTCCACCAGCTCCAGGCCAAGATCGCGAAGAACTGGCCGTACGACGCCTTCGATCCGCTGCCAAACCGCCTGTCGCGCCTCATCTGTCACCTGCCAGAGCCTCCCTGGTTTTGCCATAAAAAAAAGCGGGCAAAGCCCACTTTCACATTAACAGCACAATTAGTTAAGACTAAGACCCCCTTAAGGAATCCCCGAGCAACAACCTGCCTGCTAAAAAATCAGGCCCCAGAAAACGGCATCTTTATACAGAAAGTGGAGCGGACAACGGGGGTCGAACCCGCGACACCAAGCTTGGGAAGCTTGTACTCTACCAACTGAGCTATGTCCGCCCGTCAACCATAACCTTTTAATCCACTTCCCCCACCATGTCAAGCAGTGAATAGATAGCTCCGCCCACCGGCCATAGCAACCATCCCCGCCCCAAAAAGACCAGCCAGAGAGGCCCAGTGGACAAGGCACCTATGCCATAAATGGTTCACAATAATCATGAAATCGTTTGACATGCCAGACACCTTCTGCCTAGCCTGAAAAAGGAGGGTAAAGCCCCCCCTTATCTTTCAACGTCCACAGGAGGAAAGCAGCATGAACATGACAGCAATCAGGGAAAAGGCCAAAATTCTAGGGGTCAAAGCAGGCAGATGCAAAAAAGCGGACCTCATCCGCACCATCCAGAAGGTAGAGGGCAACTTCCCCTGTTTTGCCACAGCCCGAGACTATTGTGACCAAAAGCTCTGCTCCTGGCGGACGGCCTGTCTTCCCAAGCCCAAGAAGAAAACAATCCGCCTTCCCTGGCAAAAGAAACAGTTAACCTACACTGAGAAGTTTGTCGCTGGCCTGGGGGATCTCAAGATCAAGGTGGCCGAGTTGGACAAGAAGGCCCGGGAAATGGCCGGCAAGGGCAAGAAGGACGCCCAGGCCGAGATAAAGCAGCTGGAAAAGAAACTCGCCGAATGCAAGTCCACGAGTCAAAAGATGGCGGCTAACAGCGAGGGGGCCTGGAAAGAGGCCAAAAAAGGTTTTGACGCCGCCTGGAAAGACCTGACCAAGGCGTACAACAAGGCCGCGAAAAAGCTTAACAAGTAACAGCGCCCACCGCCAAGATCAGCCCTCTCCAGGTTTCAGGTGGGGCTTTTGGCCCTCTTCAGCTAAGAAAAAGATCGGTGCTCAGGTAACGTTCGCCACTGTCTGGCAGAATGGTAACGATGGTTTCAGCCCGGTACTCCCCTCTGGCCGCCAACTCCATGGCGGCCCAGAGGGCGGCCCCGGAAGAAATTCCGGCCAATATCCCCTCCTGGCGGGCCAGATCCCTGGCCGTTGTCAGGGCCGCCTCATCAGTCACCGTAACCACCTCATCAACTATTGCCTCGTTGAGGTTGGCCGGCACAAAGCCGGCCCCAATCCCCTGAATTCTGTGGGTTCCGGCCTTGCCCCCCGAAAGCACGGCTGAGGCCGCTGGCTCCACCGCCACAATGCGGCAGCGGCCATTGACCTCCAACAGGGCCTCCCCCACGCCACTGATGGTGCCACCCGTTCCAACCCCGACCACCAGGAGATCAACCCGCCCCCCTGTCTCCTCGACAATCTCCTGGCCCGTGGTGGCCCGGTGCATGGCCGGATTAACCGGGTTATTGAACTGATCAGGGATATAGCTGTCCCCCAGGGCAGCGGCCATCTCCCGGGCCCGGGTCACGGCGCCTGCCATTCCTTCCGCCGCCGGCGTCAACTCCAGCTGCGCCCCCAGGTGCAGCAGAAGGCGGCGGCGCTCCATGCTCATACTCTCCGGCATGGCCAGGAGCAGTTTCAGCCCCCGCGAGGCACAGACCATTGCCAGGCCAATCCCGGTATTACCGCTGGTGGGCTCCACCACCGTGGTGGCCGGGCCAATCTCGCCGCTGGCCATGGCCGCATCAATCATGGCCCTGGCCAACCGGTCCTTGACGCTGCCCACGGGGTTACGCGACTCCTGCTTGACCAGGATGGTCGCGCCCAGCCCCTGCCCCATTCTGGCCAGACGCAACAGGGGCGTGTGGCCCACGGATTCTCCCACCAGGTAACCTGTCACACCTCCGCCTCCCCTTCGCTATAGATAAGCTCCGGCCTCTTCAATAACACCTTCGTATGGGGCGCCACCGACCGGGTCAGCCAGATATTACCGCCAATGATCGCATGGGCGCCAATCACCGTATCCCCACCGAGGATCGTGGTGTTGGCATAGATAATTACCCCCTCCTCAATGGTGGGGTGGCGTTTTACATTGCGCAGACAGGAGCCGGCATCCCGGGGCAGGGAGAGGGCCCCCAGGGTCACCCCCTGGTATATCCTGACGTTGGGGCCAATAATCGCGGTCTCACCGATAACCACCCCGGTACCATGATCGATAAACAGGCCCGGGGCAATGGTTGCGCCGGGGTGGATGTCAATGCCGGTAACGGTGTGGGCATGTTCGCTCATAATGCGGGGAATGAGCACCACCCCCAGGCGGAAAAGCTCATGGGCCAGACGATGGATGACGGTGGCCATGAGGCCGGGATAGGAAAAGATGACATCATCCGCCCCCTGGGCGGCGGGATCTCCCTCCAGGGTGGCGCGGATATCAACCGCCAGGGTGGCGGTGATCTCCGGCAGGGCCTGGATGAAAGAGAGGGCCAGACGGTGGCTGCGCTCCTCGCAGTTGGAACAGGGCTGATTGGCCCGCCGGCAGTCATGGCGAATGGCCAGGCATATCTGCTCTTGCAGCAGATCGTAAAGCTTTGCGGTCTCCTGACCCAGGAAGTACTGGAGATTGGCCCGGTGCAGCTTACCCTCACTGAAATAACCGGGAAAAAGGATACGGCGGGCCGTATAGATAATCTCAACGATTACCTGCTGGGAGGGGATGGGAACAGGCCCCACATGATCGAAACAGTCGTCGGCCTGCCAGCAGGTGACCAGCCTATCCACCACCGCCGGCAGCGCGCTGCGCTGGCAGAAAACGTTCCCCTGCTCCTGCCCACACCCCTGGCTCGCGATCAGGGGATCCTGCTCAGACTTACTATCCTGCCCAGATTCTGCCATTTCATGAATTCCCGCTCTTTAGATTAACGACCAAAAGGACCCACCAATTTAATGGTGGGTCCTTTAAGATGCGCTACCAGGGGCCAAAGCGCCAGCGGGTCCAGGTGATGGGGGGATGATTCTCCACGGAGGGCCAAAGGGATAAGACCTTGGCCAGAACGCTAATTAATCACCTTCCCCTGACATCACCTTCCTGTCCACCGCGGCCAGCATATCACCACTGCGCACCTGCGGTATCAGGTCAGCGACAAAGGAACCCACCCGCACCTTACTCGCAACCCTGACCAGGAGGCGACGGTCATCATTGGTGAACCAAAGTGTGGTCTTCGTGCCCTTGCTCTTTTCAAACACCCCCCGCACATCACGCAAATCAGGCTCCACAACGATGGTGTCGTAGGTAACCCCGTTAACCTCCAGCCTCTCCCGGCCCACAACCCGGGCCAGGCCGGTCATATTACGCTTACCGTCGGTTATCGGGCGCCTGACCTCATTTATCTTAGACAGGTCCTGGGCCCGGCTATAAAAGAGAATGGTCAAGGGATCCATGGTGCCCGGCATAATCTCAATGGGATCTCGGCTCTTGCCCTTGTTGCTGTATTGGGCGGTCTGGGCCGCTTGATCAAAATCAACCCGGACCCGGCGATGGGAGTCCCCCTCGTTCTGCACCTTCGTATAGAGAAGGGAGCTGTCCAGGTCGAGTGCGGCATAGGAGTCAATACGATCCCGGACCTTATAGATCTTATCAAGGAACTTGTTTGTGCGGACGGAAAGGGAAAACCGCCAGGCCTTGCGGCCCTTAAACTCTGCCATGGGCAGAACCGCCAGCTCAGCCGTGCCGGCATGAACCATTCCCCAGCGCAGGTTGTAAGTGGATTTTTCCCCCACCTGGAAAGGTAAAGGGTCAGAGGACGCCCCGGCCAGATGGGGCACTAAACAGCAGAAAAACAACAGAGCAACAGTAAACTTTTCTTTCATCACGTAAACTTGCAGCCGAGGCAACCAGCGCCCGGGCCCCTCCTGGTTGTGATTTTAGCGACTCTCTCAGCTAGCCCTCTCCTTAACAAGCCATCGGCATAAGCGCCGACACGCTCCCCCCTGGAGAAACAACCTCTCCTGCCAAGGCGACAGAGTCCTGCCACGCCTTAACCGGGGCTGAAAGCTGAAATTACCACCCAAATAAACTTTTTCAGGCTCTCCTCATTCACACTATTCTGGTGCAGCACTACCAGGCCCCTTCAAACCTAACCAAAAAACAGGCCAAAATCAGTGCTGCCCGTTTAAATAAGACACCATACACTTTTATATGTTTCGTTTTTTTCAGATGATCTCCCTTTTTTTCTTCCCCTGCCAGCTAAAGCCATATTAACACACGGTAAGTTGCAGGGCCGGCCCTATTTCCCTTTCCCCGATCTCCCGGCCGGTTGAAAGTCATGGAGACGGGCCGTCACATCACCCACCCTGGCATGGCCCACTATCTTTAAAATCTCCTTATTCCCATCCCTGGAGACAAAGACCCTCATCCTCTTCCCCTCAGCCTTGTCGAGCCGGCGGGGGATAATGACCCAGGCCTGGCGCTTACGGCCAGCAACCATAAGGTCAACCGCCTCCTGGCAGGTAAAACGCATGACATAGTCACGGTTACCAGTAAAGACATGGAACTCCACGGCCAGGCCTGGCTCCCACTCCAGACGGCGAATGAGGCAAACTGCGGAAAAGGGATCCAGGCCAAAGGCCTCAGGGCTGTACTCCTGTTGCGCCACCTCCGCCTTGCGGCGCCCCTTCTTAACCACCGAGGTGGTCTTGACTCCGCTGCCATTCTGAAAATCAATGGCGACATCCTTCTTCCGGCGGCCGGACCGCTCTTTAATCTCCGCCGTCACCGGCGTGAAAGGGTCCTTTATTACCCGGGCCTGGCCCAGGTAACGCAGGTTGTAAACAAGATTGATCGCTCGGTTTGTTTGGGCCTGCACCGTGATCTGATAATACTCATCATCCTTGGCGATGGTCACATACGCCTCACCCACCTGCACCCCTGCCAGGAGGACATCATAGGCATAGGTCCCCAACTCTGGCTGAAAACCAGAATCCAACTCCTGGGGTGGGACAACACGGGGGGTGGCAGGAGAGGCGGAGGGCGGCTCAGTGGCGCTTACGGCCAGGGGCAGCTTAGGCGGTGAGACGATTATGGCCAGACAGCCACAGAGGCAGGCCAACAATAATCGCCAGGGAAATCGTCCCATCAGAGCACCTCCGTTAGGGTATGACATACCAGCCTGCTTGAGAGGAACGGGCAACCAAAAACTCTAGTTATTAGCCAGCTAAGGGGACAAGATAAAACAGGGAATCAAGATGGGCAACAAAGCCCCACCTTTAGCCCTGAGATACTCCATCCCTGCTCATCTCTTCAAGAAAATATTCCATCTGGGTCTCCAGACCAGCCACCATATCCACCGGCAGGACAAAGGCGATCCCGGTACCAGGCTTGGCAAACTCACCGGCCAGGCCTACCGCGGCAACGATCCTCTCCACCAGATGCTCTTCCACCAGCAGCATGATAATATCAGTCTGGGCCTCAAGGGTGAGACCGAAGAAGCTCTTGGCCTCCCGCATCCCGGTCCCGCGGGCTGGGATTATCGTCGCTCCTGGGGCGCCAGCCTCCTTAGCGGCATCAACAATCTTATCGGTGAGGCCGCCCTTCACCGAGGCCAATATCAATTTAAACTTCATTTAACTCCTCCTGTGCAATGTCGATCTCAAAAACGCCCCCGCCCAAGCCCTTGCCAAAAGCCATCTTATCCTAACCCCGCCGGGCCAGCCAGTGACTGACCTGGGCATAGGCCATTACCGCGATAATTGGAAAAAGGCTGGCAAAGGCGATGAGGCCAAAACCATCCAGACCGGGATTGCGGCCCGGGATGGTAGAGGCCAGCCCCAGCCCCAGGGCGGTTACCAAAGGCACGGTAACGGTGGAGGTGGTCACCCCGCCCGAGTCATAGGCCAGGGCGATGATGGGGCGCGGGGCAAAAATGGTCTGGACGGTCACCACCATATAGCCGGCCAGGATAAAAAGGTAGAGGGGGGTGCCGGTAACAATCCTGAAGGTCCCCAAACTAATCCCCAGGGCCACTCCGAAGGCCACCGTGATCCGCAAGCCCCATTGACTTATGGCCCCGGCCGACACCTCACTGGCCTTGTAGGCCACCGCTATCAGCGCGGGCTCGGCAATGGTGGTGGCAAAACCCACCAGGGCGGCAAAGAGGTAAACCCAGTAATAACTGGCCCAGCTTAGATCTCCCTGCCCCCTTAAGACAAAGGCGGGGTCCGAAAGCTGGCGGGCCATTATCTTGCCAATTGGGAAAAGGGCCAGATCAAGGCCCCACAGAAAGAGGGCCAGCCCCAGGACCACAGCCACTCCGCCAAAGACAAGGCGGCGCAGGTGGGGAATGGCCTCCTTGATTACCACCAGCTGAAAGAAGACTAGCAGGGAAACTATGGGCAGCACGTCACGGCCAGTTGCCAGTAAAATCCCTAAAAATTCACTAAGATATTTCATTAATATCTCCCCCAACCGCCAGAAGAGGCGCAACCGTCGCCCCCATGCCCCTTGGCCAAATTACGCCTTTCATGCATAAACCCAGATACCATAGGCCATGACAAATATCATGGGCAGCAGGGAGGCAAAGGCGATGAGGCCAAAACCATCCAGGAGAGGTGACCTGCCCCGGATTACGGTGGCCAGCCCCACCCCCAGGGCCGTGACCAGGGGGACGGTGACCGTGGAGGTTGTCACCCCACCGGCATCATAGGCGATACCAATAATCTCGGCCGGCGCCACCAGGGTCATAAGCATCACCGCCCCATAGCCGCCGATGATCAGATAGTGGACAGGCCAGCCCATCAGGATACGCAGCACCCCGATGGCGATGGCCAGTCCCACCGAAACCGCCACCGTGACCCGCAGCCCCAGCCGGTATGATTCAACCTCCGCCGGCGGGATAAAGCCACCCTCCCGGGCAATTTCAGCGGCCTCGCCGCTCACCGCGATAAGGGCCGGTTCGGCAATGGTCGTTGAAAAACCGAGCAGAAAGGCAAAGAGGAGTAGCCAGACCAGGCTGCCCTTGCGGGCCAGGGCATAGGCCATTGTTTCGCCAATGGGGAAAAGGCCCATCTCCAGACCCTGGACAAAAAGGGCCAGACCCAGGACCACCAGGAGGAGGCCGGCGCACACCTCGCCAAACTGGGGCAGGGGCTGGCGCAAGACCAGGAGTTGAAAAAAGGCGATGACCAGGATAATGGGCAGCAGGTCGAGACCGGCGGCCAGGAGTTTCCCCCCCGCCGCCTGCGCCATTATGGACCATGCTGATTTCCGCCCGCTAATATTCGCCATTACACCCTGGACAATAATTTAAGAGATAACAATCATGGGGCCATCCTTATCGCGCCGGGAATGAGGTAGACTGTTCACCCCCCGGCCCCAGTGGGGCCATGCGGCCCAGGAGGACCCTTTATCGATATTTTATTTAATGATTGTAGTTTGATAACTCTGTCCTAGCAACCAGAAATCAGAAAATGGCCTTAAGAGCTGTCCGCCTGGCCAACAGGCCTTTGGGCCAGGAGGGGGGGGGGAAGAATCATACCCATGGTCAATGGAGATCCAGCCTGGGCCAGAGTAGCAATGCCCCAGGCCTTACAGGACAAGGGCCACAGCCGGATGGAGAAGAGAGCCTGGCAACGAGGCCAAGGAAGGCAAAGGGCAGTTAGCAGCAGAGATGGGGGTGGGTGACCAGCGATAAATAGCCACGGGAGAGGAAAAGGGGCTTTGGCGCGAATCTCAACTTTCGCGCCAAACAGCGCGGGACTAAAGTGCCGATCTAGCCCAAAAGCAGATTAAACACCCGATAATGATATACCGCCCCAGCCAGGCAGGCCAGAACCCAGGCATTCAGCAAGCCGGAACTGGCGGCAATAATATGAAGAACTGCGGGATTTATCTCTTCAATTGCCATCGGGGGCAAAGTGGCCATGACATCCTCCCGTCTATTGTTTAGAGGAACCCATTGTCCTTCGTAACCTTTTTCCCGGGGCTTTAACTTCCCAACAGCTCATTGCCCATTGGCCCGGGCGCCAAGGCAGGTGTGCCCTCCCTATTATAGTAGGAATGGTGGATCATTGAAGTCAAGGAGGAGATAGGCCTCATGGGGCAGGGGCCATCCCCCCTGCCCTTCCCCCTTGATTTCCCCCGAGATATTATGAAAAAAAAGTTAGACTTAAGGCGGCAGTTCAGCAGCTTCCTCACCTTCCCCATCCCAGGCCTGCAAGTGAACACGGTTTCTTTGACCAGCCAGGCGAGAGGCCGCACCCAAGGGGCAAGCCACTCCTCTCCACCTAAAGGAGTCAATCGTTTAGTTTGCTTTTTCGCCCCTGCTGTGAAAAAATCTTTTCAGTACCAGGCCGTATGGGAGTTTTCCTTATCACCACCCTCCTCTCATGAGCGTGGCAAGCAGCAAAAAATACAATTTTAAAATAGTTATAAATTCACACCGCTACAAAGCTGCTCTTGCCTCCCAGGAGAACCGTGGCAAGGGCAACTGACCTCTGCAAAAAAATCTTCAGCCCAAGGAGGAAGAAATGGACACGGTGGCCCGCAAGGTGGAGTACTACTACGCTTCGGTAAAGGACCAGCCAGGCATGGCTTACAAGATACTTGAATCACTTCAACAGATGGGCGTCAACCAGCTGGCCTTCGCGGCCATACCCATCGGCCCGGAGGCCTGCCAGCTGGCCATCTTCCCGGAGGACCCCGCCAAACTTACCCACGAGGCGCAACTGGCAGGTCTGCAGCTCAGTGGACCCTATCACGCCTTCCTGGTCCAGGGTGCTGACAAGATGGGGGCCCTGGTGGAACTGCACCAGAAGCTCTTCAAGGCCAACGTCAATGTCTATGCCAGCACCGGCGTCACCGATGGCAAGGGTAATTTCGGCTATCTGATATACGTAAAGGAGGATGATTTTAAGCGGGCCGCCGAGGTCCTGGGCATCTAAAGAGCGGCGAGCCCAAGAGTCCAGCCAAGGGGAAAATAAAAAAGAGAGCTAAGGGTGAGATATCACCCCTAGCTCTCTTTTTGCGTTACGGGACAGGCCCAGGCCCTGGCAGCCTAGGAAAGGCTCTGGCCGGTTGCCTCTCTGGAAAAATCTAGAAACGAACAGTCATGCCGGCAAAGACGCCGGAGAAGTCAATATCTACGTTGGCCCGCATATCAATGTCATCGGTGTCCAGATCCAGCTGCTGAATCCGATAACCCACCTCCAGGCCCGGCTTGACAAAGGGGATCATATCCAGGGTGTAATCGATCTTAACCTGGAGATCTGTAATGTTACTGTCACCATAGATTAAGCCGCGGCCAATTCCCTCCACCCCAAAACCGGTACCCGGCATGTTGGCCCGGGCCCGCACGTAAAGCATGGGAAAGACACCGTCAAAATCTTCCCTAACCGCAGGAAGGGGCAGGATGCCAGTATTCTCAAGCGTGTAGCCGCCGTCAACGAACTTAAACTGGAGGCCCAGGTCCAGGGTGAGCCAGAAGGTGTTGTCCAGCAGGTTGTAGTAGAAAACAGCATCATACTGATCCAGGGACAACTCGTTATAGGCATTAACATAAGTGGTGTTATCCCACTCTATCGGGCTATTAACATTGCCATCAAAAGAGGTTTCCACATACTCAAGACGAACATTGGGCACAAAGGGGACCGGGTGCTTCAGGTAGGCCCAGAGGTAGGTGAGACTCTCCTCTTCAAAGCCGGTGGCATCCGCCAGGGAAAAAACCGGGTCGCCCAGGTAATTCATGTCGCCATCCGGCTCACTCTGCCAGACGCCCGCCCCCGCCTCCACCCTTAGAAAATCGGCCTGGGCCGTGAGGCAAAATCCGGTCAGAACCATCATCATTGCCAGCAGTATACACTTTTTCATCTTCCTCTCTCCCTCTTTAACTTTTATACAGTGCCATCAGTCAGCCACAGGCAGATCGACTAAAAAACCATTTTATTGGTACTTTCTATTTCCATCTCAGTCAAGGACTGATTAATCCTAAGGTGCTGACTTTGGTTGCAATTTAGCTGGGAATTTAACAGGGTGAAGCGAAAAGAGAGGTGGCCGTTGACCGGACCGCGATAGACAAGAGCCGTAATGGCTGAACTGGCATGGGGGAGGTTGAGGCGAACCTGGCGGTACAAGTGGCTCTCAGGGTGTCGCCCCCTCAACAATTAAGTGATATAACTACGGTGCCGCATAAACAGATCCTTACAGAGTCGCAGGTAGGCATGGCGGGGAAATTGACCTAAATTACTCCCCAGTACCGCCAAGGCCAAAACAAGGTAATAAAGGCTGTCAGCAACTGGGCAGTTTAATATCTGGCAATGCCTCTTGATGTACATCCTACTGTGGAACTTAGGGACCCTGAAACTCTGACAGAGCTTCAGCAGATCGAAAAAAGGGACTCCAGTAGTAGTTGCCCCGGCCCAGTCTATGAGAGCGAAGCTGCCAAATTTACCTGTGTCATCAAAGGGCAGCATCACATTGCCCCTCCACAGGTCATTATGGGAGAGAGCGGTATGGAGCGACAACTCATCTCTTTGCATCTTTGCCAAGGCCCCAGCAGCAACCTGACGAATCTCTGCAAAGGTCTTACTGTCAGCAATTAAGGAGATCAGGGCCGCCAACCACTCCTCTCTGCGCTCTGGGCTGGTTTCCCTTTTCGTCTCTTGCAGGGACTCCTCCAGCCACTTTGCCAGATAAGGGGCGATCATTGTTCTCTGCATAAACCATTGCAGACCACTATTGGCCAATGGCCTGTGCAGATCATACATCGCCCAGCTCACCCCTTCGAAGTGGCCATCACAAAAGGGGACGGTAACGGCCTCACTCAGCCTGCCGCTTAATATGTTTTTTATCCTCCTGGCATTCACAACATTACGCCAGACGAGATCCTTGCCTGCTAGATTGGCACATAGGAGAAAGGCGGCCGGCCTGTTGTGATTATCCCTAACCAGGGCCTTGAAGGTTACATCCGCCGGGTAGTAGCCATTCTTGTCGCTCCCCCTGCCTATCTCCGCCTCTGCCAGATTAAGGCCCCGACCGACTACGGCATACTCCCTTCCCAGAAAAAGTCTGAACCTCTTTAGGAATTTATCTGTTTCTGCCTTATCAGGAATTACTGTTAAGCCTTCGCCATCCTGCCCCTTATCCAGCGCGGTAATGGCCAATGCCGCCCGCATGGCGGCAAGTGTTTTCGTCGCCATGGGACCATGGACAAGCTGGTCACCCTTCTCCCCACCCCCTGAATCATCCTTTGCCGGTTCCAGCAAGAGATCGTCAGCGCGGGGCTTCTTCTTAATCTTGGCTGGAATGATATATGAGGCGAGCCTCTCCTGCTCAATCCCAGCCAAATCCCCTTCGCCTCCTGCCCCCGCATCCGGCACCAGGTTAAGATCGGCATCTGCTCTTAAATCATTTGTTGATGACATTTAACACCTTCAGCGGCCTAAAAAATCTTATTTTATGTCAGGAAAATTGACCTATATATTCGTTAAACAGCCCTTGATTCATATTAGTTTTACCATTCTCGGATTTACGGCAAGAGAGCAATTACCAGCGGCCCGCAATCTCCCCACCGGCCCTTACCATTACTCCATACTATTGAAAACCAACCGTTGTTTCAACTAGATAAGAGTATCAAGAGATCAAGCGGTAAGAGACTGGGGCAAGATGGCGTAATAGTAAGAGAAAAGCCAATTAGTTCATTTAGGCAATACACCCACGACCACCTTTACAGATTACTAATAGTGCGAAACCAACAAAAAAAGGCCCTGGGGAAGATCCCAGGGCCTTTAAACAACCTATTATCTCTTGTAAAAAAAAATTACATGATCAAGGCCACGGCTTGGTTGGCATAGCTCAGAAGCTGATTGGGAGCCACGCCCAGGTAGACGATGGTCGCCATCAGGGCCAGGCCCAGGATCCAGGTGGTGGCATCCACGGCAACGGCAGGACGATCACCGGGATCAGAGGTGAAGGCCACCCGGACCACCGAGAGATAGTAGTAGATGGCAATGGCGGTGTTTATCACACCAATAATGACTATGGTCAGGTGTTGGGCCTGCAGGGCGCCGGCCAGGAGCATGAACTTGCCCATGAACCCCACAAAGGGCGGGATACCAGCCATGGCGAACATGCCCACCAGAAGGACCAGGGCCAGGAAGGGTGAACGTTTGTAAAGCCCCTTGAGGTCATCGCGGCTGACGTTCTCGCCTGCCACGCTCACCCGGCAGATCACCAGGAAACAGGCCAGGTTCATCAGGACATAGCCCAAGATGTAATAGGTGGCCCGGGCAAAACCGGTCGCATCCAGGGTGAGGATACCCAGGAGGACAAAGCCGGCGTGGGCGATGCCGGAGAATCCCAGCATCCGCTTAATATCGGTTTGGACCAGGGCGGAGAGGTTACCGTACAGCATGGAGGCGGCAGCCGCCACCATGAGGATGGTAATGAGCCAGCTGGCATGCTCGGGGCTGGCCAGGGTGGCAATGCGCAGCATTATGGCCACGGCGCCAATCTTAGGTATTGAGGCGATAAAGGCGGTGGTGCCGTTGGCTGCACCCTGATAAACATCCGGGACCCAGAAATGAAAGGGGAAGATGGCAAGCTTATAGAAAAAACCCACCATAAAGAGCAGCACGGCCAACATGGCCACCGGGCTGTCCCCCATGCCCTGAATGGCCGGGACCAGATCAGCAAAATAGGTGGAGCCGGTGAGGCCGAACAGGTACGACATACCGAAGAGCATGGCACCGGTGGAGATAACGCCGAACATAATGTACTTAATGCCCGCCTCCATCTGCATCCTCTCACCGGTGGCCTCATTGCGCATGGGCACCATGATGTAGAGGGCGAAGGAGGAAAGCTCCAGGGCGATAAAGAGCGAGAGCAACTCCACCGATGAGACCAGCATCACCAGCCCCAGGGTGGAGATGACCATGAACAGGTAATACTCCGCCTTGATGCGGCCATTAATCCCGCGCATATCGCCGGTGGTGAGGGTCAACAGGGTAAGGCCGGCAGCGATCACCAGCTTAAAAAACTGGGAGAAGAAGTCTACCTTATAGGCATCGAAAAAGAGGGTTCCGTTGCTGCCAATACCCATGGCGCAGAGCACGGTCAGGACCAGGCCGATAACAACCGTAATATTCTTGGCCAGGGCCCCCTTATTCTCGCCAAGGGAGACAAAGAAGAGAAGGAGGCTACCACCGAGGAGAAACAACTCTGGTAAAAACAGCTGCATGGTTTTCCCTATCAAATAATTGTTGAACAGCTAAATAATTCTTACTGCCTAAAACAGCAAACCTGACAAGCCCGCCGCCAAGTTACTAAAGATTAATTGACCACCATGGCGGCCACTGCCTGACCCGAATGACTGGCGTTGACCTGCTGGAGGAGAAAGTCCACACTCACGTGCATGACGTTCATGAACGGCTCAGGGGCCAGACCGATCCAGAAGACGAAGATCAGCAGCGGGGTAAGGGTCACCACCTCGCGAAAGTTCAGGTCGTTGATATCACTGCGCCCCTCACCGCGGAACAGCACATACTGCAGAAGACGCAGCATATAGGCGGCGGCCAGGACCGCGCCGATGATGGAGACACCCGCCACCACCCTGTTTTGCTCCTGGGCAAAGGCTCCGGCCAGGATGAGAAACTCGCCAATAAAGGAGTTCGTGGCCGGGAACCCTAAGGAACTTAGAGAAAAAATCGTCAAAAAGGTGACGAAAAATGGCAGGGAGTAGGCCAGACCGCAGTGGTCCTTAATCTCCCGGCTATGGGTGCGCTCGTAGATCATGCCAATCATCAGAAAGAGGGCGCCGGTGGTGACACCGTGGTTGATCATCTGGATGATCGCCCCTTCCACCCCGTTCTTATTAAGGACAAAGATCCCCAGGACCACAAAGCCCATGTGACCCACCGATGAATAGGCGATGAGCTTCTTCATGTCCGACTGGGCCAGGGCGGTGAAGCCGCCGTAGAGGATACCGGCCACGGCCAGCCAGAGGATGTAGGGGGCCAGAGTCAGAGTAGCTTCCGGGGCTATGGGCAGACAGAAGCGCAGGAAGCCGTAGGTCCCCATCTTCAGCAGGACCGAGGCCAGGATCACCGAGCCGGCGGCCGGGGCCTGGACATGGGCCGCGGGCAGCCATGTATGGACCGGGAACATGGGAACCTTGATGGCAAAGGCGAGGAAAAAGGCCAGGAATACCAGGAGCTGGAAGGTTGAGCTGTAACCCTTACCCATCATCTCCGGGATGAAGAAGGAGTATTCGTTGGCAATCCAGAGGGCGATAATGGCCGCCAGCATCAGGACCGAACCGGCCAGGGTGTAGATAAAGAACTTGATGGAGGCGTACTTCTTCTGATCACCACCCCAGATGGCGATGAGCAGATACATGGGGATGAGCATCATCTCCCAGAAGATGTAAAAGAGGACAAAGTCCATGGCCACAAAGACCCCCACCATGGCGGTCTCCATCACCAGCAGACAGATGAAGAACTCGCGCACCCGTTTGCCGATATAGGTCCAGGAACCCAAGACACAGAGCGGCATCACCAAGGTGGTGAGCATCACTAGCAGCAGGCTGATGCCATCAAGGCCTAAGGTGTAGTTGATATTCAGGCTGGGTATCCAGGCGTAACTCTCAGCAAACTGCAGGTTGGCAGTGGTGTCATCGAAGTTGTTCCACAGCGTGAAGGAGAGCACCGCGTTAAGCAGGGTGACAATCAGGGCGACTCTTCGCTGGTTCTCCTCACCAGGGACCAGAAAGAGCAGTCCGGCACCGATCAGGGGAATAAAGATGAGCCAGCTCAGGAGATGCCCCCACAGGAGCTGATCATCACAAAATAAAAGTTCCATTGAAAAAAACCTCTAGATAGCCGCTTTAAGCGAAGGCGTAGGCAAATATGGCAATGGCCAGGACCGTTGCCGCAAAATAGATGTTGTATTGGATCTGGCCTGACTGGAGCTTGCGCACCTGACCGCCCAGACCATGGACGGAGCGGGCAAAGCCATCCACCACGCCGTCGATACCGTGCCAGTCAAACCAGGACCAGAAATTGGAGACCACCATGAGGCACGTTATGGCCACCTTGTCCCAGATCCGGCTCACCCAGGTATCAACCGTCTCAATAACTGTCTTGTCGACCCAGATAAAACCGCGACCGAACATGCGGTAGAACCAGTCGAGATCGATGGAGATGGTGTTGGTGGGCTTAAGCCAGCGCCGGAAGAGGAAGAAGCCCAGGCCGGCAAAGGCGAGGATCTGCAGGGTCTCGGCGATATGGTAGGCGTCGTAGGGATGATACTCCACAAAGGCGAAGGGCAGCATGTTGTAGAGGAAGGGTACGTAGGTGCCGACAAAGACGCACATGAAGGCGCCAAAGATCATGGCGATCTTCATGTTCAATGGCGGCTCGGCCGCCTTCTCCATGGTCTCCTCGTCGCACTCCTCGCCGAAGAAGATGTAGTAAACAAGCTTCAGGCAGACGTAGACAAAGGGGCCGGCCGAGGCCAGCAGCATCAGGTAACCCACCCACATCATGTGCTGATTCATCGCCGCCGTGATGATCATCGCCTTGGAGACAAAGGCGCAGAAGAGCGGGAAGGCGGAGACCGACAGGCCGCCGATCAGGGTGAGCAGCATGGTGACCGGCATCTTCTTATAGAGGCCGCCAAGCTCGGTGAGCTTGGTCTTGCCGGTCATGTAGAGGACCGAACCGGTACCCATGAAGAGCAGTGACTTATAAAGGATATGGACCACGGCATGGGCCGCCGCGCCGTTTATGGCTAAAGGCGTGCCGATACCGATACCAACAATCATATAACCCACCTGACTGATAATATCCCAGGCCAGGACCCGGCGACTGTCATTCTCCAGGATGCCGTAGATGATGGCGCCCAGGATCATCACCAGACCCATGGGGATGAGGAGATCCATGCCGGACAAGGCCCGGATACAGGCGTAAACGGCAGTCTTGGTGGTAAAGGCGCAGAGGAAAACCGAGCCGTTGAAGCTCGCCTCGGCATAGGCGTCGGGCAGCCAGGAGTGAAAGGGCGGCACGGCGGCGTTAACAATGAGGCCGATGGCAATGAGATAGGTATAGAGCTGCGGGTTGGCCACATCCAGCTGGCCAAAGAAGATATCACCGCCGGTGGCCTGGTAGCGCAGGACAAAACCGGCCAGGAGAAACAAACCGCCCGCCGTATGGACAAAGAGGTAACGGTAACCGGCCATGAGCGCCTTGGGCCCCTTGCGGCACCAGATCAGGAACACCGAGCCAAAGCTCATCATCTCCCAGAAGAGGAAGAGGACCAGGTAGTCGGCGCAGTAGATAACGCCTAAGGAACCAGCGGCGTAAAACCAGGAAGCCATGTGCTGGAACTGGTTCTTGTCATGCATGCCGTAAACGGTGCCGATGATACACATCAGCCCCATGATAAAGGCGAAGATGGTGGAAAAGGAGTCCACCCGGCCAAAGGTGAGGTTCCAATTAAGGTAGGAGACCACCCCGTAGACGCCGGGCTTGGCGTTCACCGCCAATACTTGGGCAAAGGTGAGGACCGGCACCAGGACCAGGAAGGGCCGCCGCACCACGGGACTCTTCATAATGGGCAGCAGCAGGGCGCCCACGATGAGTATAAGGGCTGGATGTAACCAGAAATCAATCATCGTAATAATCCTCGCGAGTCTTTACGCAGTTGCCAAGCCAGCGGGCCACCGTAAGGAGACCGAAGCAGGCCGCGAAGCCGAAGAACGACCAGAAACCAGGCCATTTTTCAAAAAACATGTGGGTATGGTGGCTGTTGAAGGCCACGACAGAGCCCCAAGCCGTAACAGCGGCAATGAGGACATAACAGCAGGCAACCACCACCTTCAGGTGGTCGCGCAAGTAGTCAATCAGTCGAAGAATCATCCTATTACCACCTTGACAATATCCATGAAGAAGTCCGGTTTGATACCAATGTAGATCGAGATGGCGCAGGTGATGCACAGGGGCACCAGCATGGGCCAGGCCGCCTCTTTAATGCCAGTCTCCGCCTCGCCCTCAGGCCGCTTACCAAAGAAGGCCTTGAAGGTGACCGGGGCGAAGTAGCCCACGTTGAGCATGGTGGAGGCGAGGAGGATAAAGATGATGCCCAAATGGCCGCTCTCAATGGTGCCCAGGAGCAGATGCCATTTAGTGACAAAGCCCGCCACCGGCGGGGCGCCGATCATGGAGAGTGAGGCCAGGGCAAAGGCGCCGAAGGTAAAGGGCATGGTCCGCCCCAGGCCGCTCATCTCGGAGATATACTTCTTATGGGCCGTGACATAGATGGCGCCGGCGCAGAAGAAGAGGGTAATTTTAGAAAAGGCGTGGTTGGCGATATGGATCAGGCCACCGGTCATGCCCATGGGGGTGATGAGGCAGACACCGAGGATAATGTAGCTCAGCTGACTGACGGTGGAGTAGGCCAGCCGGGCCTTCAGGTTGTCCTTAGACAGGGCGATGACGCTGGCCATGATGATGGTGAAGCCGACAAAGTAGGCGGTGGTGATGCCTAGGTTGAGCTTATCCATCATCTCAACCCCGAAGATGTAGAGAAAGGCGCGGGAGGTGGCAAAGACACCAACCTTGACCACGGCCACGGCATGGAGCAGAGCGGAGACCGGGGTGGGGGCCACCATGGCACCGGGCAGCCAGTGATGGAAAGGCATCACGCCGTTCTTGGCAAAGCCGAAGAGGCAGAAGGCGAAGAGCATGATCACCATCCAGCTCTCCACATCACCGGTAAACATTCCCTGGTAGATATTGGTGGGGAAGTCCAGGGTGCCGGTGATCACATAGATCAGGATCATGGCCGGCAGGACCAACCCCTTGGCGGTGGTGGTCAGGTAGACCACGTACTTCTTGGCCCCGTCAAAGCCCTCCTCATCCTGATGATGGGCAACCAGGGGATAGGTTGTCACCGAGACAAACTCGTAGAAGAGGTACATGGTGAACAGGTTATCGGAGAAGGCGGTGCCCAGGGCGCCGAAGATGGCCAGGGCGAAGCAGGTGTTAAAGCGCGTCTGGGCGTGTTCCTTTAAGCCCCGCATATAACCGAATGAATAGAAGGAGGCGAGAATCCACAGACCAGAGGCGATGAGGGCGAAGATCATCGACATGGCGTCGGCCCGCAAGCTCAGGGACAGGCCGGGCAGGATGGCAAAGACCTCATACTGCAGCATACCGCCAGCAAGGATGGTCTGACGCATGGACAACACCACCAGGAAGGTACAGACGGCGGCAATGATGGAACTTGCCTCCCGGAAGTTGGGACTGTCCTTGCCAAAGCTCATCACCCCCAGGGCGCCGATCAGGGGGATCAGCAGGGGAATAAGGAGCTTCGCGGAGTTGATTATCTCTGGTGCTGTAGTTTCCATTTCTCTTTCCTAACCTTGAAGATCGACCAGATCTTCCGTTTCCACGGACCTGTAATTTCTATAGACGGCGATAACGAGACTGATGCCGATGGCGGCCTCGGCCGCGGCAATGGCCATGATAAACAGGGTAATGATCTGACCCACGGTGGGATCAGGGGCGAGAAACCTGTTAAAGGCCATGAAGTTTAGTGAGGCGCCGCAAAGGACTAGCTCGGCCGCGATGAGCATGCCAATCAGACTGGGCCTACGGACCAGGCCAAAGACGCCCAGACCAAAGAGCACGGCACCCAACACCAGGTAGGTGTTCAAATCTCCGCTGATATAGTTCATGATGTAACCTTGTCTCTGCCGGAACCGGCAATAATAACTGAACCGAGAATGGCGATGAGCAGGACGATGGAGACCAGCTCAAAGACCATCGAATACTTGGTCAAGAGGGCAGCGCCCACAGCCGGCAGGGAACCGTCATTTACCTTGGCCATGGGCTCCATCCAGTTCGCCTTCAGGGCCAGGGAGGCGAGACCAGCGGCCACCGCGCCACCTAAAACAACGCTGAAAGGACCAGCCAGCCCCGGCACCTTGGTGCGCAGGGTGTTCTCATCCGGCTCACCCATCATAACGGCGAAGACTAAGGTGATGGACACCGCCCCCACATAGATGAGGAGCTGCATCATGGCCACAAAGGGGCTGCCCAAAAAGTAGTAGATCCCGGCAATACCAAGGAAACAGACGGCCAGGCCGGAGACGGCCCGCATAAGGCGCTTGGCACAGGTTGCCAGCAGGCCACCGAAGATGGTGACGCCGATGAGCCCGTAAAAGATGATCTCCGCCAAAAATCTAGCGGTTTCCAGAGAAATTTCCATTACCTCTGCTCCTCCAATCTCTTCAATAAATCAAAGTGGTAATCTTCCTTGCGGGTGCTGGCCAGGTTGTACTCCTTGGAAAAATCAATGGCCGCCGGCTTACAATTTTCTATGCACTGGCCGCAGAGGCTGCACTTGGTAAAGTCCAAACTGTACTCCACCAGCACCTTGCCCTTAACCCCCTCCTGCTTCTCGCCGCGCACCGTGATGCAGCCGCTGGGGCAACCGCGCTGACACATGCCGCAGCTGATGCACTTATGGGTCCCGGTCTCAGGATCCTTGAGCAGTTCAATATGACCCCGGTAACGGGGAAACATCTTCACCGACTCATGGGGATACTGAAGGGTGACGTCCTTGGAGAAGCACGCCTTGTTGGTGATCGCCATACCGGTGATCAGGCTCATGGTGCCGTCAATTATGTTCTTGAAGTAGCCAGCCATAATCTTAAGAAGGCCTCGTTTCCTTTAATTAACTTTTAATATCCGTCCTGACTGTAAGCCCTAACCGAGGAACTTGATCAGGCCCGCCGAACCCAGAAGGTTGAAGAGGGAGAAGGGAATCAGGATCTTCCAGGCCAGGTTCAACAGGCCCCACACGGTCATGCGCGGGAAGGTCCAGCGAATCCAGACCACGGTCCAGATCAGCCCGTACATCTTGATCAGGAACCACCAGAAGCCGTCGGTGAGACCAAAGGGGCAGTGCCAGCCGCCTAAAAAGAGGATCGTGGTAAGAGAGGCGCCAAGGACGATGTTGGCGTACTCGGCCATGAAGAAAAGGCCGAAACCCATGCCGCCATACTCGGTGTGAAAACCGGCGATAAGCTCACTCTCGCACTCGCCTAAGTCAAAGGGGGCGCGGTTGGTCTCCGCCAGGTAGCAGATGAAGAAGAGGACAAAGGTGATGGGCCCCAGCAGGTTGCCGTTAACCGGCAGAATGTTCCAGTTCCAGAAGCCACCCGCCTGGACCGCGACGATCTCGCGCAGGTTCAAAGAGCCGCTGATCATAACAATGGTGATGGCGATGACCAGCATGGGGATCTCGTAGGCGATGTTCTGGGAGACCACCCGGGCCGATGACATCACCGCGTACTTGTTGCGCGACGACCAGCCGGCCAGCATCAGGGCCAGGATGTTAACCGAGGCAAAGGCGAAGATCATCAAAAGCCCCAGGTTAACGTCCCGGGCGACAATGAAATCGGAGTAAGGCACGGTAACAAAACACATCACGGCCGGCACCATGGACATGATGGGCGCCAGGATGAACAGAGGCTTATCAACCACCGAAGGCAGGTTGATCTGCTTGCTCATCAGCTTGGCGCCATCGGCCAGGGGCTGGAGCAGACCGAATGGCCCCGCCTCCTTGGGCCCCACCCGCAGCTGGAACCTTGCCGCCCCTTTGCGCTCTACCCAAACCAGGTAGGCGGCGTTTAAGGCCGCAAAGGCAATGAAGCCCACCAGGTAAATGGCCAACTGAATAATATTAACGCCAACGTCCATAATGATTACTCGCTCTTAATATGGTTGGTGCTCTTAAATTTTTTTAACTCTACTAAAGGCCAAGGGGCGCGCAATCTCCCGGCGCAAAGCCCTTTGGGGCACAAACTTTTCCTACTTAACAACCTCGCCTATCTCAACGATCAATCTCCGGAATTACCAGATCCAGACTACCCATCATGGCCAGGGCGTCGGAGAGGAGCATGCCGCGGCTCGCCTCGCGGAAGAGGCTGATGTTGGAGTAGGTGGGGCTCCTCAGCTTCATCCGGTAGGCCTGATTCTTGCCGTCGCTCACCGCCCGCATGGCAAAGGTACCGCGACCCGCCTCCACTGCGTGGTGATAGTCGCCCGGGGCCGGCTTGATCATCTTCGGCACCTTGGCGGCCTTCACCGGTCCCTCGGGAATCTTGGCCACGGCCTGCTCGATGATCCGTAGCGACTGGACCATCTCGTCCATCCGCACCATATAGCGGGCCATGGAGTCGCACTCGTTGTAGACCGGGATGTCAAAATCAAACTCGGGGTAGATGGAGTAAGGCTCGTTTTTGCGCACGTCGTAGTTGACGCCGGCGCCGCGCAGCTGGGCCCCGGTGGCGCCGTAGCGGCGACACATATCCGCGTCGATGGGGCCAATGCCCTCCATCCGCTGGCGGAAGATGATGTTGCCGGTAACCAGCTTGTGGTACATGTCGATCCGCTTGTAGAAGCGCTTGCAGAACCTCAGGCAGCCCTGGAGAAAGTCATCCTCCACATCGTTATAGACGCCGCCGAAGCGGAAGTAGCAGTAGGTGAGCCGGGCTCCGGTGACCGCTTCGAGGAGATCTAAGATCTCCTCGCGGTCATCAAAGGCGTAGAGCAGCGGGGTAAAACCGCCTAAGTCCATAACAAAGGCGCCCAGCCAGACCAGGTGACTGGAGATGCGGTTGATCTCGGTGGTGATCACCCGAATGTACTCGGCCCGCTCCGGCACCTCGATGTTCATCATCTTCTCCACCAGCTGGACGTAAGCCAGGTTGTAGGAGAGGGCGGAGAGATAATCGAGACGGCCCAGGTTGGGCAGAAACTGGGCCCAGGTCCGGTTCTCACCCATCTTCTCATGCATCCGGTGGATGTAACCCAAGACCGGCTCGGCATCGACGATATACTCGCCATCCATGGTGAGGATGACGCGCAGAACGCCATGGGTGGCCGGATGCTGCGGGCCAAGGTTCAGCTCAAAGGTTTCCAGCTTATCTTTACGGGGGAGGCTACTCATGGCTTACAGTCCTTTGAAGTCTTTACGCAGCGGGAAATAATCGGCATCTTCCGGCAGCAGCAGACGCTTTAGTTCCGGATGGCCCGCAAAGTTTATATCCATAAACTCGAACACCTCGCGCTCATGCCAGTTGGCGCCGGGGAAGATGTGGGAGACGGTGGGGATGGTTGCCTCATCCCTGGGGATCCGGGCCCGGACAACCACCCGGAAGGCGGCGCCGTCGCTGGTCTGGTAATCACCGTAGTAGCAGTAGTCGTAGACCAGTTCCATTTCCTTGTCGGCCAGCCAGTCAACACCGGTGACGCAGTCTAAGGAGAGGCCAGACTCGTTCAGGATCTCGGCCGCGGCCACCACCTGATCGGCGTTAACCTGCACGTCCACATGGACTCCCTTCTCGGCGTGGGAGGTCTCCAGGAGACCATTCTTGCGCGGCTCCGGCTTGGCCTTCTTCTTCTTGGCCTTGGCATCCGCCTCGTCCTCTTCCTCCACCGCCGGGACAGGCACCTCTTCCGGCTCGTCCGGCATGCCTAAGGCAGCCAGGGACCGCAGCTTACTTATAAGATCTATTCTTTCCATGATCTACTCTGGCTCCACTCGCGGCCAGCGGCGCATGCCGCAGACCTTTTCTTCTAACTCCAAAATCCCTTCGATGAGGGCCTCAGGCCGGGGCGGACAGCCGGGGATGTAGACATCCACCGGCAGGAAGGTATCCGCTCCCTCGATGATGCCGTACTGGCCGTCAAACTTGAAGGGCCCGCCGGAGATGGCGCAGTTGCCCATGGCGATAACCCATTTGGGCTCAGGCATCTGATCGTAGAGGGTCTTGACGGCCGGGAACATCTTCTTGCTGATCGTACCGGCGACGATCATTACGTCACACTGGCGCGGTGATGGCCGGAAGACCTCGGCCCCGAACCGGGAGAGGTCAAAACGGGAGGCGCCGGCGGCCATCATCTCGATGGCGCAACAGGCCAGGCCGAAGGTCATGGGCCACAACGAGTTGGCCCGGCCATGGTTCAGCAGCCAATCAGACTGCGTTGTCTGTACTATTGCTGAGGGTATACTTTCCGTTCCCACTTGAATACTCCCTTGTTCCAGGCATATACGAGTGCCAGAGATAAGATTCCAACAAAGATGACTACCTCGACAAAGTCCCGCATCCCCCCGGCAAACTGGCCGAGGTTATAGGTCGTTGCCACAGGAAAGAGAAAAAGAACGTCCACATCAAAGGCCAGAAACATCAAGGCGTAGAGATAGTAGACCGCTGGATAACGGATCCAGGCCGTGCCGATGGGCTCCACCCCGCACTCAACATACTGACCGGTGCGCCCTTCCAGGGTCCGGTTTTCACGGGGGGAGATGAAGAAGGCCAGAAGCAGGGGGCCGAGGGCGAATCCCAGGCCGCCCAGGAAAAAGGCGGCGACCACGATGAGGTCTCCGAGAGCAACTGCTGACATGTTCACTTTTATCCACTCCTTTGTCTTAAACGAAGGTTAAGTGAAAGATCTCACTTAAATTACAGTTTGTTTAGCCGAAGCCCTTATCCCTGTCAACAAAAAAATGAATGAGCATTCACAGTTTTATGAATAGCCATTCATTTTTTTACATAGCCTAAAACTATCGAAAAATCAAGGGATTAAGAGAAGATGGGCAAGGTTCAGCCTGGCGCGTTCAGGTGGCCGTCCAGGAGCCGCTGATGGATGTTATCGAATCCACCGTTGGACAGGATCGCCACCACGTCACCCGGCTGCAGGGAGGAAAAAAGATAGTTAAGAATTTCGTCTGTATCCGTGAAACTACTGGCTTCCTGGCCCCGTCCCCGGAGATCCGCCGCCAGTTTTTCCGCCGAAAACATATCTTCCTTAGCAAAATTTAGGAGTGGATCCGGCTCCTTAATAATAACCTCGGCCGCGGCGGCGAAACTTTCCGCGTATTTTTTTTGAAAAATTGTCCTGCGGCTGGAGTTTGTCCGCGGCTCAAAGACGGCCACCAGTCTATGCCCCGCGTAAGCCTGACTCAAGGCGGCCAGGGTCTCGGCCACCGCGGTGGGGTGGTGGGCGAAATCATCGATCACCGTCACCCCGTCCACCACGCCGCGCACCTCCTGGCGGCGGCGCACCCCGGCAAAGGCGGCCAGTTGGGCCTTGGCCGTCCCCTGGTCTATGCCAAGCTCATTAAAGACGGCCAGGACAGAGAGGGCGTTCAAGACATTATGACGGCCGGGCAGCCGCGAGGCGTACTCTCCCCTACCCTGGCCATTAACGGTGAGCTGGAAGGTGGTGGCCTCCCGCCCAACCTGCATCTGCGAGTATGACCAATCAAAGGCGGGATCATGGCCGTAGCTCACCACCCGGCACCTGGCCTTGCTACAAAGCTCGGCCACCACCGGGTCGTCGAAACAGGCCACCAGCACCCCATCTTCCGGCATAATGGCCACCAACTTGGCAAAGGAGGCCTTGACCGCGGCAAAGTCATCATAGATATCGGCGTGATCAAACTCCACCGAGGTGAGGATGGCTATGCTGGGCCGGTAATGGAGGAACTTGGGTCCCTTGTCAAAGAAGGCGGTATCATACTCGTCGCCCTCCACCACAAAACAAGCGCCTTCGCCGGTGCGGAAGTTGGCCTTAAAGGCCTGGACCAGACCGCCGATCATAAAGCCGGGGTCCTGGCCCGCCCCGGCCAGCATGGTGGCCATGAGCGACGAGGTGGTGGTCTTGCCGTGGGTGCCGGCCACCACCAGGGAGATCTTGGTGGCCAGGTATTTCTCGGCCAGCAGCTGGGGAAAGGAGAGGTAGGAAATTCCCAGTCGGGCCAGCTCCTGGGCCTCGGGGTTAACCTGGCGGATGACGTTGCCCACCACCACCAGATCTGGCCGGGGCGTGAGATTAGCCGCATCATAACCTTCCATGACGTCTATACCGGCTTGCGCCAGATAATCGCTCATGGGGGGGTAGACGCCGGCGTCGGAGCCAGTGATCTTGTAACCGGCCTCCTTGAGCAGGCCGGCCACGGCGCCCATGCCGGTGCCGCAGATACCCATGAGATGGATATGGCGGCAGGATTCGGGGAATTTATTTAGAGCGGGATCGAGGGATAGCACTTTTTTCACCAGAGGGAATCAAGGGAAAATTAGATATCATCATCGCCAGGCAGCCTGCGCCAACGCGGCGGGCAAGGCAAGGTTTTTAAGCAGTGACACAAAAAGATTAAGCGAAAGGCCTTTGCGGTTATACAGAAAAATGGCTGTGACGGGCCAGAGAAACAGCGCGCCTCAGCCCTCAAGCCGATTTGGCGGCCTCTTTTATCGTCTGATGCACCTCGTTAAAGGTCTCACTGAACTTGGGCGGCGAGAGGCGCCCCACCTCGATGAACTTGACCACCACCTCCTTGGTGATCTTCATGATCAACTCATCGGTGACCGGTTTGTTTTTCACTGGGGAAGACTTGTCGTCTGACATGGGCTTGGTCCTTGTTTATTTACTTTTGGCCAAAAGAGAGAGAAGAGGGCCTTACGGGAGGGGGCGCAGATAAAAAAAGCCCCGGGCGGCAGGAAAGAAGGCCAATTCAAACGATGCCGCCAGAGGCTCTCTCTTTAATATAGGAATAAACTTGATAGAGGCCCACCCCGATTAAAGATCAAAATAATTATATAGATACAAGGCACTAACCCTCATATCACTGGCAAGAAGATTATAGAGAAAAACAGGGGAAGTCAACCCCAGTTTTTATTACTATGAAGGCAAAAAATAGGGGGCGGAGCCAAGCAGGTCATTACGCCGCCATAAGGCTATCCTGAACCAGACAACATACCGCCACCGCAGGCGTAGACCACGCCAAGGCGCAACTTTTTAAAAACAACGGTGACCTCCTGTTACCTTCGGAGTCTCCCGTTGGTCGCTTACCTGCGCCTTCGAAGTCCCGGAGTCTTCGCTTACCTCGCTTCTTTGCGGTTAATTTTATCTGATTTACAATATGCCCGGCAATTTTTTCAAGGTTGATAAAGCATGAACAAGGCAAAAAAAATGACCCGCCCTCAAGCTGCGCCAGAGACAAGTAAACGCCAGGCAGCCGCCCAGATCCTCCTCATCCACGGCCTCAACGGCTCCGGCGACCACTCAACCACCGGCAGAACCTTGAAAAAAGCCTTTGGCGCCCGGGTCCACACCCCAAACCTGCCCACCAACCCGGCCCACTGGTATGACTTCTTGCAAGGGTACCTGGCCGAAAACTTCCGGGCCAGCGAGGCACTAATCCTGGTGGGCAACTCCACCGGCGGACTCCTGGCCGCCTGTCTGGCCCAGGAGCGCGGCTTCCCCCTGGTCCTTATCAACCCGGTGGTGGAGGCCCGTGATCTCAGCCAGTTCATCGGCCCCAACCAGAAATTTGCCAGCGGCGAGGAGTGGTTTTTCTCTAAAGAAGATGTGGAGTCACTGGGCCAATATGAAGTTGGGCGGCCAACCATGCCCGCCCTGCTCTTCCTGGGGCAAAACGACGAGATTCTGGACCACAGCAAGGCGGCCGCCCTTTACAGCCACCACGATGCCAAAGTCGTCAGCAACGATAACTCCCACCAGTACCGTTTATCAGACTCGGACCTGGCGATCCTCAAAATATTCTGCGGCCGGGACCATAGATAAAACTGCCCTGCCCTGGCGGGGGGGGGAGAACAATGCATCATAACTGGCCCATGACTAGCCACTCTTGCAAGGAAGTGGCGAACAAAACAAGGGGGCCCGGCAACCGCAGCCCTATCTATTGTAGGGTGGGCCGGGCCCACCGTTTCCACCAGCGAGCGCGACCTGGCCGATCTTCCGGGGGACCAGGCCACCTCCTGCTACTTTCCGCCCCACATCTCCTGATGGCTATAGTCTCGCCGGGTAGCGGCTGAAACGAATGGGGCAAACCGTAAAAAAACCTATAGGGCCCGGTAATAGTAGCGGTTCAGATCAAAGAGCCCGCCGCGCACCGGTTCCATCTCCAGAAACCGCTTCTGGAACCAGTCAAAATGGTCCCAGAAGTCAGCGTCCCCCCGGTTCACCCCGAAGCGCTTCAGCTGGGCCATGCCCTGACCCTTCTCATCAAAATTGGCCAGCATGTTGAAAAATTCCGGCAGCTCCTCCCGCCGCACATCAAAGAGATAGTTGGGGTAGGAGCCGACAAAGCCGCGGAGAAAGACGGCGCGGTCCCGGCTCGGGTCAAGGTTCTTCTCTTCGGAGAAGATCACCGCCACATTATCGTGCCAGCGGTTTATGACGATGGAGACCACCTCATCGCCGCTGTCGTCCCCCTCCCCCATCCTGATCCGCACATAGGCCAGGTTGGCGTTAAGATCGTTGAAGACGCGGACCAGGTTGGCGCCAGGCCGCCCGGCAGCGCAGAACCCCGCCATGATGTCATCAATATTATGATACTCCGCCGGCCCCTGGCGGCAGCCCCCGGCCTCCCCCTCGTAGTTAACTTGGTCCAGCCGGTTGCAGCAGCCAAGGTGGAGGTGACTGTTTATCAGCGTCTCCACAAACTCCCGCTTATGCTCATTGCTCTTATAATCAACCTTGGCCGGCAAACCTGAGACATAGTAATGAAGATCCTTGAGGCGCACCCCCCTGTTCCAGTTGGCCATCATCCCCTGACGCCGGGCCAGGGGCATAAAGGCGAGAAAGGCGCTCTCGCCCTCCACCCGCAAGGCGTCCATATACTTGCGCACCATGAGCTGGTGCCCCACATTGCCGTACACGTCAAATCCTGCCACTAAGGCGTAATAGATCCGCTCCATGAGGGGATAATCAATGACCCAGGCGGTGCGGGGCAGATCCCCCAGGGCGCCTCGATGGACCGAGGCGGAATCAAAATGACGAAACACGGTGAGCAGCGGCGCATCCTCTTGCCGCTCCCCCGGCCAGATCGCCTCATAACCGAGCCCCTCATAGTTGTGGATCATGTAAAAATCCTGGCGGAAACGGTAATAGTCCACCACCGCGTCCCGGTAGTTGTCCTTCCAGACCACATCGGAGATCCTGGTATCACTACCCCTCTCAATGGGCATCCGCAGATTGTCCCGCTGAAACCTTAACAGGGCCGGATATCTCAGGCTCAGATCGTGATCCGGATCGAGGAACATGACCCAGAAGTGATCGTTGACCACGTTGAGGGCCACCTGCCCCTTGCACACCGGACCGCGGATAAAGGTGGTCAAGATGTAGTGGCTGTTATCCAGGAGAAACTGGTAGCGGCTGCGGGGCGGGATCTGTTCAAAGGCGTGAAAGGGGTTGGCAGCCATCCGGGCCTTATAGCCCACCAGGTGGGGTTCTTCCAGCCAGTCAGGAGCGATGAAAAGCTCCTCGAAGCGGGCCATGACCTCAGCGTTTAACTCAAAGACCATGTGGGTCTTGTGGACGATGGTGGAGTGGATCTTGCGGAAGCGGTAGTAAAACCTCTTCACTCCGGGATCATCATAGGGGCGCACCGTGTTGATGAGGCGCAGCCGCTCAGGAGCGGCAGTGGCGGAACGCACCAGCTCGTAATATTCATTGTCGTGAAACTTGATGTGGGCCAGGAAGAGATGCTCGTAAAGATAACGGGCCGTCAGCCGGTGTTTGGCGTCACCTTGGTTTAAAAACTTTTCCCACTTGGTTATCTCTATGGCGTCAGCCTGGCTGGGACTGATAAGCGCCGCCTGCTCCGCCGCCGTGGGACCGCGCCCCCCCTGGCTCAACCAGCCGGCAATGGTCGCAAACTCTTCTTTTGTCAGGGGCGGAAAGCCAAAGGGCATGCCGCGGTTGGGGTGTTTCTCCAGATAAGAGCCCAGCTCAATGCTGGTGGCGGCGCAGGAGAGATCCTCATCTTCAGAGAAATAATCGCCCCGGCTCCGGGGGTTCTTCATCTTATGGTCCAGGAGATGGAGCATCAGGGAATTATTCTTACCTGCCGCCTGGGCCGTACTCCCGGTCACCGAGAAAAAGCCGCGCTGGCGCCACTCCTCGGTGGACTGGGCATCGTGGAAGAGACGGGTGGGATCCATACTGGCCAGACGGCTGCCGTCATACACCCTCTCCTTGGAAGCACCCCTATCCACCCCCTCATAGGAGCTTAATTTTAACTGGCAGGGGGAGTTGTAGCAGGAGTGACAGACCACGCAGCGCTTATCCAACAGCGGCTTGACCTCGCTTAAGTAATCAATGGGCCGGGTCGGCGGGGTGAAGAGCACTGGCTCAGGCGCCTTGGCGGCGCAACCGGTGAGCAGCAGGAGGAAGAGGCAGACAGCTATGGGGGTCCTCATCAAAAATCTCCAACTTTGAGGTGGCAACCACTTGTAATTCATAGTTAATTTAAATCGTGCCACTACCTGGCCCCGAAAGTCAAGGCCCACACCCGCACCCGGGGGCGGCCCTCAGCCCAGGCGGCAGCAATACGCCAGGCACTCCCCAAGAGAAAAAAAGATCCGGGCCCAGAGGAGTAGGCTTTGCTAGCCCCTGTAGAGACCTTGACACCTCGTTGCCATCTGCTTTGCGCCTGCGGGCATAATGGCAAGCAAAGAAAATGAACATTAACGATACAGGCAGAGCCTCTGCTCTCTGACCGGTCCCAGAGGACTAGGTTTATACATTTAATAAAACTTGCCGTCGGCAGAGATACGCACCCCTCTTATCATTTGCCAATTAAGGCGATCTGTCCTATTTTTTTGACTATGAACAGCCCTAAACTCCCGTCACTTATCACCCTCCTCCTCTCCGCCCTGCTGCTCCTGGGCGGCTGTGAGGAGACCGATCTCTATCTCGTCACCGAGGCCGGGGTAGACGCGGTCAAGGCCGTCACCCTCAGCGACCAAGAGGTGGCTGAGCTGGCCGCCCAGGCCTCCCGCCAGGCCGACGAAAAGAACCAGGTAGCCCCGCCGGAAAACCCCTACGCCCGCCGCCTGGAGAAACTGGTGGGCCAGCACCAAAGAGAGGAGAACACCACCTTCAACTTCAAGGTGTACCTCAGCCCCACGGTCAACGCCTTTGCCATGGCAGACGGCACCATCCGCGTCTACAGCGGCCTGATGGACATGATGGATGATGGGGAACTACGCTTTGTTATCGGCCACGAGATGGGCCATGTGGTTGAACAGCATATCAAGAAGAAACTGATGCTGGCCTACGCCGGCCGGGCCGTGCGCAAGGGTGTCGCCTCCCAGCAAAACGTGGCCGGAGACATCGCCCGCTCCAGCCTGGGCGGCCTGGCCGAGGCGCTGGTTAACGCCCAGTTCTCCCAGCAGGAGGAGCGCCAGGCCGACGACTACGGCCTTAGCTTCCTCCAGCAGAAGAGATACCAGCCGGAAAAGGCAATCTCAGCCCTGGAGAAGCTGGCCACCTTGGGCAGTGACCACTCCTTCCTCTCCAGCCATCCCGCTCCTGCCGAAAGGGCCAAGAGGCTGGCTCACCGCATCGCCAACCCAGAGCAGCCCGAACCAGAAGAGCCCAAGGATAACGGGGCAACCAGCCTCTTCCTGTCCCTGTGGGAGAAGCTTAAAGGACTCCTGGCCCTACTCCTGGACTTTTTCAACTCTTTTTAACTCAGCAAAATGCGGCGCCTGATAACCCAGGCCGCCCGGAAGCCAGCCCCACACTCATTCCCCATAAAGGCGATCCAAGGGGCTCTGCTGACCCTGGATATCCTTGCGCATCACATGGGTATAAATCTCCGTGGTCTTCACATCGGCGTGACCCAACAGCTCCTGCAACAGCCGGATATTAGTGCCATGCTCGAGCAGATGGGTGGCAAAGGAATGGCGCAGGGTGTGGACCGTCACCCGCTTGGCAATTCCCGTTCTACGTACCGCGGCCTTAACCGCCTTCTGCAGACCGGACTCATTGACATGGTGCCGCCGTTCCTTGCGCGTCCGGGGATCGATGGAGCGTGACTTGCCAGGAAAGACATACTGCCAGCCCGGCTCCCAGGCCGCCTTGGCAAATTTTCTCGCCAAGGCATCTGGAATATACACCTCACCAAAGCCCTCCTGCAGATCACCCCTGTGCAACGCCTTGACCCGTTCAATGTGCTCATGAAGGGCGTCGCGAACCATCTTGGGCAGGAAGGTGGTCCTGTCCCTTCCCCCCTTACCCCCCCGGACAAAGATCTGGCCCTGACCAAAATCCACGTCCTGAATCCGCAGCCGGACACACTCCATGAGCCGCAGTCCAGCACCGTAGATCAACCTGGCCATCAGAAGATGGGTGCCCTTCATCTCTTTTAAGACCCGTTGCACCTCATCCTCGCTCAAGACAGTGGGCGGCCGGCGCTTGCGCTTGCTGCGCACCGGGGCTATGGACTTGTCGAGGGGGGCCTGCAGGACATCGCG
Organism: Thermodesulfobacteriota bacterium; assembly: GCA_039714595.1. Classification (GTDB taxonomy): domain Bacteria; phylum Desulfobacterota; class Desulfobulbia; order Desulfobulbales; family SURF-16; genus JAOZSN01. Next base: position 523 of record JBDLJA010000022.1, on the reverse strand, counting down.
GTAGAGGAAAACAAGGGCATTCAGCGACTGGCGCTGGGTCGATGCCGCCACCTTCTCATGACTGGCCAGGTGGGACAGATATTTCTCCACCTCCCTGCTCCCCATCTCCTTGGGATGTCTCTTCTTGCCATAAAAATAGATGTAGCGCAAAATCCACTGGCAATAGCTCCTCTCAGTTGAGCGAGCATAGTGGTAGTAACGCAACGTCTCCCGCACCTGATCCATCAGCTTGAAACGCGGGTTGGGCTGAAATTTCGCCTTGTTTTCCATGATACCTATGATAATATCACATATCATTGACACCTATCATCCAAAATGCAATAACAGGAAGCTTTTTTCCACCCCACCCACCTTAATACGACCATACCCCGAAAAAACACCACGAGATATGGCAATATTATGGAAACCTTCCATTTATTAGCATGTTGTATTTCTGGCTTTCTTTCTTGGGGTTGGGTACTTTTGAAACCTGCCAAGTCACTAAAGACAAAGCAGATGAGGCGGCCTAAACTGCTATTGCCAA
>JBDLJA010000021.1:0-46583 GCA_039714595.1 Thermodesulfobacteriota bacterium | reverse complement strand
TGGCCCGGGAACCACAGGTTATTTCCGGCCATCAAGGGCCAAGGAGCAAAAAAACGCGAATCAAACTGATCCGCCTGCTCAGCGGCGTCAGGAGCGGCGGCGGGTGGGGCCGCAGGCTTTTTTGGCCTTCTTCTTGCGCCTTTTCTTGCTGGCCTTGGGCTTTGCCTTAACCCGTCTGGCCAGGCGGCGGGTTTTTTTCTGGCCCTTGGCCGGGCGGACCACGGGCAGGCTGGCCCGGAGAAGAATGCGTTCCCGCGGTGAGGCGGCGATCCAGCACTGGTCCACCATGGCCAGGGCCTGGGGGTTGCGGCTATCGCTGTGGAGGATGGACGAGGCGTCCACCATGGCCAGGGGATACTCCTTCTGGTCAAAGTAGACTTCACTGCGCAGCTGCAGGGCCGGGCTGAAGTGGCGGTTGAGGTCCAGGGCGGAAGCGAGATCGGCCAGGGCCTCTTCATCGCGCTGCAACTTGTGCAGGTATTGCGCCCTTTCATAATAATACTCGGCGCACGGGTCAAGCTGGCTGGCGGCACTAAGATCAGCCAGGGCGGCCCGCTCATCGCCGCTTCTCTGCCAGGCCCGGCTGCGGTAGAGGTGGTACCTGGCCGTCTCCTGGGCTGAGCCACTGGCGCTGATGGCCTGGTTGAGGTTCATGATCTGCTCGTTATAACCCCAGCCCGGTGCGGGCAGGGCTAGGATGAGCAGCAAGGGAAAGAAGAGACGGCAAACCATATCAGGAGCGGTAGTCGCCGTTGATGGAGACATAGTCGTGGGAGAGATCGCAGGTGTAGACCTGGGCCGTGGCCGGCCCGCAGTGCAGGTCCAGCCTGACGGTGAAGGATTTTTTCTGCAACACCTTGGAGGCCGCCTCTTCATTGCTAAAGAGACCCAGGCCCGCCGCCACCATCTGCACGCCATCAAAGAAGATGTCGCATTTTTCCGGCTCAAACTCCACCCCGGCCCGGCCGGCGGCGGCCAGGATGCGGCCCCAGTTGGCGTCTTCGCCGAAGCAGGCGGTCTTAAAGAGCGGCGAGTTGGCAATGGTTCTCGCCACCTGCAAGCCAGCAGCCCGAGAAGTGGCCCCAGCCACCTCAACGGTGATCAGCTTGGTGGCCCCCTCGCCGTCGGCGACGATCATCAGGGCCAATTCATGGAGCAGTTCGTTTAAGGCGCTGGCAAACCCACCCGCCTCCTCCCGGCTGGCTAAGGGCACGTTACCGGCCGCGCCACCGGCCAACAGGAGCACCGTGTCGTTGGTGGAGGTGTCGCCGTCCACGGTGATGACGTTGAAGGAGTGATCCACCGCCTCGCTGAGCAGTTCCTGCAGGAGGGGTGAGGCAATGGCCGCATCGGTCATGACAAAGGAGAGCATGGTGGCCATATTGGGCATGATCATGCCGCTGCCCTTGGCCAGACCGACAATGGTCACCTCCTTGCCAGCCACCGTGACCTGGCGCCGAACCATCTTGGCATGGGTGTCGGTGGTCATCATGGCCCTTGCCACAGCCACCAGACCGTCGGGGGAGAGAGACTCCTTCAGGGCCGGGATGCCGTGAGCAAACCACTCCTTTTCCAGGGGCTCACCGATGACGCCGGTGGAGCAGATCTGAATTTCATTCACAGCCAACCCCAGCTCAGCTGCCGTGAGACCGGCCGCGTAGCGGGCCATCTCCATCCCGGCCGGCCCGGTACAGGCGTTGGCTATGCCCGAGTTAACCAGGATGGCCCGGCCAGTGCCGCCCCTGAGATGCTCCATGTCCAGGAGCACCGGGGCCGCCTTGACTAAAGATCTGGTGAATACCCCGGCCGCTGTCGTTGTGGGGCCATGGGAGTAGATGAGCCCCATGTCCAGGCGCTCCTTGCCGCGGATGCCGGCTTGAATTGCGGCGGCGCTAAAGCCTGGGACCTGATACTCCTGGGGGTTGTAATCTTTTATCTTGGCCATGGAATCTTTGAGATTAGGAGTTAGAGATGATGATGGTTGGCTGACAGATAAAATGTCACCGCAGATAAGCGAGGTAAGCGAAGACGCCGGGACTTCGAAGACGCAAAGGTTTTTTATTTATAAAAACAGTCAGTTATCTTTACACCCTTTGCGGTTAGGAAAAAATGGCTGATCCAGATAGCCTTAAGGAGATATCCCGGCCCCATTACTTATGGGGATGCTCGTAAAAGATATAAGAGGTGGAGTAGTCGCTGAACTCGAAGTAGACCTTTTTTTCGCCGGGGTCTTTCTGAAAATTAAAGTTGGCGTCAAAGATCCCGTAGCCGAAGCGGTAGGGCCGCTCCGCCCGGCCGGAGGTGGACTTGGCGGTGGAGATCTTGTCGATCTTGATGAAACGGTTCACCAGTTTGTCGCCGGCGTAGATGTCCAGCACCCCATTGGTGCCGGTGTAGTTCTGCACCGCCCGCCCCAGCTTGTTCTGCACCTCCTGGGTACAGGCCACAAGGGCCAGGGCCAGGAGGGAAAGGGCAACAGTAAACAGCAGCTTTTTTATCTTCATCACCAGCCAACCTCTTTTTTATTATTCGCCGCCGGTTTTAACGACTCATAGAAACTCGCCAGGTGCTTAAATAAGCACTTTTCCCTCCCCTGCTTTGCAGGGAGAAGTGAAAGCCACGCGTTTTACGCCTGGCAGTTTACTTCAAGCCCTGGCAGAGCAGGCCAAGGCCGCTTAAGTAAAAAAAAATCACCTCTTCCGGCCGCAGCAGCGCTTATACTTCTTGCCGCTGCCGCAGGGGCACTGAGCGTTGCGCCCCACCTTGTCGTTGGGCCGCCGGTTGGGCTTTTTCTTCTCCTCCTGCGCCTCATCGCTGCGCTGGGTCTCCATCTCCTCCGCCTCCTGGCGGCGCCGGGCCTCCATCTCGCTTATCTCATCCTCCGAGGCGAGCTGGACATTCAGGAGGGTGGAGACGGTCTTGATCTTCACCGTGTTGATCATCTCCACGAACATCTTAAACCCTTCCTTCTTATACTCGTCCAGGGGGTTCTTCTGGCCATAGCCGCGCAGGCCGATACCCTCACGCAGATGGTCCATGTTCAGCAGGTGATCCTTCCAATGGTTGTCCACCATCTGCAGGAGGATGATCCGCTCCAGGTAACGCATGTGCTCCACGCCCAGATCCGCCTCCTTGGCGGCCATGGCGGCCATCACCCTGGCCGCTGACCCTTCACTGAAAGCCGCCATGTCCACATCCTGGCGCTCCGCCTCCGGCCAGACAATCTCCAGGCCAAAGGCACCCTTCAGCTCCTCGCCGATATAGTCCCAGTCCCACTCCTCCGAGGGGATCTTTTCGTCGCAGCAGACAGGACCCAAGTCATCGCCTAGATCAGCCACCATGTCATTGATTATACCCTGGACATCGTCGCTGGCAAGCACCTCGCGGCGCTGCTTGTAGATCACCTGGCGCTGCATGTTCATCACATCGTCATACTCCAGGAGATGCTTACGGATATCGAAGTTGTGGCCCTCCACCTTGCGCTGGGCGTTCTCAATGGCCTTGGAGATCATGGAGTGCTCGATGGGCTCATCCTCCTCCATGCCCAAGCGCTCCATGATGCCGGAGATCCGGTCGGAACCGAAGATGCGCAGCAGGTCGTCCTCCAGGGAGAGGTAGAAGCGGGATGAGCCGGGATCGCCCTGGCGACCGGAGCGGCCGCGGAGCTGGTTGTCGATGCGGCGCGACTCGTGGCGGCCGGTGCCCAGGATATGGAGGCCACCCGCCTCAATAACGCCCTCGCCCAGCTTGATGTCGGTACCGCGACCCGCCATGTTGGTGGCGATGGTCACCTTGCCGCTCTGGCCGGCATCGGTGATGATCTCCGCCTCCTTCTCATGATGCTTGGCGTTTAAGACCGCGTGGGGGATCTTTTCTTTCTGCAACATCCTGGAGATCAGTTCCGAGATCTCGATGTTCACCGTGCCCACCAGGACCGGCTGCCCCTTTTCGTGCAGCTCTTTAATCTCGCGGATGATGGCCCGGTACTTGGCGGCGGCGTTCTTGTAGATCACGTCGGCAAAATCGTCGCGGATCATCTCCCGATGGGTGGGGATGATCACCACGTCCAGGTCATAGATCTTCTTGAACTCCGCCGCCTCGGTGTCCGCCGTGCCGGTCATGCCGGCTAAAGTGTCGTACATCCGAAAGAAATTCTGAAAGGTGATGGAGGCCAGGGTCTGGTTCTCCCGCTCGATGGTTACCCCCTCTTTGGCCTCCAGGGCCTGATGGAGGCCGTCGGAGTAGCGCCGGCCCGGCATGATGCGGCCGGTGAACTCGTCAACGATCATCACCTCGCCGTCCTTCACCAGATAGTCGATCTCGTTCGAGAAGACCACGTGGGCCTTCAACGCCTGGGTCAGATGGTGGAGCCACTCGATGTTGCGCGGGTCGTAGAGGTTGTCCACCTTGAGGAGCTTTTCGCCCAGCATCACGCCCTCGTCGGTGAGGGCCACGGAGCGGGACTTCTCATCCAAGGTGTAATGCTCCTCCTTATTAAAAGAGGGCATGATCTTATCCACCGTCTGGTAGAGCTCCACGGCGATATCGGCCGGGCCGGAGATGATAAGCGGGGTCCGCGCCTCGTCGATCAGAATGGAGTCCACCTCATCGACGATGGCGAAGTTGAACTCCCGCTGACAGAAATCATCGCTCTCAAACTTCATGTTGTCGCGCAGGTAGTCGAAGCCGAACTCGTTGTTGGTGCCGTAGGTGATGTCAGCCGCGTAGGCATCCTTGCGGGCCTGGTCATCCATATCATGGAGGATGCAGCCGAAACTCATGCCAAGAAAGGAGTAGATCTCCCCCATCTCCTCGGAATCACGGCGGGCCAGGTAATCGTTCACCGTCACCACATGGGCCCCCTTACCGGTCAAGGCGTGGAGGTAGACCGGCAGGGTGGCGGCCAGGGTCTTGCCCTCACCGGTCTTCATCTCGGAGATCTTGCCGTGATGGAGGACCACGCCGCCAACGATCTGGACATCGAAATGGCGCATGCCGGTGACCCGGACCGAGGCCTCGCGGACCACGGCAAAGACCTCGGGCAGAAGATCGTCTAAGGTCTCGCCCTTGGCCAGCCGCTCTTTAAATTCCGGAGTCTTGGCCTGGAGTTCCTCGTCGGAGAGGGCGGAGATCTCCGCCTCCAGGCTGTTGACCTTGACGACAATGGGGTCAATGGCCTTTAGGACCCGATCATTCTTGCTGCCAAAAACCTTGGTTAATACATTGCCGATCATAATATTGCCTACCGATGATTTTTTTCGTTTATGGGGTCCGTGATCTGTTCGCTGCCGCGAGACGACCATGAAAAACTTTTGTTGCCGGAAGGGCTGGGCAACTAGCTCTTCTTAATTACAGAAGAATCTTGAATTATTGTCTGGTTAGCCGCAAATCTGGTGAAAACTAACCGCAAAGGCGCAAAGTTTTTTTTATTTCTAAAAGCAGGCTGTCATCTTTGCGCCCTTTGCGCCTTTGCGGTGAATTTAGGGCTGGCTATAGGCCCCTACCCCCTTTCCCAGATCATCGCCTCTTCATTGCAGTCGGGGAACTTGGGGCAGTTAACGCAGTCACTCCATACCTTATGGGGTAACTCACTTTTGTCAATGGCAACAAAGCCTTGTTTGCTAAAAAAATCAGGCCGGTAGGTCAGGGTGAAGACCCGGGTGAGGCCCAAACGGGCCGCCTCATCCAGGCAGCTTTCCACCAAGCTACGGCCCACCCCGGCCGCCTGAAAATCCTGGGCCACGGCCAGGGAACGGATCTCGGCCAGATCCTCCCAGCAGATGTGCAGGGCGCAGGCCCCCACCAGCTCACCATTCACCTCCGCCACCAGAAAATCACGGAGCTGATCGTAGAGGGAGCTAAGCGAGCGGCCCAAAAGCAAGCCTTCACCGGCAAAATGGTCCAGCAGGCCGTGGATCACCTTGACGTCAGCAATTGCGGCCTGGCGGATGGAGATTTCAGTGCTGGCCATTTTCTTATCCCCCATCATTTACCGCCCCAGGTTGCTGGTGGACAGCAGGGTGATAAATGCTTGAATATTTTCTTTTTCTTTAACACTTTCCACCATCGAGTTCGCCTCGCCCAGGGAGGCGAAGCGGCCCACAAAGACCCGGTAAAGGGGGGAGCCCTCCTCCGGCTCCAGATAAAAGGCGTCGTAGCCCTTGGCCGTCCAGGCGAGCATCTCTTCCCGGGCCTGATCGATCCCTTCATGGGTGGCCACCTGCAGGGTGAAGAAGGCGGGCTCACTGTCCTCCTCCTCCCCCGTTGCCTGGGCCCCCTTTTGCAGTGGGGCGCTGGTGACAGCTGGCTCCTCCGGCGGGACCTGCTGGCCCCCCTGGCCCCTGGCCGCCATCTGCCGCCCCCGCTGCCAGAGATCACCGGCCAGATCCTGCAGCCTCTGGCCGGAGTCCTTAGTGGTGGAGGGCAGAAGGACGGTCTGACCGGCCCAGACGCCCAGGAGAAAGAGCCAGAGGAAGATGCAGAGGCAGATGGTGGCCAGCCCCAGCAGTCCGCCTAGCCCCAGCTCAAAGCGGATGGCGAATTTCCGTTTCCGGCGGTTGCTCACATCTTCTCCGGGGCGCTTACTCCTATTAGGCGCAGACCCGCGGCCAGCACGGTGCGCAGACTAACAGCCAGCCAGAGTCGGGCCTGGCTCAGCTGGCGGGGGACATCATCCCCCACCACCCGATGGTCGTGGTAGAAGTTGTGAAACAGGGCGGCCAGCTCCTGGAGGAAGAAGACAACGCGGTGGGGCGCGAGATCTTCGGCGGCCTGGGCCACCATGGCCGGGTAGCTGGCCATGGCCTTCATGATCTTCAGCTCCAGCTCTTCTTTCAGCAGGCTTAGATCCACATCAGCCAACGGCGGCAGAGAGACTCCCTTCTCAGGGGCCTTGGCCAGGATGGAGGAGAGCCTGGCATGGGCGTACTGGACATAAAAGACCGGGTTCTCCTTGCCCTCCTGCACCGCCAGGTCCAGGTCAAACTCGATCTGGCTGTCCGCCTTGCGCATCAGGAAGAAGAAGCGGACCACATCCACCCCCACCTCGTCGATGAGCTCATCGATGGTGACAAAGGTGGCCTTGCGGGTGGACATCTTCACCTGTTTACCGCCCCTGAGCAAAGTGACAAACTGGTGGAGGACCACCGTTACCTGCTCCGGGTCGTAACCTAAGGCCTTGGTGCCGGCCATCACATCGGGCACGGTGGCGATGTGATCGGAACCGAACACGTCCACCATCCAGTCATAGCCGCGCTTGAACTTCTCCCGGTGGTAGGCGATATCGGGCAGCCGGTAGGTGGGCTCGCCAGTTGATTTGATGATCACCCGGTCCTGCTCCAGCCCCAGCTCCGTGGTCTTGAACCAGGTGGCTCCCTCTTTCTCAAAGACCAGCCCCTTGGCCCGCAGGGTGGCCACCACATCGTCGATGAGTCCCTGCTCATACAGGTCATGCTCGTTGTAGTAGGAGTCAAAGACGATACCCATGGACTTCAAGGTGGCGTCGATATCGCTGAAGATCGCCTTCTCCGCCGCCGCCTTGAAGAGCATCACGTCTTCTTCATCTTTTAGCGAATCACCGTTCTCTGCCACCAGCCCCTGGGCAATATCGCGGATGTAATCGCCCTGGTAGCCGTCCTCGGGAAAATCGCCAGCAAGGCCTAAAAGTTCCCGGTAACGGGCCTTGGTAGACTGACCCAGGACCCGCATCTGCCGGCCGGCGTCGTTATAGTAGTACTCCCGCTCCACCTCGTAACCGGTGGCACTAAGGAGCCGGGCAATGGTGTCGCCCAGGACGGCGCCGCGGCCATGGCCCACGCTTAAGGGGCCGGTGGGGTTGGCGCTGACAAACTCCACCAGGGCCCGTCTGCCGTTTTTCTCCGGCGCCAGACCATAGGAGGCGTCCGCCGCCACCACCACCGGAATAACCGTGGCCCATATCGTCTCATTGAGAAAGAAATTAATGAAACCGGGACCGGCCACCTCCACCCTTTGGAGCAGCAGTTGATTTTCGCCAAGCAGGGTAGCGAACTGCTCGGCAATCTGCCTGGGGTTCACCTTGGCGCCGCTGGCCTTCTTCTCCTGGCCGGCGATGACCATGGCCACGTTGGTGGCAAAATCCCCCTGGCCGGCCCGCTTGGGCTCCTCCAGCCCATAACGACCCGCCGCCAAATCAGACCAGTGGCCCGCGGCAACTCCCTGCTGGAAACATTGATCCAGCCACTCCTGTAACTGTGATTTAATCATTATTAAATTCAGAAATATAGAAATAGAGAAGTAGAGAAGTAGAGGATAAAGAAAGAAAGATAAGTACCACCTTCTATATTTCTTTATCTCTTTATCTCTTTACATTCTGCCTTTCGCCTTCTTGCTCCTATCCATTTATAAAACTACGCTTATTTGATTTCCCTAACATGCACAAAACTTCATAGCTGATGGTCCCCAGCCAGAGGGCAATCTCATCGGCGCTGATCGCCTCATCTCCCTGGCGGCCCAGAAGCACGGCCGTATCGTTCCGGACCGCGCCAGGGATATCGGTGACATCCACCACCGTCATGCCCATGCAGACCCTGCCCATGATGGGGGCGCGCTGGCCGCGGATCAGGATCTCCCCCTGGCCAGAGAGAATGCGGGAGTAGCCTTCGCCATAACCGGCGGCCACCACGGCCAAGCGGCTGGGCCGGCTGGTGGCTTTCGTCAAGCCGTAGCTGATGCCAGTACCGGCGGCCACATCTTTGACCTGTAAGACCGGGGCGGTTACCGTCATCACCGGCTGCAGCTCGCCCTCAAAGCCGGCGGGCGTCCCGCCGGGCTGATAACCGTAGAGGGCGATCCCGGGCCGAACCATGTCCCAGTGGAGCTGCGCGTCCCCCAGCAGAGCGGCCGAATTGGCGATATGGGCGGCGACCGCAAAACCCGCCTGGCGCACCTGGGTCACCAGATCGGCAAATGTCCGGTTATGGGCCTTGGTCAACACCAGGTCACCATCGGCGCAGGGCAGGTGGCTCATGAGCCCCACCACATTTAAAGAGGGGCACTTTTGCAGCAGGGCGCAGCAGGAGGCGACCTTCTCCGGCGAGAAACCTAGCCTGGTCATGCCGCAGTCCACCTTGAGGTGAATGGCCAGCCGGCCCGATTCTTCCCCACTTATGGCGCAGAAAGCGGCCAGCTGGCTCTCGTCATAGATGACCAGCTCAAGGTCATGCTCCCTGAGAACCTGCCACTGGCTCGCGTCAGCGCCCAGCAAAAGAACGATTCGCCCTGCAACCCCATGCCGGCGCAGGACCAGGGCCTCGGCCAGATCAGAGACCCCGAAACAACGGCAGCCCAGCCCCTGGAGATGGCTGGCAATGGCCACCATACCATGGCCATAGCCATCCGCCTTGACCACCGCCATAAGCTCGGCCCCTGGGGCCCGGCCCTGAAGGAAATGGTAGTTATGGCTCAGGGCCGCGAGGTCGATGTGGGTTTGAATCCCAGTTTTCACAGGCTATCCCTCCCCCCGCTGCCAGAGGCCGTACCAGTAAAAGCGGCTGGCCAGAAGCAGGGCCACGGCCACGGCCAGGATCACGGTACCATACACCTCCGCCCGCAGGGCTGTCTGGGCCAGGAGGCGGCCCATGATAATCATCAGGCCAATGATCAACCAGGTGCGGCCCGGGAACACCTGGCCGATGAACTGGCGACCGGAAATAGCACCCAGCCTTTTTACATTTTTTATGACCAACCGGTCAAGGATAACCAGGGCCTTGACTAAGCCTAAGCCCAGGGCCAGCAGGAGCAGTAAGGGATGGGCCCGGCAGTCCAGGACAAGGCAACCACGCACCCCCAGCATCAGAGCTGCCATACTCCAGAGGAGCGGGGCCAGGATAACCAGGAAACGAGAACTTACCATGGGGAGTAGAAACAACTAAGGCCCGCCTCCCGGGGGAGACAGGCCTTAGGGCATTCCAGCTCAAGGCCAATAAAGGCCAGAGAGAGGAATTAAACCTCGGTGACGGTGATGCAGCCTTCGGGGCAGACCTCTACACAGGTCTCACAGCCCAGACACTCTTCAAGCTCAACGATAACGGGCTTGCCATCTTCGAACTCGTAAACGGAAGCGGGGCAAGCGTTAACACACTCTTCGTCACCAACGCACTTGTCAAAATCAATTTCAATATCCCAACCCATAATTATACCTCCAAAAAATATTAATAGTTAACGGGGTTATCCCCATCAAAAAGTGGATCCCAAATAGATCTAACAATGAACCTGATAAAGTAAACGCTAACCTTTGTCAACCCAAAATTGCGGCTGGAGCAAAAAGGGGTACAGGGGCAGGAAAAGCTAAATGACCACGCAGTTAGCGGTTGACCGAAGGACAATCATCTTCTATTTATTGTTCCTGTATTTATTTTCAACTTCAGCCACCCGGAACAGGCCCCTTAAAAACATCTTAATTACCGCCATTGCAGGTAAATTTCATGAGCATAAAACGCAAGTTACAACGCAGCCACAAGGACAAGAAACTGATCGCCGAGGCCAATGAGATGGCCATGATCGGCGGCATCATGGAGGGCAGCCCGGAGGCCATCGGGGTGGTAATCATCCGTCTGGAGTGCGGCTGCCGCAAGATGGCGGCGGTGGACAAGAAGGGCGATCCCGCCTCCAAGGTGATCATCTACCGCGACAACGCCTTAAATATCTGCGACAAATGCAAAGAGGATAATGGCGCCTTTGCCCGGGTCACCGAACAGTTCATCCACTGGGAGGACGAGCCGGACGGGGCGACAAAGAGAAAGATCGTCGAGAAGGTGCTGGGCAATGTGACGGTGCACTAGGAGGCTAATCAGCCGCCTCTGCTCAGGCTCTGCAGATATTCCCGGGCCTTGGCCACCAGATTTGGGGCCCACTCCGGGGTACCAACCGCGTGGATATGGGTGTAGAGGGCCAGGGTGTTTTTGTAGACCAGCCCGTCGCCGCCCTCGGCAAAGCCGGTACCCCGTTCCACGTCAAAGGCCAGTTCCTCCCCCTGGCCGGACCAAGCCACCTTGGAGTAACGAAACTCGTGGCCCTTTACCCGGCTGCCCTCACCATAAAAAGGGTTCCCCGCCCGGGCCGTGAGTACGGTATAGCCGTGGGCCTGGGGCCTTTTCTCTAAGGTAAAGCGGACCGGAAAGACTCCCACCAGGGGATACGGTTCCCCGTCTAAAATTATCTCCTCCCCCAGATAGATCAGGCCGCCGCACTCGGCATAGATGGGCAAGCCTCTTTCGGCCGCCTCTTTAATGGCTTGGCGAAACGACTCATTATCAGCCAGCAGCCGGGCCGAGGTCTCCGGGAAGCCGCCGCCGATATAGAGGGCATGGAGACCGGCGGGCAGGCCTTGGGCGGTGAGGGAGTTGATCTCCACGACTTCCGCCCCATTGGCCGCAAGGGCGGCGAGATTCTCCGGGTAATAAAACTGGAAGGCGGCGTCGCGCAGGATACCGATCCGCACTTTTTCCTGCTGGGCCGGGGCCGCCGGTCTGGCTGGCCCCTCCCCAGGTGCCAGGGGAGCCATGAGCTTCGAAATTGCCGCCATATCAAGATTATCTTCCGCCCCCTGGGCCAGATCGCTAATGGCCTGCTCCGAGCCATCATACTCCTGAAAGGGGGTAACCCCCAGATGACGCATGGGGAAGATGTCGCGCTTCAGGCGGCGGTAGGCCCCCAGCACCGGGACCTTGGCATAGGTCTCCACTGCGCTGCGCACTATCTTTTCATGGCGCCTGGAGCCGATCCGGTTCAACACCACCCCACAGATCTCAACCTCCGGGTCCAGCATCCTGCAGCCTAAGACCAGGGCGGCCACGGTGCGGGTGGTCTTGGTGCAGTCCACCACCAGCAGCACCGGCAACCCCAACAGCTTAGATAGCTCGGCGGTGGAATAGCCGCCAGCCGCGTCCACCCCGTCATAGAGCCCCCGGTTCCCCTCAATGATGGCCACCTCACCGCCGGCGGCCAGCCGCTGGTGGTAAGAGGCGCGCAGCTGCTCCTCACTCATCAGAAAGGGATCGAGGTTATAGCACTCCTCGCCGGCCGCCAGGGAGAGCCAACCCGCGTCGATATAATCAGGCCCCTTCTTAAAGGGCAGCACCTTTTGGCCCGCCCTGGCAAACCAGGCCGCTAAGCCCACCGCCACCACGCTCTTGCCGGAACCGCCACCTAAGCCCGCAACTATAATACCCTTCATGAAACACACCTCTCTCCCGCCTGTAACCTAAGGGTTTCATGACTAGTCGATGCTAATCAGCGTCCCACCCGGGCGGCCGGGTCAAATTAACAAAACAACCTGTCTTCATTACCTTTCACGGATAAAGCCAGGCAAACGGTGGGCGCAGCCCACCCGACGATCTACACAGAGTAAAAGATGAAACTTATTGCAAATTAGCCATTTATTGTGGGGCGGGCTGGGCCCAGCAGAAAAACTGGCCTTTTGTTATTTAGAAGAAAAAAAATCATCCCCTCCGCAAACTGGCCAGCTTACAACATCCCCCGCCACCTATCTTGGCCCAGCCAAACCACGAAATTATCCCTCTAAAATTTAAGCCGGGCAAATCGTTCCAGCACCTGAATTTGCTTACCCCCCCCGCGACAGGCGCGGGGCCAGAAACGTCATGGCGAGTTGCCCTGCGCAGGACCCGCAAGTTCGCATCTACGAGACTGACAAAAAAAACGATCTATGGTAAAATCTCAGCCCTTGAATAATTTACTTTAATGCTTAATTTATCGCGTTACCCCAGAATAAGAACCGGCCAAAGGGTCGTTAACTACTAAAATGAGTAAGGAAAGCAACCATGAGTGATAAGGAATTAAGTGAGGATCTTAACGCGGTCATTGCCGAGCTGGAAGGAAAATGTGCGGAGATGCCCAAATCTGTGGTGGCCCATCATCACCTGGCCATGGTTTATCATAAGGCTGGCCGCCACAACGATGCCGTTAAGGAGCTAAAGGAGTGCATCAAGATTGATGATCAGTCTGGCGAGGCGTACATCAACTTAGGCGCCATCTACTTTGAGATGGGCAAACTCGATGAGTCCCTGGAGGCCAATAAAAAGGCGCTCCATTACACCCCGGCCGACTCGGCCAAGGCCCAGGCCCACTGCAACATCGGCCTCATCGAGCAGCAGCACGGCAAACTGCCCGAGGCACTGGACGCCTATACCAAGGCCACCATGCATGACCCGAAGCTGGCCTTTGCCTGGATCAACCTGGCCTCGGTCCAGATCGCCCATGATGATTTCGCCGCGGCCCTGGTCTCGGCCAAAAAGGGGGTGGAGCATGAGCCGGACTTCCCCATGGCCCACAACAACCTGGCCGTGGCCCTTTACTATAATAAGGATTACGCCGGAGCCAAGAAGGCGTTGGACAAGGCCAAGCAGCTGGGCTATGCCCCGGAACCGCTCTTTGTCGAGGCCCTGGAGAAGGAACTATAAACCACGAACTGTAGGTAAGCGAGTCATAGATAAGACTCCGGAATAACGAAATAATGAATATCGAATGTCAAAGGGCGGAAAACATCTTTAACTAAAGTTAAGTACATTACTTCGTCATTCGATATTCGAAATTCTCCGGTTCGATATTCGTTTTTTATAATATGAAAAAACCCACTATAAAAACCCGGCCCTGGTGCCCCTTCTGCGGCCAGGACGTTGGCCGGCCCCTGGAGCCTGTCCAGCGCAAGATGGATGAGTTTAAGATCGGCGAATGCCAGTGCGGGGCGATCTACACCTCTGACCCCACCGGTTTTAACGTCGGCGCGGCCATGGTTGAGTGTATGGTTGCCGCGGCCGGTGATAATGCCGATCTCGCCTTTGACATGGACCCGGACGAGGATTACCAGGACGCCCGGCTGGACAACTATGATGAGCAGGATCATTACGTCTATGAGCTGATGAATGTCGATGGCCGCAAGGTGCGCGGGGTTCTCTACTTCATCCGCCTCAATAAGGATCTGGCCGAGCTGTCCAAGAAGATCGAGGGGCATCGGGCAGTAAAGTCGCAAAAAATAGCCCAGTCCGCCATCCGCTCCTTTGAGGTGCCAAGCCTTGAACCCCAACTGGACCCCAAGCGCCAGCGCAAAAAGGCGAAGAAACGGGAGATTCAGCAGCTGGTCAAGGATGGAGATATTGACACCCTGGTGGCCTTCTGCCTGGACGACCATAAGACCTTACGCTTTATCCAGCGCATGCTCTACGATCCTTTTGAGGAGAAGCGCTGGCTCTACGCCCATATCATGGGCCAGGTGTGCGCCCGGGTCTCGACGCGAAAACCGGGGATGGTCAGCGACCTGCTCCATCGGATGTTTGAATCGTGCACCGACTCGGCCGCCAGCCATTGGGGCATCCTGGAGGCCATTGGCTCCATAATAGCGGCCCGGGCCGATCTCTACGGCGCCTTTGCCCGCCATCTTCTCATGTATCGTGGCGTGCCGGAGACCAGGGTAGCAGTCCTCTGGGCCCTGGGCACCATTGCCGCCACCCACCCCCAGGTGGTGCGGGATATGCCGATCTACGCGGTCTTTGATTTCGTTAACCACCGCGACCCCGCCACCCGGGGTCACGCCATTCGCCTCTTTGGCCGGATCAACGCCATGGAGGTGCGCCATGATATCGAGCAATGGCTTGATGACGAGAATGAACTGACGATCTATGAAGGTGGCCAGGCGCAACAGACCACGGTGGCTAAGCTGACCACTGAGGCCATTGAGATAATGGGGACCCTATCCAAGGATGGTAAACCAGCTCCCCTTACCCTGGGCAATGTCCAGTTGTAACTTATCTATTTAAGAAATTTATCAACCTCAGACTTATATAAAAAAACTATGCAACCAATACCGATGAACCAGGGCGAGGCTGGAGAGCTGGCCGAAGGAAACAAGACCCCGGCCCAGAAGGATTACGAAGAGGGTGTTAAGCACCTGCAGGGCAAGGAGCAGGCCATGGCCGCCAACGCCTTCCATAATGCCATGGTTGGCTTTGAAGAGGAGAACAACAAACATGGCATTGCCCAGTGCGCCGATAAGCTTGGTGACATCTGCCATGAACGCCACGACTGGGACAAGGCAATTTCCTACTACGACAAGGCCCATGAGATCTGCACCGAGGACTTTGATCGCTTCTCCCTCTTTCTCCTGGAGAAGAAAAAGGCCCAGGTAACCCGCGACGCCGGCCGCCTTGACGAGGCCTTAGCGGCCTACCTCGATGTCTTAGACGAGTACAGCGGCCTTAACGACCCGCAAGGGTCGGTAAAGACCCTGGAGACCATTGCCGATATCTACCTGGAGCAGGGCAATAAGAGCGAGGCGGCCGACGCCTATAGAACCGTGGCCTCCATCCATAAGCAGTTTGGCCACAACATCCATGAGGCGGAATTTATGGAGAAGGCGGAAAAGCTGAGCTAGCAATCCCCTCCCCTTTCGCTGCGGACCGGAACTTAAGGCCTTCAGCGCGACAAAAAAAAAGGACCCATTGAGCTTTTGCTCAATGGGTCCTTTTTTTATCTGAAACCGATGGATACCAGTGTAGAACCAGAACTGCGCCCTACAGGTAAGGCCATCATCATCAATCAGACATGTCCTGACCTTCTTCGTCCTTGATACGATCGGGGCGGGCATACATGGTGGTGGAACCGGAGGACCAGAACATCAGCTCGCCTTTCTTCACCAGGTCGTTGGCCAGGTTCTTGATCTTACGCGGCTTGGTATCCGGGTCGCACTTGTAGAAATCTTTTACATAAAGCTGAGGCTTAGGCGCTTTAGTGGCCTTCTCAATCATTTTTGCTTGGATTTCTTCATCAGACATTCCCATGATAGATCTCCTTATGGTTAAAGTTTAAAAATAAATTATAAAACCCAAAAAAGCGGGCTACCCATTCGAGCAACCCGCTTTAAGCATCAAATAATCAGGTAAACCTTATTTGATGTGGCTGGTGAACTTGAAGGACACGGTGGTTCTCCAGGTATCATAGGCCAGACGGTAGTCATCCACACATTTCATGGTGAACGGAATACCGGTCAGTTCAAAGAATTTCTCCCAACCGATACGCTCTGCCCACTCACCGATCCGCTCGTAGCGGTTGGCGTTGGCAGCATAGGTCTCGAGGATATTCTTTACTGCATCAACGGTCTCGGGCCAGCGCGGCGGAGTGTTGGGCAGGAAGGGAATAACCATCTTGGAGAAGGTGGGGTTGGAGCGGGCGTTGGACACCTTACCACCAACGAGGATGGCGATGCCGTCACCGTCCGGATCAGCCAGAGGCATGGCCGGACACATGGTGTAGCAGTTACCACAGAACATACAACGCTCGTGCTTAACGGCAACAGACTTAACCTCTTCGCCCTCGCTGTTGGTAGCCTTAGCAGGCTTAACAGCACCAAGGGGACAAGAGGCGATGGCCAAGGGCAGCTCGCAAAGGCCAGAGATGGCGTCATGATCGATCATGGGCGGCTTACGATGGACACCCAGGATAGCGATATCAGAGCAATGAACCGCACCACACATGTTCAGGCAGCAGGCCAGGGCAAGTTTAACCTTGGCGGGCAGCTTCATGGAGGTGAAGTACTCAAACAGCTCATCCATAACGGCCTTAACAACACCAGAGGCGTCAGTAGCCGGAGTATGACAGTGAACCCAACCCTGGGTATGAACGCAGTTAGAAGCAGATGCGCCGGTACCACCGATGGGGAACTTGTTGCCGCGACCAGCCAGGTCGTCCATCAGAGGCTTAACTTTAGCCTCGTCGTCTACCATGAACTCAACATTGTTACGGGTGGTGAAACGCAGCTTGCCGTCACAGTGGGCGTCGGCGATATCACACATCTCGCGGATGAGATCGATGGAGATAAGACGGGCAGCGCCGACACGAACGGTCCAGCACTCGTCGCCAGTCTCAGATTTATGCATCATGACACCCGGCTGGGTGATCTCATGATAGAGCCATTTGCCGTAATTTTTCTTTACGACTTCGGGAAAGAACTGCTCAAAATGTGGAGGACCGATATCCGTGATTCTGTCCGCCATGGGATTTTCTGGATCGTAACCCATAATAACCTCCTTCTATATTTAGATAGATCTAATATTTTTTACTCAGCTCAAGACAAATGGTGACTATTGAGCGTGGCGTTTACGGAATTCCTTCACATCACGTTCGAAACCGCCTTCAACCTCTTCTGACTGCCAGAAGACGTAGGGGTTGGAGCGAGGCTCTTTAACATGCTGGGGAATGGGCTCAACTTCCATGACCTTGAGGAAGGTAGGCAGACCCACACGCATGATGGTCTCACCAACACGCTCACGGTTCTTACCAACTTCCATCCACCAATCCCAGATGTTCTCAATCTTGTCGATGAGATCCTCGAAATCGTTGTCAGGAGTTACATTAACAAAGGGCCATACCATGGTGGCGATCTGGGCACCATCGAGGATGGGGGCCTTGGCGCCAACGGAGATGGTGGCACCTTGCTCTGCACCGGGGCGCAGGGCACGAGGCATCATGTTGATGCAATGCATGCAATGGTTACAGTTGCTGTTGTCGATGAACAGCTTGTCGCCGGAGAGCTTCATGCAGTGGGTGGGGCAGAGGTCACAGACATCGGCCTGAACGTCAAGCTTCACGTCAGCGCCGTGGGCACCGCCGTTGGCAGTGAAATCGCCATTGACGTAGCCTTTAACGGCCTCGGCGTCAACGCGGATATCGCCTTTCCAGTTACCGATTACAGAGAAGTCAGAACGGGCGGCGGAAGCAACACAGTCGTTGGGGCAGCCGGAGAACTTGAACTTGAACTTGTAAGGGAAGGCGGGGCGATGAATCTCATCCTGGTAATGCATGGTCAGGTGATGACATGCAGCCTGGGTGTCGTAGCAGGACCACTCGCAGCGGGCCTTACCCAGACAACAGGCGGGGGTACGGAGGTTAGAACCGGAACCACCAAGATCCTGCTTCAGATCATGGGTCAGGTCGTAGAACAGGGGCTCCAGGTTGTCGGTGGTGGTACCGAGGAGTACGAGGTCACCGGTGGAACCGTGCATGTTGGTCATACCAGAGCCATACTTCTCCCACAGATTACAGATGTCGCGCAGCTTCTCTGAGGAGTAGAATTTACTGGAAGGCTGGTTCAGACGAACGGTATGGAAGTGGGCAACACCGGGGAACTCTTTGGGTACGTCAGAGTAGCGGCCAACAATACCACCACCATAACCAAATACACCAACAATACCACCGTGCTTCCAGTGGGTAATTCTGTCTTTAAAGGACAACTCTAACTGGCCCAAAATGTCCCAACATTCAGGCTTGCTCTCCGCCTGACGCTTAATGTCGGTGACAAAGCTTGGCCAAGGACCACTCTCGAGCTCGTCCAGTAAGGGAGTATCATGCTTTGGCATTTCTCGTTTCCTCCTTAAGGATCTTTTAATGTTATAAAGCCTATAACCTATCGTCCAAGGCTGCGAAAAAACTATAAAATCTTCGCCGTCTTGGTCGAGAAAAAACATTTTCTGAATAGAAATTCAGTTTTGAGACTCTATCCCCAGGCCATTTTTTTGTCAACCAAAATTTTCTTGCAAAATCAACAACTTTGATTTATAGAATAAGGTCATAAATTCAGAGAGATAAGTACAGCCCCCATGGTAGCGTCATCCCCTTTTTGGGGGAATTATCACCTTATTTATCAACAACGGCTCATTCCAGCCCAAAACAGCCCCTTTTCAGCCATTATGGCCAGACCAAAAAAAATACGCCACTGCCAGGGCAGCCTCTGCGGCCGCGCCTTTAAACCCACCGGCACGCCCATGGGGAAATTGGCGCAGATTTCTCTGCAACGTGATGAGATAGAGGTGATTCGCCTCTGTGATCTGGAGAAGTTGACCCAGGAACAGGCCGGAGAGAAGATGGGGGTGTCGCGCGGTACGGTGCAGCGCATACTGACCAGCGCCCGCGCTAAGATCGCCGATGCCATTGTCGGCGGCAAGGCGTTGGTCTTTGCCGAGGATTAACAGTCAAGGCCCCCCCCCCGCACCAGAGAGAGGGATAGCGCCTTGACTGTTAAGGGCGAAAAGCAGTCATTAATTGTGGCAGTTAGCGCCGCCGCCGCAGGCCTGGGACGGATCCATAATGGGCAGACCACCAGCGACGAAGGCATCCATCACCTCAGCCACGGTGCGGATCTGCTCCGGCGGGGCAAAGTAGACGGTGATACCCACCTCGGCAAAGCCGGCCAGGGGACGGCCGCCGATACCGCCGACAACAATGGCGTGGGCCCCCAGATCACGCAGGGTTGTAACCGGCACCATGCAACCGCCAGCGCCATGGGCAATCTGCTCATGGAGTTCCACCTTCTCCACCTTGCCGTCACTCACCGTCAACATGGTGAACACATCACAGTGGCCAAAGTGGGCGGAACGCTCCGCCTCCATGCCACCAGGGTTATTGGACGGGACAACTATTTTCATCTCAGACATTTCAGCTACCTCACGGAAGTTACTCTTATAAAAATCAATAACCACAAAGACGCAAAGGTCGCAAAAGTCTCAGCCATGGCAGCCCACGACCCTTTCAACGTCCCTTGCGCCCCTGCGGTGCAATAAACTCTTTTTTACACTCCCCTACCCCTCCTGGGGCGGGGGGCCGAAGATGGGGGTGGTCAGCTTTACATACCAGGCCGCCGACTGGACCTGGATGATGTAGCTCATGGCGATGACCAGGGCGGCGTTGGCGCCAGCCTCGCCAAAGGCGTTGATGGCGATGGCCAAGGCGATGGAGAGGTTACGCATCACCGTGCCGTAGACCAGGGCGATACCATCACCCCGGTTGAACATCATCTTGCCAATGAGGGTGGAGAGGGCAAAGTTGAGGGTGTAGATGATCAACAGCGGCACAAAGATTTTTCCTAAAATGGCCGGGTTGGCCATGATGGTCTGGGCCTTGAGGGCCATGGCCACAAAGACGATACCTAAGACGCCGATGGTGGACATGGCCGGGAACCTGGGCGCTATCTGCTTCTTAAACTCCGGCAGACTATATTTTTTCAAGAAGGCCTGGCGGGTAAAAAAGCCTAGGAGCATGGGAACAAAGACGATGATGACGATCTGCTGGATCACCTTGGCCACATTGACCTCCACCTCGGCGCCGAGCAAGCCCTTGACATAGAAGGGGGTGGCCAGGGACCCCAGGGTGAGGCCGATCACGGTCATATTGATGGCCGCCCCCATATTGCCCTTGGCAAAACCGGTCCAGGAGATGGTCATGCCGCTGGTGGGCAGCAGCGCTGCCAGGAGCAATCCTAAGGCCATATAGGGCTGGTCGGGAAAAAACCATTTGCCTAAGAAAAAGGCGACAAAGGGAATGATGGCAAAGTTGATCAGCTGGGTCATGCCCTGCAGTTTGAGGCTGAGCCCCTGCTTCAGGTGCTTGATATTGAGGGTGACCATCATGGGATAGACCATGAGAAAGGTCATGGGCATGATGAGCGCCTTCATCTTCTTTACCGTGCCCGGCTCAACGGCCAGGCCATAGGCAAAACCGGCGATCATCAGGGTGGGGATGGCAAAGATCAGGTTCTTATTGATTTTGATCAGAAATTTCCACATCTCGTTTGGCTCCGAGTTTCAGGTTGGGGTTCCTGGTTACCTGCCAGTTCACAGATAAAATAACCTGGGGAGTAAAGTTTACGGTTTACGGTCCAAGGAAAAACCATCTGTAATAGAAGACAACTTCCCCAAACCGTCAACTCGCAAGACGCCACAGGCAGCCAACCTACATCCACCGGCCGGCCTTACAGCTCTTCAATAATCAACACGCCTCACTGATCATCGACTGGATCTTGGCAAAGGTCTCGGCCAGGGCGCCGGGGAAGGGCTTGTCATTATCCACCAGGGCGGCAATATCATCACCGCTATAGCTTAAGTAACGCACCTGGGTCTTGCCCTCCTTGGAAAAGGCGTGGACAAATTTGGGCATGAGGATGGCCCGCTCCGGATTACCACTGAGGCTCCCCGAGGCCTTCATGGGCTTGCACACCTGGATCATGTGCAGATCAAAGCCTTCAGCGCCCGGATGGCCATGGGCGGCAAAGGTCTTGGCCATATCCATGGTGCCGCTGTTATTGACGATGAAATCATACTTCTCACAGACCGCGGTAAAATCTTTGGCAAACTCCGCCGGGCTCTTTGCTGTCTCTGCGCTGAACAGTTGACTCTTATCCATGGATAATCCTCCAAACTTTTTTTAATTTTTTTGACCCTTGGCCAAACCATCCTTTATGTGCATATGCCAATTTAGCCCCCCACAACCATTTGTCAAGAAGGAATTTAAGAAAATACTAACATTCCCGGCTCCTCCATTGACAGGCCTCTGTAATCACGATATGTTTCTTTTTTTTCAGCGCAATCTTTTTAAACCAACCGCAACGGAGGCAAAGTTCTTTTGTCGCAAAAAACTAAAGACATTTGCCCCTTGGCGATTATTTTAGTTAGCAATAATTCCTGAATATTCACAGAAATCGAGGAGATAACCATGGGTGAAAAAATAGTTATCGTGGGCGGCGTGGCGGCCGGCCCCAAAACGGCCTGTCATGCCAAGCGCCTCATGCCTGAGGCGGAGATTACCATTATTGATCAGGACAGCCTCATCTCCTATGGCGGCTGCGGCATCCCCTACTACGTCTCCGGCGATGTGGCGGACGAGGACGAGCTGCGCAAGACCAGCTTCCACATGACCCGGAACGAACCATTCTTTGCCGCGGCCAAAGGGGTTACGGCCATGACCTCCACCCGGGCCCTGGCCATTGACCGCAAAAAGAGATGCGTCAAGGTGGAGAACGTTAACAGCGGCGAGCAGCAGGAAATACCCTACGACAAATTGGTGATTGCCACCGGCAGCCAGCCCTTTGTCCTGCCCATCCCCGGCCACGACCTGCCCGGGGTCTACTCCATCAGCGATCTCCACAAGGCCATCGACATTAAGTCCCAACTGGCCAAGGGCGAGATCGGCCGGGCCGTGGTCATCGGCGGCGGCGCCATCGGCCTGGAGATGGCCGAGGCCTTTGCCGATCTCTGGGGCTGCGAGACCTCGGTGGTGGAGTTCATGCCCCAGCTTCTGCCGCGGATCATCGACCCATGGTTCTCCACCATGCTGGAGAAGCATATGGCAGAGATGGGCGTCAGCATCTACTGCGGTGAAGGGGCCAGCGAGATCAAGGCGGGGAAAAATGGCCGGGCCGCCCAGGTGGTCACCCCCAACCGCTCCATCGACTGCGATATCGTCATCATGGCCACCGGCGTCCGGCCCCGCAGCCAGCTGGCCGAGGAAGCAGGGCTTTCAGTCTCGCCCTTTGGCATCGTGGTCAACGACCGTCTGCAGACCTCTGACCCGAACATCTACGCGGCCGGCGACTGTATCGAGGTGACCCATATGGTCTCAGGCCAGAAGTTCATGGCCCCCATGGGCTCTCTGGCCAACCGCGAGGGGCGCATCGTCGGCGATAACCTGGCTGGCATCGCCACCACCTACCCCGGCTCCATGGGCAGCTTTATCATGAAGGCGTTCGAGCGCTGCATCGGCGCCACCGGCCTCTCCCTGGACTCGGCGCGCCAAGCCGGTTTTGACGCCGACGCCGCCATCACCGCCGCCTCTGACCGGGCCCATTTCTTCCCCACCGAGACCAAGATCCCCCTGCAGCTCGTCTTTGACAAAAGGACCCGCCGCGTCTTAGGCGTCCAAGCTTTTGGCCCCATGACCGACGCGGTGCTGGCCCGCATCGATACCGCCGCGGCCCTCATCGGTAAGGGCGGCACCATTGATGATTTTAGCATCTGCGAGATGGCCTATGCCCCGCCCTTTGCCACGGCCATGGATTGCCTCAACTCCGCCGCCAACGTGGCGGACAATATGCAGATGGGCCGCCAGCGCAACGTCGCTATTCCTGACTTTCTGGCCTGGATGGCTGACTTTTCCAGCCAACCCGACTGGCTGGCCCTGGACATCCGCCACCCCAAGGAGGTTAAGCCCTTTGCCGAGAAGTTTGGCGCGGCCTGGAGCACCTGTGAGTATAAGGACGTGCGGGAGAAGTATAATGAGCTGAGCAAAGACAAAACGCTGATCATCATCTGTGACGCCGGCACCCGTTCCTACGAGGTCCAGATCTTCCTTGACTCGGTGGGCATAAGCAACACCCTGGTCTTAGGCGGCGGTTTCAATCTGATGACCCGGATGGAGCCGGACTGGTGGCCGGGGAAATAACAGCGAACCGTAGAATGTCGAGGTCATGGCGAATGATGAAGGACGGAAACTATCTTTATAAGAAAAGTACCGCCCTTCGACATTCGCCATTCAACATTCGATATTCGACATTCGTAGTTTTAGCACTCCTTCTTCTCGCCCTTCCAAAGCTTGCTCCAGCCACCCCGGTCAACATCAACAGCGCCTCTTCCGCGGAGCTGACCCAACTGCCCTTCATCGGCGAGGCTCGGGCGGCGGCCATTATCAACCACCGCCGCCAGCACGGCCCTTTTGCCAGCCCGAGCGATCTTGTGGCGGTCAACGGCATCGGCGAGAGATCCCTCACCGCCCTCACCCCCCTTATCAGCGTGGGGCCCAGCAAAAAAAATGGCGTAGAGGCAGAGGCCCAAGAGTCATTAAGTATGGGCCACGGCCAGATCATGGTGCTGGCCGATGACGACTACTTCCCCACCCTGCTCCGTTTTATCCGCGGCGCCCGCTCTTCCATAGAGATGACCATGTTCCTCTTCAAACGGGGGACCCGCCCGGCCAACCGTCCCCGCCAACTGGCGGCCGAACTGGTAAAGGCCAGGCAGAGGGGAGTGCGGGTCAGACTGGTGCTGGACAACTCAGACTGGAATGAAGGCGTCAGCCGCGACAACAAGAAGACGGCCCGCTACCTGCGGCGCCATGGGGTAGAGGTGCGCCTGGATTCGCCCAGCACCACCAATCACACCAAGATGGTGATCATCGATGACCGCTTCTCCTTCGTCGGCTCCCACAACATGACCAACTCGGCCTTAAGCCGCAACCATGAGATGTCACTGCTGCTGGATAACCCCAGACTGGCCCGCCAGTTGCAGACCTATATCAAAAATATTCATTAGAGAAGAAGAAGATGGACGATCAAGAGCTGTTTGAGCAGACCCGCCAGCAACATGGGGCGGGACATCTTGCCGCCGCCAGGGCGGGCTATGAGGAGTTGCTCCGGCGCCAGCCGGAAAACGGCCAGCTCTGCTACCTTCTCGCCCTGCTCTTCTATGAGGGAGAGGAACTGGACCAGGCCGAAAAATGGTTCAGGCGCACCGTTAAGCTTGCCCCCTTGGCGGCCCCGGCCCACTACAACCTCGGGATCATCGCCGCCGATCAGGGCCGGCTAAAAGAGGCGGCGGGCCACTATCAAGAGGCGCTGGCCCTGACACCTGATGACAACGACATACGCTTCAACCTGGCCCTGAGCCTGAAACAGCTGGGAAGATACCAGGAGGCCCACGACCAGTACCAGACCATCCTCCAATCAGAGCCCGCTGACACGGATACCCTCTACAACCTGGGCGTCACCCAGCAGGCCATGGCCGAGCATGACCAGGCCATCAGCAGCCTGGAGCAGGTCCTGGCCAGTGCCCCCGATCACCTGGCCGCCTTAAACAACCTGGGCTACCTCTACCATCGCCAGGGCCGCTTCCCGGAGGCCATCGCGGTCTACCGCCAGCTCGTCGCCGCCGGCCACAACCAGGCCGCGGCCGGTCACATGCTGGCGGCGCTCACCGGCGAGCAGCCAGCCACGGCGCCGGCCGCCTATGTCCGCGACGTCTTTGACCAGTTCTCCGACCATTACGAGGAGAGCCTCACCGAGAAACTGGCCTATGACACCCCGGGCCAACTCCGGGACCTGCTAAAGCGGTACAGGGATAAGAAAACATACAAGCTACTTCTGGACCTGGGCTGCGGCACCGGCCTCTCAGGCCTGGCCTTTCAGGATATAGCCCGGAAAATGGTGGGTCTAGACCTCTCGACCAAGATGCTGGCCAAGGCCAAAGAGAAAGGGATATACAGTGAGCTGCATGGGGTGGATATCGCCAGCTACCTGCAAGATGAGAGTCGCCGGTTTGAGCTGATCGTCGCCGCCGACGTCTTTGTCTATATCGGTGAGCTAGGTGAGATATTTGCGGCGGTGCGCAGAAACTGTGCGGGCGGCGCCCCCTTTCTCTTTTCCTGCGAGGGGAGCGAGTCAGAAACATTTGGCCTGAAAGAGAGTGGCCGTTACGGCCATAACCCCGCCTACATTGAAGCCCTGGCCGAAGAGCATGGCTTCACCCTGCTGGCCCGTGAAGAGGCCCGGATACGAAAGGAGAAGGGGGAGTGGATCAGTGGCAGCCTCTTTCTCCTCACGGCCGCCCCCTGATTTTTTTTTTCGCACCGCAGATAAGCGAAGACTTCGAAGGCGCAAAGTTTTTTTAAAAACAGGCAGTTATCTTAGCGCCTTTCTGGTGCAAAAAGCAGTTTTGCTCTCGTCCCCACGCTCTGCGTGGGGATGCGGGTTGGGCGCTCTGCGCCACGGGAAAAGGTGGACCCAGCCCACCCTACAGTTACTTTAGATTCGCCACGCAATCCACAGAAAATACAGACTGTTGTCACTCAACTTCCGTGTCTTCAGGGAATTATGTGGCCAAATTAACTGGGCCCAGAGCAGTTCAGGCCAGGGCAGACCTCACCACCTCCTCCTCCACCTGATCGGTGATGGTAACCTTGCCAATCTGAGTGGGCAGGACAAAGAAGGGGCGCCCCCCCACCGTCTTTTTATCGGTGGCCAGATAGCCAAACATCCGCTCCCGGTCAAGCTCGGCCGGAATGGTTGTGGGCAGGCCAAAGGCGGCAATGACCTCCAGAATGCGCCCCCCCTGCTCCTCAGTCAACAACCCCAGGGCCATGCTGATCTTGTTCACCGCCACCATACCCATGGCCACCGCCATACCATGGGCAATGGTGAAATCAGAGGCCGCCTCCACCGCGTGACCCAGGGTGTGGCCATAGTTGAGGATCCGCCGCAGATCCGCCTCCCGCTCGTCCGCCGCCACCACCTCCGCCTTGATCGTGCAGCAGCGGGCAATCACCTCCGCGATCACCCCTGGCTCCAGGGCCAGGATGGCCTGACGCCTCGCGAAGAGAAAGTCAAAAAAAGCGCTGTCATAGATCACGCCATACTTGAGAACCTCGGCCAGGCCGTTTAAAAGCTCAGCCACGGGCAGCTCTGTCAGGACCTGGGGATCGATAAAGACCGCTTCGGGCTGATAAAAGGCGCCAACCAGGTTCTTACCCTCGGGTATATCCACCCCGGTCTTGCCCCCCACGGAGCTGTCCACCTGGGCTAGGAGGGTGGTGGGCACCTGGACAAACTTGATGCCGCGCATGTAGATGGCGGCCACAAAGCCACAGATATCACCGGTGACCCCGCCCCCCAGGGCGATGAGTACCCCCTGGCGGTCAAGTCCCAAGGCGGCCAGCTGCCGGCAGAGGTCGTTGATGGTGGTGAGGTTCTTGGCCTCCTCCCCGTGGGGAAAGGTGAGAAGCTGGATATCAAGGCCGGCCGCCTGACAGGAACCAAGAAGATCATCAGCAAAGAGAGAGGCCACCCGGTCATCGCTGATGATTACATATCTATGGCCCAGGCTCAGCTTCTTAAGCTCCTCCGCCACCTGAGCCAGCAAGCCCTGCTTAATCGTAATGGTATAGGCCCGTTCACCCGTAAGCCCCACCTCAACCTGTTTCATCACCGCTCCCCTAGTAATTTTTTGTTAATGATCTCACCGCAGCCCCCAACCTTCACACGCCAACAAGCTTGACAGATACAGCGCGGATGCGCACTATAATACAATACTATTGGCAGGTTAAGATAATTAAGTCCACCCACCCCAAAGCGGAGAATGTTCCCATGGCAGGCAAGACAAGTAAACTGACACAGACCTCGGAAAAAATAGGCCGGGCCCTGGGCAGATCCTCCTTCAAGGCCGAGGCAGCCGGCCAGGCCGCCAAAGAGAAGGTGGAAGGTATCGTGGGCCGGGTTACCAAACGCCAAAAAGAAGATGTTAAGCAGTCCAAGGTGGCCTGCCACCCCTTCTATCCAGGCGAGGAGCTGACGGTGGAGGAGAAGATCGGCCAGGTGGCCGGGGCAATCTACCATTACCTGCAAAGCAGTGGCCAGGTAAGCGTTGACAAGGTGGTCGAGGTGATGGCCGGCCGCCAGATCAGCGTTGCCCTCTGCCAGGCGGCCCTGGGCTGGCTGGCCCGGGAGGATAAGGTGAGCTTTGCTGCCGATGGCGGGACCATAAGACTGATCTGAAAATCAGGGCCGGCCCCAAGGGCCAGCAAGACACAAAAAAACGGAGACACCCATAAGGGCGTCTCCGTTTTTTTTACTGCGAGTTAGCTAAAAGCTAAGCTTACATGGACTCACCAGAGGCGGCGCCCTGCATCTTAACCTCAACCTTCTCGGTCAGGGAAGCGTAGTACAGCTTCAGGTGATCAAGAACCTCGTCGCGACCGAAGTGGTCAACGATCTCGGCACCCTCGGAGAGGGCCTTACGCAGCTTGGTACCGGACAGGATTACGCGGCTGTCCTTGTCATGGGGGCAGGTACGCAGGGAAGCCATGCCGTCACACTTGGAGCAGTAGAAGGTCCAGTCGATCTTCATCGGCTTACACTGCAGATCTTTACCGGCGTCGCCGGTGGAGGGGATGCGGTCAAAGATCTCCTGAGCCTCGAACAGGCCGTAGAAGTCACCAACACCAGCGTGATCGCGACCGATCAGCATGTTGTTAACGCCGTAGTTCTGACGGAAGGTAGCGTGGAGCAGGCCCTCGCGGGGACCGGCGTAACGCATATCCAAGGGGTAACCGGCCTGGATGACGTTGTCCTGGACAAAGTACTTGTCGCAGAGGATGTTGATCGCCTTAACGCGGGTATCGGCAGGAATGTCGCCCGGCTTCAGGTTACCGATGAGGGAGTGGATCAGACAGCCGTCACAAACCTCGATGGCGATCTTGGCCAGGAACTCATGGGAGCGATGCATGGGGTTACGCAGCTGCAGGGCGGCAACGTTGGCCCAGTTACGCTCCTCAAACATGGTCCGGGTCTCCTGGGGGGTCAGGTAGACGCCAGGATACTCGGTGGGGTAGGTGGACTGAGAAACAACCTTAACAGGACCAGCGATGTTCACGGCCTTCTGGTTCTGAACCATGATTACGCCAGGATGATCCTCGGGAGCGATCTTCCAGAAGTTGCCATCTACGGACTCTTCACCTTCGCCCATGAAGACCTTCTCACATTCCCACTTCTTGTCCTCGTCGGACATGGCATACTTCTCTTCAACCTTCATGGTGGCCATCAGCTCACCATCGGCGTAGAGAGCAATCTCGTCACCATCGTTGATGGCGTCGGCCTCGGCCTGGTCAACGTCTAAGGTGATGGGTACAGGCCAGAAGGTGCCATCTGCCATCTGAAAGTTCTCACAAACGCCTTTCCAGTCAGCCTTGCCCATGAAACCGGTCAGCGGAGAAAAACCACCGATGCCCAGCATGATCAGGTCGCCTTTGGCGCGATCACTAACATCAATACGCTTGAGGCCAGCGGCCTTCTCTTTCTCGACCTCCAGGTCGTTGCCATGCAGCAGGGCGCATACCAGTCCTTTACCACCGTGAGGTGCAACTAATTTTGACATGAGATTGTCTCCTTAAAAATATTGTAAATAAGCCAGTGAGCGCAGGCCCTGCCAGGCGGCCCTTCAGGGGCCAGCAAAAGGCGGCAGGGGTAGCAAGACGCCCAACTAAGTAAAAAAACCTCACAAAAGAGGCGACAATGAATCATTATTCATTTTCGCTGGCATATATATAGTTTGTTGCCAAATATTGTCAAGGAAAACTTGCCGGGAAGAGCAGCACAGGAAGGTTGGCAATTAAT
The DNA here is from genome assembly GCA_039714595.1 of Thermodesulfobacteriota bacterium. Taxonomy (GTDB): domain Bacteria; phylum Desulfobacterota; class Desulfobulbia; order Desulfobulbales; family SURF-16; genus JAOZSN01. Next base: position 17,611 of record JBDLJA010000021.1, on the reverse strand, counting down.
TCACAATTATTTTAATTATCTAGGCCGACAAATGAGCAGACGCCCCCAGCAAAGACAGTGATCCTGCCCCTTAAAAATTTGCCAATTCTACAGATTAATCGTTGTCCTGCCGGGGCGGGCGGAAAGCAGATGGCAAAAGAGAGAGCGAAGACATGGCAGCAGAAAAAAGAGGGAGGCTGCGCCCTCCCCTTTCTCCTGCCAGGCCAGCTAGGCCCCCGTCGTCTCCCCGCCTGCCCCCTCATCCTTCTTCCCCTCTTCAAAGCCGGCCAGCCGCTTGCGGCCAAAGAGCCAGACGGCGACGATGGAGACCTCATAGAGGATCACCAGAGGACCGGCCATGAGGAGCTGATTGATGATGTCCGGGGTGGGGGTGAGGATGGCGGCGATGACAAAGGAGATGAGGAAGGCGTACTTGCGGTTCTTACGCAGGAAGGGACCATTGACCATACCCATCTTGGCCAGGAGGACCATGGCCACCGGCATCTCGAAGATGGCACCAAAGGCGATGAGCAGCCGCAGGGAGAGGGAGAAGTACTCCTTAACCGTGGGCGCGGCCTGGAGGAAGTCGGTGGTATAGCCCACCAGAAACTTGAAGGCGGGGGGAAAGACCACATAGTAGCCAAAGGCGGCCCCGCCTAAAAAACAGCAGGAGGAGAGAGCGACAAAGGGGATGGCCAACCGCCTCTCATGGCCGTAGAGGCCAGGGGCCACAAAGGCCCAAATCTGCCAGAGGATCACCGGCGAGGCCAGCAAGATCCCACAGGTGAGGGCCAATTTTAGATAAAAAAAAAGGCCTCCTGATAGGAGATGAAGATGAGGCTGGCCCCTTCCGGCAGCACCTCAAAGAGCGGCTCAAAGAACCAGTCGCCAATGGGTTCAATAAAGTAGTAGGAGACCCCGAAGCCCACCAGCACGGCCAGCAGGCTGCGGACAAGGCTGGTGCGAAGATCAGTCAGGTGGCCGGTGAGGGCCTGTTGTTCCATGTTCTCCATCTGCTGGTTCCCGGTTGGCGTTTTATAAAGTAACAGGGCTATTCCCCTCCGCCATTCATATAATGCAAAGAGTGGCGTGGCGCAAGGGGGCTTGCCTCACCCCGGCAAAACAGTTATTAAGGGTGATGCTCAGCCACGATCAACAAGAGAGATGTGCGCCTGGCCGGCATGCTGCTGGTCACCGGCCCCTTCACCACCATGGCCGAGGTGGTGGCAGAGCTGCGGGAGCCGGTGGAGACCGGCGCCATTCAGTACGACCACCCCGGGGCCGCCCTCAGGCCATTTCTGCCGGCCATGGCCCCCTATGAGCGCTTAAAAACTCCCCAACCGCCCGAGAGGCTCATCCTTTCAGACCAGGGCCAGGGGCTGGAGCCCATGGAGGCCATCGACGCCTGGGTGGCCCAGAACGTCCTGGAGCAGGAACTGGCGGAGATTAACAGCCTCCTCTGCGGACCCTGCTCCTGCCGCCTCTGCTGCGTGGGGCCGGAGGAAGGGATGAAGCAGCACTTCTTTGAGATCCCCCTGCAGGAAGAGGAGATCCGCCACTTCGTCCTTCCCCGCCATGAGAGCAAGGAGAGTCGCGCCTCGACAAGCAGCAGTTCTCCCCCCCTGCAACTTAACGATCAACCCTTTTTCAGGGCCCGGCAGGCGCAGCTGATTCACTTCCAGCCAGGCTGGTCCCTGATCATGCCCCGGGAAAGCAGCTGCCCCAACCTGGACCAGAACAGCGGCGGCTGCACCATCTACCCGGAGCGGCCCGCGGTCTGCCGTCTCCCCCAGATATTCGCCTATTCGCTGGAACGGCTGGCCAGCCATGACCTGGAGCACGAGGGCCAGACCCTTCCCGCCTCCAGCAGAGAGAATAAACTGCTGGCCATCTGGGACTGCCCCTACGTCCAGCAGTTCCAGGATGAAATCGCCGCCTATGCTGGGCTATGCGGACTGGAGCCGATCTTTAAGAAAAATAAGGAGTGAGGCCGGGGAAGGATGGGTTAGCAAGTCGCTAGACTTAAAGGGGTTCAGCACCATTCTTGTCATAAAGGCGCCAGAGCAGATCAAGCCGGCGGATCCTCCGCTGGGGCAGGGCCGGCCAGTGGACACGCGGCTCTTCCGGCCGGCCGCTGAAGAGATATTCCTCCCCCACCGCCACGGCAAAATCCAGCAGCAGATCCCACTCGTCCTTAGGCAGTTCGCCTTCGTATAGCTGTTGTTCGCCAATGAGGGCGGCCAGCTGCCAGCCCGGGGCCAGGGCCTTATACTCGGCCAGAATGGCCAGGGCCAGGTCCAGAAAACCATTACCATCACCCAGTCTGGCGCCAAGGGAGTCCAGGGCCACCACCTGGGTGATGGCCAGATCTATGGCCAGGCCAGCCAGATCTTCATGGGTCAGGGAAAGCCCATGGCCAGTTATCCCTTTCAGGCTCACCGCCTGGCCCAAATCCTTAAATGGGGTGGTATAGGGGCGTAGGAGAAAAAAACCGGTCTTCAAGGCCGGAGACGGCATAACAAGGCTCTTGCCATCAAGGAGACAGTTGATCCGGGCCTGGTGGAGGAGATCGCCGCCATCAGCAAAAACCACCTTGCTCTGGCGATAAGAAACCTGGCCCCGCAGGGCCTGGGCCAGCTTGCCCCCCTGGGATCCAGGCGGGGCAGCCATGGTGAAGTGCTGGCGCAGCTCCTCCTTGGCAATCTTGCTGGCGCCCGCCTCAGCCACGGCAAACAGACCAGGCTGGGCCCGCCAGGACAGACAGGTCAGGCGAGCCGGCCCGGGAGGAACCGGCAACTCCGGGGAGGACTGCTGGGACTTTCATGGCGGGAGGGGGACTTAAAAGATAGCGCGTTTATAGGTGGCGGAGAGGCTGCCCTTTGGTCGGGAGAAGGTGCCGCTGGTGCCACCCAGGCGCGGCGTCGTTCCGGAAGAGTTAGAAAAATTTCCTCTGTTCCGGGCCAGAACCGTGGGTTCACCATCACCCTGCTGCCGCTGCCGGGCAAACTGCCGCTGCCGGGCAAAACCATGTTCCACCAGGCGGGAGATATCGTCCCACATGGTCTCACTGCCCATGATGGCCACAGTGATCTCCTCACCGTTTCGGCCAAACTGGCCCACATAGGTCTGCCGGGCCGCATGGGTATAACCGGTCTTACCGCCCAGGCTGCCCTTAATCTGCCAGAGGGCCTTGTTGTGATTATTGATGGTGGAGCCATAACTGGTGCGCACCCGCGCCTTCCTGACCCGCTGGGCAAACTCGGAGTCACGCATGGCGGAACAGAAGATGGTGGCCAGATCCCGCACCGTGGAGCGCTGGCCCCGGGCGGTGAGGCCGGTGGCGGTTTTACAGATGGTGGCCTGGGCCCCCAGCTGCCTGGCCTTATAGTTCATCAACTTGGCAAAGGTGGACTCGGAACCGCCCACCATCTCGGCCAGGGCCACCGAGGCATCGTTGGCCGAAGCCAGCAACACGGCATTAATGAGATCCCCGGCGCTATAATTATTACCGCGACGCAGATATATCTTTGAGCGCGGCATGCGGGAGGCCTTACGACTCACCTTGACCTTGGTGGTGTCGCGCAACGACTTCATGGCTATGAGTCCGGTGAGGATCTTGATGGTGGAGGCGGGCTGGGCCTGACGGTCCGGGTCATGGGCGTAAAGGACCTGACCCGTGTCAGCATCCATGACAATGGCGCTGCGGGCCGACAGGAGGCGCCGCAGCCTGGAGGGTGAAGTGATGGCCCGGTGACGGCGGACCGTGCTCCTGCGGGAGAATGCCGGCCTCTGTTTACCTGGCACGGTGAGACGCTTGGCCGGCCGGGCCATTGCTGGCGAAGATGAGCGCTGGTAATCATTCTGGCCGGGAGGGCGCTTGGCAACATCGCTGATAGCCGGGCTGGCCAGACCAGAGGACGGCAGACAGAAGAGGGTAAAGAAAACGGTCAACAGGAAAGGGGTAAAAGGCATATCAGACTTCTGGGGCCGCTTTAAAGTTAATAAAATTTAGTGATACTATATTGTTAGAATCACGAAAAAACAAGCATTTTCCCCTTGGACCAGGCAATAAAAGCCTGAACGGCCAACTTTCAGGGGTGAAAAATTGGCTGCGGGCAATCCATTCTCCCTGGCCCGCCAAACATCCCTATTTTTGATAGGCGGACGGGCCAACCCGCTTAAACGAGCTGCCAATAGTAGGCAAACTCTCCCGTTGGCCGACCATCAGATGCCCCCCGGGCCGCAGGCAACGGTGGAGTTTGACCAGCAACTCCTGCTGAAACTCCTCACTGAAGTAGAGCATGGCGTTACGGCAGAACACCAGATCAAACCCTCCCTGGCCCGGAAAGCGCCCCGCCAGGCTGAAGCGTTGAAAACGGACAGCCTGGAGCATCTCCGCCTTCACCTTAAAAAAACCGGCCATGGGTCCCGTACCGCGGCGGAAATAGCGGCGGAGCAGATCTTTTGGCATGTCCGCCAGCCGATCCAGGTTGTACACCCCCTGGCGGGCCTGGGCCAGAACCTTGCTGGAGATATCCGTGGCATTGATGGTGAAGCGGAAGCCCGGGTTAGCCGCCTGAAATTCTTTCAGGACAATGGCCAGGGAGTATGACTCTTCCCCCGCCCCACAGACGGCAGACCAGGCCCGGAACACCTTGTTGCCGGACCGGTCATGAAACCCAGGCAGGACAACCCCCGCAAGATAGTCAAAATGGTCCTTGCCCCGGAAAAAACGGCTGAAACTGCTGGCGATGCAGTTGAGCAGCTCGCCTAACTCCTGGCCACTCTGGTCATTTTCAAGATAGGAAAAATATTCGCCACAGGTGGCAAACCGGCAGTGGCGCAACCGCCTGGCCAGCCTGGAGCTGAGCAACTCCCGATCTTCCGGCATAAGGAAGACGCCTGTCTGGCTGTGGACCAGATCACGGAACTTGGCAAACAGGCCATCACTGAGATGGTGGCGGACAAAGGTCATGGGCGAACACGTTTAGCAAAAAAAGATTCCTGACATTGCTGAGATTGCGGCCATCCTGGCTCCAGAAGAGTATCCATGGACCCGGCGCTGTTACCTTGTCCTGGAGCCCATGGGCTCCAGGACAAGCTCCTTCTTGGCTCTCAGCCTGACCAGCGCAGCCACACGCCCCTCGGCAGCACCTGCGCCTACCATAGTCTGCCCCGGCAAGTTCCGGCATTGCAAGTTTTCTTGCCAATATTTCTCCAGGCCGGCCACATGAATCTGCTAGTCAGGCAGGCCCTGAAAAAAAATCCGCCCCCTGGCCAAAGGAGGACCAGAAGACGGATTTTTCAAGCCCGAAGGGCGATATCAGCCAGACTGAGAAGACAATGGCGCCCAGGCGCAGTTCAATTTACGCCTGGCCCGCCATCATCCCCGACCAAACCCTGGGTCTCAGCGATCTGCTTATCAATACTGGCAAGATTCCTCCTGACCTTGGGAACGATCTTCGCCTGGGGATACTTAGCCATGATCTCCTCCAACAGGACCCGGGATTGCTTAAACAGCTCCAGACGCCGGGAGGGGTCGCTGGTCCGTTTGGCCTTGCCAAAAAGCCTGGCGGCCTTCTTGCGCAGGTCAAAGGCGGCCAGATCGGCGATGGCGTCTATCTCAGCGGCCGCTCTGGCGCTATAACTGGTGCCAAGCAGACCCTCAAACACGGCTATGGCCTTATCATAGAGACGCATGTCCCGCAGGTTTACCCCCTCCTGCCAGGCATCTTCCACGTCCTGTTCGCTCTGCAGACCCGGTTTTTGGCGCTCGCCCTGGGCCGTGAAAAGGGCCTCATGGGTCTTGACCACCTGGGCCATAACATCTTCAGGCAGATTGCGACTGCGCAACTCAGCCAGAGCCTGATTGGCCTTGGCATACTGGTTCTGGCCAACCAGCATCTCAACCTCCACCAGGGTCAGGGCGGTTTGCTGGCGAACCTTGTCCACCAGCAGGACATAGAGACGGCGGGCCTCACTGGCATAAATGGTGCCGCCAAAATCCTGCTGCAGGGCGGCAACCTGGCGGCTTGTCTCGGCCGGGATCTCATCACCCGGGGCAACCAGGTAGGTGGCCAGAACCTGGCGGTACATACCCAGCTCCCGCCGATGTTCGCCAGAGGCAAAGAGCAGGGCGAGCTGCTCGCTCACCGTCCGGCTGTAATCGGCGCACTCCTGGAAGTGGTCGGCGAGCTCCAGATACCTCTCCTGGGCGACAAAATAGTCTCCGGCCGCGATAAAGAGCTGGGGAACCTCCAGCCGCAGCTGGTTATTGGTGGGGTCAACGGCCACTGCCCTGTCCAGCACGGCCACCGCCTCCTGAAAGAGGCCCTTCTGCAGTAAGGCGTGGCCATGGATCAGCAGCAGCTCCGGATCAGTCATCTCCCCGCCACTGACCTGTTCATAATTTTCACAGGCGGCGATGAGATCATCGAGGTGGCCACTCTTCGCAAAAGAGCGGATGTTATCCCCGGCCTGCCGGGTGAGCTGGTCCTGGGAACCATCAACAGTGGTCGGGGGCAGGAGGGCAACCTGACGTTCATAGAAACCAGGGCAGCCCCGCTCCCTAAAGGAGACATCCCGCTTGACCAGGGACAAAAAGTCAGCCTCTGCCCCACTGCCCATGCTCAGATTGTGGTAGCCCTGGGCCAACCTCTCCACCTCAAGGCGGCATGTCTGCCACTCCCGGGACAGGGGTAAGCCCTGGGCGGCAAATTTGTCACCTAGCTCCTGCCATTTGCCCCTGAGGCGATCATAATGGCCCAGGCGCAGTTCCAAAAATCCAGTCCCCCCCTTGCATATCATCAGGGAGGTTGCGGAGCCATCCTCCGGGGCCAGGCCAGGCTGCGCCTCCATGGCATCATAAGGGGGCTGGGGCCGGACGGGCAATGGTACTCTCTTTTGGGGAGCACAGGCGGCCAGGGTGAAGATGAGCGCCACCTTCACAATAATTTGCCAAACTTTCTTTTCTGTAAGAAAAATCATGATATTCTTAATGTTTTTTTACTAAGGAATCGCCAAAACTTGCGATCAAACAGCTAAACGTCCACACTTTGCTCTAGCACTTTCAGGAGGTAATTATTGTCAGCGGGGAGCCTCCCCTCCCCTCTCGCCACCCCTGCCAAGCCGGTCACTGGCTCCAGAATGGCCGGAAGTAGCGCTGGGGCTTGATCTTACCGCCCGCGCCATCCTTGACAAACATCAGCACCGGGACCTGGCCGGCACCGGTGGCGCCACCTTGACCGCCCCTTAAGCGTCTTCCCCCCTCCCTACTGGCCACAACCACGGTGCGTTGACCCAGGTCGGGGTAGTAGAGGGGCAGTTCCTTTATCCCTGAAAAAGAGAGATCCGCCAGATCCAGCGCCTTGGCATAGTCAGCGGTCCGGACATAATCAGCCGCAACCATGGTCCACATGGGCAGGGCCCCGGCAGAGCCGCTGATATGGGTGGTATTGCGTTCCATGGGGCGATTGTCATCGTAGCCCACATAACAGGCCAGAACCAGGCCATTATCAAGAACAACGCCATTATCCGCCTCAGCGCCCTCGGCGTGGGAGCTTGGCATGAAACCGGCAAAGGTGGCATTGGTGAAGTTGTTGGCCGTGCCTGTCTTGCCCAGGGCCGGCACGCTTATCCCCATGGACCTTAGACTGGCCCCAACCTTGCTGTCACGACTGCTGAGCGGAATATTGCCATAGGCGTAGCGGCCCGTACCATGCCTTACCACGTTACGAAGGATATCGCTCACCGCCAGGGCGGTCTGGCGGTCAAAAACCCGTTTTTTCTCGATCTTGGGACTGTAGATAATCTCGCCCTCATGGGTCTCGATACGGCTGATGATATCCAAGCCCGGGTCAAAGCTGCCATTAATGGAATAGGAGAAACCTGTGGTGAGCCCCTCATAGATCCGGGCCAGTTCATAGAGACTGATAACATTGGAGCCCAGGGGAAAGGAGAGGACGGGCTGCAAATCGCTCTCCACCCCCAGCTCCCGGCAGAGGGCAATAAGGTACTGCAGGCCGGCCATCACCCGGAAGTCATGGATGGAGTAGAGAACCTCATCACTGTATGGCGGCAGGGTCCGCAACTTGGCGAACTCCTGGCCCATGGCCTGGGAGACCTGGGCAACAATGGCCGCCGGCAGCAGACCGTCCACACTCACCCGCTCCCAGAACTCGTCTTGGTCGGCCGGCAGCAGGGTACTGAGCATGACGGTGAAGAGTTGCGTGCCCATGGGTATGTGCAGCCCCTGTTGGGGGGTATCGGTGTAGACAAAGTCATAGGTGGCAATGTCCTGACCGGCATCCTCCAGGTTCCTGGGGGGCAGATAGTAGAGATTGGGGACAAAGGGCTGGAGATTGGCATCTGGAAAGGCGCGCAGCTTCTCCAGCTGGGCATGGAGGCCCTGGAGACGGCTGAAACTGTATCGGGCCAGGTCCTTGCGCAACTCCAGCTCCGCGATCTCTTTTGCGGTCAACTTCTTCTTGGGCTTAGCCGCCTTGGCCTTCTTCCCCTCTTCTTCCTCCTCTTCAAGGAACTCGCTGAAATCGCCATAGTAAAACTTCTTCAGGATCTCCGCCTCCTTATCGTAACCATCAAAGATCAGGTCACTCTCCAGCAGGGTGCGGGCCTTGCTGAAGGCCAGGGGCCGCAGGGCCTTCTGATTCACCACAACGCCTAAGTCATCGCGAATCCGGCGGGCGTAATGGATATAGGACTCCCCCTCCTCCCGGGCCATGCCCAGGCCGGCCAACAGCTCCTTGAACTGGCCCGGGGTCAAGCGGTCACAGAGGTGGTACAGGAGCCAGACCGAGGCCAGGTTCTCAGATTGAACCCCGGCCCAGAGCATTGACGAATGGGGGTAGGTTATATGGTGATCGGGCCGGGGGAAGTATGGTTCACCATCATAGACAAACATGGCCCGTTCGTTGTGCAGAAGGTCCAGGGAGTTCCAGCCCAACTGCAGGGCAGCACCATAGACCAGGGGTTTAATAACCGAACCCATGGGCCGCCGGGCGGTAATGGCCCGGTTATAAAAGCGGTTGGTCATGCCTCCCGTCATGGCCCGGATCACACCCTCCTGCCGGGCCAGCATGGCCCCCTGCAGCTCGGGAAATTTCTCCAGGGTCAGCTTGGGGGGGCCGGATTCGGGCTCATCATCGCGGACGCTGACATAGACCAGATCGCCCAGGCGCAGCTCCTTGAGAAATTCACCCAGATCACCGGCCACGGGATCTGACCAGCGCTGGCGTTTGTGGCGGACCCAGGCGACAAGCGCCTTTTTCAACCCCTTCTCATCAATTACGCCAATGGCATCCTCAGCCCCCTTGCTGTCAAAGCTAACCTGGACTGCCATGGGCTTGCTCTCCACCTTGACGATGCGCCCCATGAAGAAGTCGCCGTTTAACAGGGGGGGAAAGGCGCCAAAATCCTGTTCCTCATAAGGGGCCTGGAGCCCGGCACCGTCATAACCCGTGAGCCGCATGTCCAGCCGGGCCAGCTCACTGCGCAGGGAGAAGAGGCTTGAGGCCTGAACATCCCGGTCAACGGTGGTTATGACCCGGACGCCGGAGGTGGCGATATTCTCGATGCCGTGGGCCTCGAAGGCCTCGGTGATAATCGGGTGGGCCATGGCCTCCTTGACCATATCCATCAGGGTGTTGCTGGCGTACCTGGTCTGCCCCTTAGCAAAGGGAATGTCCTGCACCAGGGCCCGTTGATAGGAGTTGGCGCCGATATAGTCCAGCTTATACAGCTGCCCCAGGACATAGGCCGTCCGCCGTTTGCTGGCCGCCTTGGCCTTGTTCACCTTCTCCTCGCCCTTCTTCAGGTGGGGATTGTAATAATTGGGGCGCTTGACGCTGCCGGCGATAAAGGCGCATTCCACCAGGCTGAGCTCCTCCACCGCCTTATTAAAGTAATAGCGGGCCGCCACTCCCAGCCCCATGCCGTTGCCGCTGACATAGAACTGGTTGGTGTAAAACTCCAAGATCTTCTCTTTGGGGTAATGATGTTCCAACTGCAGGGCAAAGAGGAGCTCCTTGAGCTTGGACTTGACGGAACGATCCTTGCGCTTAAAGAGGTTCTTGGCCGTCTGCTGGGTCAAGGTGGAGCCACCCTGAACCACCCGGCCCGCCTTGATGTTGGCCAGCATGGCCCGGGCCAGGCCGGAAAAATCGACGCCGGGATGGTTGAAGAAGTCGTTGTCCTCAGCCGCGATAATGGCGTTGATAAAATCGGAGGGAATCTTGTGAAAGGGGACGTACTGGCGATGGGCCTCTTCAAAGAAGACCCCCGCCTTATGGGTCGCGTCACTGTAATAGACCGGACTCTCCATGGAGAGGATCCTGTTGATATTCTCCGGCCGGATGGCATCGGGGGGATTCTTCACCACGAACCAGTAATAGCCGCCCACCAGGCTCAGCCCGGCCAGGAGGATGGCCACGGCCGTGGAGATCAGGACCAGGAGAATAAAACGCTGGCTGCGGAAAAAAGGCTGGCCGCGGAAGAATTTTTTTAGCCCCATGGGAGAAGGCTCACTTTCCTTAGGATTCGGATATTTATCAGGGGAGGTAGACACGAGCTAAGCAGTTTAACCTGTTTAGATGAAGGAGCTATGAGGGAGCCCCGTAGACTTTTCCAACAAAGCACTGTATAATTCCCGAAATTTTGCGTAACAGCAAGTTAAATTAGTTTTCCACCCCCATAGCCGCCATGACTGCCCTGGCCCCCATAAGTTTTTTTTAGCAAAGAAGTCAGTCATTTATAAGCCAAGGCCGAACAAGTTTTTTTGAGATAATCGAACTTATGCTATCAGCAAAATCCACCCTCGTCGCCCCCCTGGCCCTGCTGCTGTTAAGCGGCTGTCTTACCACCAACAACTCCCCCCAGCCTCCCGCGGCCCAGATCGAGATCATCGAGATCCCTGAGGTCGCCGGCAGCCTTGAGGAGACCTCCATCCCGGAGCCGGACATCACCGTCTCAGAAGAGGTCAAGCGGCTGGCCGAGCTGGGCAACTGGGAAGAGGGGGACGAAGTCGCCGGGCCGAAAGATATGGCGGTCACCTACGACTTCCCGGTGACCATGAACAAGCAGGTGGAGTTCTACCTCGACTTCTTCCAGAATCGCCAGGCCACCAGTTTCCGGCGCTGGCTGGAACGGTCCGGCCGCTACCTGCCCATGATCCAGGAGCGGCTCGCCGCGGCGGGCCTGCCTTTAGACCTGGCCTACCTGCCCATGATCGAAAGCGGTTACAGCCTCACCGCCTATTCCCGGGCCAGGGCCGCCGGCCCCTGGCAGTTCATCCGCTCCACCGGCAAGATCTATGGCCTGAAGGTGAACAAGTATGAGGATGAGCGACGCGACCCGGTGAAATCCACCATGGCCGCCATTGCCTTTCTCACCGACCTGTACGACGAGTTCGATGACTGGCACCTGGCCGTGGCCGCCTACAACGCCGGCGGCGGCAAGATCAGAAGCGGCCTGAGGCGCCACAAGGTTGACAACTTCTGGGATCTGGCCCAGGAGCGTCACCTGCATGACGAGACCAAGCTCTATGTCCCCAAGCTCATCGCCGCCATTATGATCGCCAAGGAACCGGAGAAGTATGGCTTTCATGACATAGATTACCAGGCCCCCCTGGCCTATGAGGAGACCACGGCCCCCCGCTGGACCAGCCTGGAGGCCATAGCCGTGGCCAGCGGCGAGCCGCTGGACACCATCCAGAACCTCAACCGCCAGCTGCGCCAGAAGATTACGCCGCCGAGCAAGGCCGCCTACCCGATCAAGGTGCCGCCGGGCAAGGCGGAACTGGTGGCCAGCAACCTTAAAAAGGTGTACCCGGTGGTGGACACCGGCTGGAAGAGTCACAAGGTGGCCCGGAACGACACCTTGGGCAAGATCTGCCGCCGTTACAACCTGCAGAAGCTCACCCTGCTCAAGGCGAACAAGATCGACAACGGCAAACTGCGGCGCGGTCAGCGGCTGCGCATCCCCTATCAGACCACGACCTACGTCCTCTGGGACAAGGAGGGCAAACCGCCCATCGCCGCGACCGGCACCGAGATGATCCTCCACAAGATCCGCTCCGGCGAGACCATCTCCCACATCGCCAGACGCTACCAGGTGCCCAGGAAGATGATCGTGGCCTGGAACCGGCTGCCCAGCATGCACAGCATCAGGGCCGGCCAGCAGCTGGCCATCTACCTTAACGAGACCCCCGCCGCTGCCACCGTGGCCAAGGCGGCGCCGATAGTCACCGGCGACGGCATGGTTCTCCATAAGATAAAGAGGGGGGAGACCATATCCCAGATCGCCAAACGTTATCACGTCTCCAAGAAGGAGCTCGCCGCCTGGAACGATCTCAACTCCAGGTACACCATCAGGGCCGGCCAGGAGCTGGCCGTCTATGCCAATGAGGCTGGCAGTCAGGCCGACCAAGGGAAGTCCACCGGCAAACCGTTCAACTATCAGGTCAAAAAGGGCGACTCCCTCTGGTCCATCTCCCGCCGTTTCAACCTGAGCACGGAGGAGATCAAGGAGTGGAACAACATGAGGGGCAATTCCCTCCGCCCCGGCCAGCAGCTGGCCATCCACCAGGCAAAAGCATCTCTCTCACCCGCGGCAGAGAGCGCGCCGGTTAAAAACAGCATGATCACCCACCGGGTGAAGAGGGGCGAGACCATCTCCCACATTGCCAGGCGCTATCAGGTAACAAAAGAGAAGATAGTGGCCTGGAACGATCTCAACAGAAAATTCACCATCAGGGCCGGCCAGGAGCTGACCATCTATCCCGAAGAGTCCCCCACAGCCACGCAGAGCGCCAGTCTCCAGAAGGGTGGTGGGGAACCATTTTACTATAAGGTTCAGAGCGGCGATTCCCTCTGGACCATCTCCCGCCGCTTCAATCTGACCACCAAGCAGATCAGGAACTGGAACAACATGACTGGCGATTTTCTCCGCCCCGGCGCCAAGTTGTTGATCCGCACCGCGACCATGTAGGGTCCATTCAGTAAGAAAGAACCTTTATAATTAAAGAAGAAGAGAGAGAAAAATTTGCAGCTGGAGAATAAAACCGCCCTGGTCCTGGGCGCCAGCCGCCACTTAGGCCGGGCCATGGCCATGGCTCTGGGCCGGGAAGGGGCGCGGCTGGTGCTGCCCTACTTCGACTGGCCCGACTCAGTGGCCGAGATGGAGGAGGATTTGGCGGCCGCGGGCTTTGCTCATCTCACCCTGGCCGTGGACCTGCGGGACGAAGCCCAGGTAACGGAGATGGCGGCCCGCATTAAAAAAGAATATGGCGGCCTGGACATCCTGGTGAACAACATCGAGCGGGGGGGGATGCCGCTGGTCCACGGCCCCTATACGCCAGAACAGTGGGAGCTGGAGCTGGCCACCACCATCACGGCCAAGCATCTTGTTTTCTCCCACTGCCTGCCCCTCTTGCAAAGAAGAACGGGGGCGGCGGTGATAAACATCTCCTCCATCGCCGGGCTCACCGGCCGCTCTGGCCCAGCCGGCCTCATCTTCGGCGACGCGTACAGCGCCGCCAACCGGGCCGTCTCCTCATTTACCGAGACGTGGGCCAGACAGGCGGCCCCTGAGGTGCGGGTCAACGAGATCATGCTGGGGCTTTTTGCCCACCGCCACGGTGAGGGAACCCGGGGCTGGCCCCTGCTCACGGCCGAGCAGCAGCACGAGCTGATCGACCACACCCTGCTGGGCCGCACCGGCCAGGCGGATGATCTGGTCAAGGCGATGCTCTTCCTAATTAAGGACGCGCCCTTTATGACCGGCGCAACCCTGCGCCTCGACGGCGGCTACGTCCTGGGCGGCGCGGAGGTCCCGCCCATGCCGGCCGGTCTGACTGAAGACCTGGCCATCAAGCTGGGTTAATCAACGCTGCAACCGCACTTATCCCCCGGTCCGCACCCCTCGCCCTCCTTCTCCTTGCGCTTCAAGAGATCCTCCACGGCCCATTTGGGGATCTGGTGCATGATCGACTCCACGCAGGCGCACTTCACCGCGTCGCGGTCCTTCTTATTCTCCACCTGGTCAATCACCTCCGCCTCCACCTCGTCGGCGTCATACCAGCAGAGCTGCTCGCCGTCATGGTCGTAGACGGTGAGGACCCGCTTATCATTGTCATGGATATTCTCCTCCTCAACGATATTGGCGATGATCTTGGTGGCCACCTCATAGGGGACAAATTCATTTTCTTCAGACATTTTTTTACCTCAAATATTTTTTATTATTTCAATTTCTTAATAGTCATTTTGTCAACCTGGCCCTGGTCCGGAAAAACAACTCAGCTGCCACGGGGCAAGGGCCGGGTAAAAACGCTAACAGATGGTGCGTGGCCAGAAGATGCGCTGGTAGAGATCCTGGGCGTAGCGATCGGTCATGGAGGCGATAAAATCTGCCACCCGCCGCTCCAGGGAGGTGGACTCGGCAAAGGAGCCGATATTCTCCTCGAGGAAATCACGATTCTCCAGACAGTAGTTAAACAGCTCGCGCAGCACCTTGCTCGCCTTGACAAACTCATTATGGACCTGGGGGGCCCGGTAGACGTTGTGGTAGAGAAACTGCCGCAAGCGCTGCATGGCGCGGCCGATCTCCTCATCAACACCAAAGACCAGCTGGCCATGGTCAGAGGCGGCGGTGGCCAGCAGCACGCCTTCCACCATGCGGACGATGCGCCGGGAATGACGGCGGCCTAAAATGTCCTGGCACTCGGCGGGAATCTCATCCTCTTTAATCACCCCGCCGCGGATGGCGTCGTCCAGGTCGTGGGCCAGGTAGGCGATGATATCGGCATAGCGCACCACCAGCCCCTCGGCCGTCTGGGGCATGCCCTTGCCGCCCGCCGGCAGCACCTCGCCGTACCCCTTGGAATGTTTCAAGATCCCGTCCCGCACCTCATAGGAGAGGTTGAGACCGGTGCCGTCGTTCTCCAGCACGTCCACCACCCGCAGACTCTGGCGGGCGTGGGAAAAGCCGCCGGAGACCAGTTCGTCTAATACGGACTCGCCAGCATGGCCAAAGGGGGTGTGTCCCAGGTCATGGCCCAGGGCGATGGCCTCCAGGAGATCTTCATTGAGAAACAAGGCCCGGCCCATGGTTCGGGCGATCTCCGCCACCTCCAGGGTATGGGTGAGCCGGGTACGGTAATGATCGCCGGTGGGAGAGAGAAAGACCTGGGTCTTATACTTCAGGCGGCGGAAGGCCTTGGAGTAGACAATACGGTTCCGGTCCCGCTGAAAGATGGTGCGGAAGGGGCACTGCTCCTGGGCCCGGGCCCGGCCCCGGCTGGCGCTGGAAAGACAGGCGTAGGGCGACAGATATTCACTCTCCCGCTCCTCTATGGTCTGGCGAACCGGCTTCATCAAAGAATAAACCAGCGGGGCTGACAACCACCGTCGTGGGTCTCGGCCCCAACAAAAAATGACTTTAAAATTAAACCTCTGCTCCCAGCTCTTAAACGGGGGCGGCTGGCAGGCCCCTGATTACCCGCCATATCAACCATAATTTCAGCTAAAAGTCCACTTTTGCCATTCCTTTTTCCCCCAGACCACTCCTCTGGGCAGCTGGAATTTACCCCGCAGCCGCCTTTACGGCTGACAAACTAAACAACCACCGGCTATCAAGGCGGCGGTGGTTGTTTAAAATCACTGACCGGTAAGCGAGGTCAACGAGACTTAGGAGAAGTCCAGCCATACCGGTAGGCTGGCGCAGCCGGTTTTTTTTAAAGCGAACTGCAGGTAAGCGAGCCTACGAGACTCGGAAGGTCACCAAAATATCGAATATCGAATATCGAAAGACTAAAATTACCTGATCTGCCCCTGCAGACTTTTGGGGGCAGGCAAGCTACTCCACCACTTCATCATTCGACATTCCTTGTTCGATATTCGACATTCGCAGTAAAGAATCAACCGCTAGCTGAAAGCTGTCCACCTTCAAGGCTGAGGTTTCAGCCTTGAACAGAAACAATGAACAGGCTATGGTCTCTTCTCCAGGGAAACGGCGGCCAGCGAGTGGCAAAGGGCCAGGCCACATCCGGCCCAGGGTGCCAGGAAGGAGGGCCGCGGCGGCTAAGGCCATATGGGAAGAGACAAGGAAAATAACGAGATGCGGGACCACAACTACTTTATGGATCAGGCCCTGGAACTGGCCACAGCGGCTTTAGCG
The DNA here is from genome assembly GCA_039714595.1 of Thermodesulfobacteriota bacterium. GTDB lineage: Bacteria > Desulfobacterota > Desulfobulbia > Desulfobulbales > SURF-16 > JAOZSN01. Next base: position 1,444 of record JBDLJA010000021.1, on the reverse strand, counting down.
GCCGGCGAATTCCCGGTGGGCTGTGTCATGGTGGCCGATGACCAGGTTGTCAGCACCGGTCAGCGGGCCAACTCCAGGGAAGAGGTCAACGAGATCGATCACGCCGAGGTCATCGCCCTGCGCCACCTTCTCCGCCACAACCAACAAGCTCCAGATCCGGCCGCCATCACCGTCTACTCCACCCTGGAGCCATGTCTCATGTGCTACAGCACCATGTTGATCAGCGGCATAAGATCATTTGTCTTCGCTTTTGAGGATGCCATGGGCGGCGGCACCGGCCTGAATTTGAGCCATCTGCCCCCCCTCTACCAGGAGATGCGCCCCGCCATCAAGGGCCATGTCCGCCGGAATGAGTCCCTGGCCCTGTTCCAGAAATTTTTCAACGCCCCCAACTCCGATTACCTGCAGGATACCTATCTTGCCCAATATACCCTGGCCCAGAGACGACAATCATGACCACGCCCCAAGCCACCACCCTGGAGTTCAAACCGGGGGAACGCAACATCTTCTTTCACCTGCTCACCGCCTGCAACCTCTCCTGCCGCCACTGCTACATCAACCCGACCCAGCATGGCGCGGCCCAGGTCAGCCGCGCCACCATGGAGGAGTGGCTGCGCCTCTTCCATGAGCCGGCCAAAGAGACCAATGTCATCTTCCTGGGCGGCGAACCCACCATGCACCCGGACCTGGCCCACGGCATCCGTTACGCCCGTAAGCTGGGCTATGAGACGGTGACGGTGGACAGCAACGGTTACCTCTTTCATAACCTCTTAGATGAGATCGCCCCCGACGAGGCGGTGATCAGCTTCAGCCTCGATGGCCCGGACGCGGCAACCAACGACGCCATCCGCGGCCAGGGGGTATTTGCCACCTGCACCAACGGCATTAAAGAGGCGGTGGCCAAGGGTTTTGACGTCAGCCTGATCTACACGGTGAGCCGGATGAACCTCAGACAGCTGGCCCAGATGGTGCCCCTGCTGGAGGAACTTGGCGTGCGCCGTTTCTTTATCCAGGTCATCGGCATCCGCGGCAAGTCGGCCACTGACAGCGGGCAACTGCAGCTTAGCCCCGAGGAGTGGCTGGAGATTGTCCCGGCGGTGGCGGCGCAGGCGGCGAGAGCCGGCATCCACGTGATCTATCCCAAGGTGTTTTTAGAGGAAGGGGAGAAATTTGCCTGCGGGGGACTGGCCACGGAAAACTTCTTCGTCTTCCCCAACGGCCGGGTATACCAGTGCCCCCTATGCGAAGACTTTCCCGTCCACAGCTATGAGATTATTGACAACAGGCTGAAGCAGCGCCAGGGACTAACCGAGGAAAATTTTTTCGGGCTGACCATCAAAGAGGGCTGCGTGATGAACAAGCTGCTCCAGGGTGACAACATCGACTATAACGATGACGGCAGCCCCGTCCACCGCATCTCCTGCTGCCTCCTCAAGCAGGAGAT
>JBDLJA010000020.1:0-49385 GCA_039714595.1 Thermodesulfobacteriota bacterium | reverse complement strand
AATGCCGCGAAGTTTTCAAAATTGTGGTAGACGCGGGCGGGATTGAACCGCCGACCCCTACAGTGTCAGTGTAGTGCTCTCCCACTGAGCTACGCGTCTATAAATTTTTTACCTTTTTGTCCTTACCCCAAGGGGAGTGATCCCATTCAGGGAAAACAGGGGTAACAACAACGAAAAAGCATTTACCAAGAATCACCTGGGCTGTCAACTAAAGAAAGGTTCTTTCCCTGCCTGGTCACGCACTTTTTCGGGATTCAATGGCCTTGGTCAAGGTCAGTTCATCGGCGTATTTTATATCCATGCCCATGGGGATGCCGCAGGCCAGTCTCGTCACCTCCACCGGCAAGCCCTGGAACTGGCTGCTCAGGAAGGCGGCCGTGGCCTCTCCCGGCACGGTGGAACTGGTGGCGATAAAGATCTCCCGCACCTGCTGGCGGCCCACCCTCTCCAGCAGGGCCGCTATCTTAATCTCATCCGGGCCAATGCCGTCCATGGGCGAGAGCGCCCCGTGGAGGATATGGTACTGGCCATGGTAGCTGCCCGTCTTTTCCAGGGCCATAAGGTCATCGGGCCCCTCCACCACGCAGATCAGGGTGGAGTCACGGCGGGGGTCGGCGCAGATGGCGCACGGATCTGCCTCGGAAAAGGCGAAACAGTTGCCGCACAGCTTTATGGCGTCATGGAGACCGGCCAGGGCCTGGGCCAGGTTGAGGGCCTCGGCCGGCGGCCGGCGCAACATATGGAGGGCCAGGCGGGTGGCGGTCTTCTTACCGATGCCAGGCAAGCGCTGAAAATCAGCGATTAGTTTTTCCAGGGCGGGGGGGACAACGTTCATAGGGAGATAGGAGGTGAATTATTTATGAAAAAACGAATAACGAACCGCAGAATATTGAATAACGAAGGGCGGTACTTAACTCGCAAATAATTGCCGAACCCCGCATCTTAGGCCTTCAACCAATAACACTAGCCAAACATATTGGGCAGGTTAAGACCCATACCGCCGGTGAGTTTACCCATCTCCGCCTGCATCATCTCCTTGGCCTGCTTCATCGCCTCGTTCACCGCGGCCACGATCAGATCCTGGAGCATATCGGCCTCGGCCGGATCAATCACATCCGGCTCAACCTTAAGGGAGAGCAGCTCCTGCTTGCCGTTGACCACGGCGGTGACCATGCCGCCGCCCACCGTGGCGCTGACCGTTTTGGTGGCAAGCTCCGCCTGCATCTCACTCATCTTGGCCTGAAACTGCTGGGCCTGCTGCATAATTTGATTCATATCCATGGGAAGACTCCGTTTTTCTTCTGGTTAAATCCCTAAAAAAAATTAGCCACTAAAGACAAAAAAAAAATCCTACCTGAATTTGGGGCCGGTCCGAATCCCCACCACCTGGCCATCAAAGATCTCCGTCACCATCTGGACCAGGGAATCCTGACCTAAGGCCCGCCGCTCGTCGCGGGGGCTGGGCCCATCGCCCTCTTCCTGGGCTATCTCTTTGGCGCAGATGGCGACACTTAAGTCCATCTGAAAAAAATCCTGGGCGTAGGTGGTTAGTTCCTTGAGCTTGGCGGGCTGGGAGAGAAGGGTGCAGTCGGAGGGATTCTCATAGTTTATTAGCAACTTCTCGCCGTCCACCTCATGGCTCTTGCACACCTGGAGGCTCTGGGCCATCCACACCTGGCGCTCCTTGACGTAATCGACAAAACCAGGCCATTCCCGGCAGAGATCCAGGTGAAGCCGATCCGCCCCTTTCTCCTCTTGGGCAGGGGGCGGCGGCGCCGGCATCGGTTCAGGCGGCAGTTCCGGGACAACAGGGGTGGGCGCTGGTCCAGGGGCGGCGGCTACCTGCTCAGGGACTTTTTTTTTAACAGGGTTTTTTGGCGCCGGCTGGGGCGGCGGCGGCGTCTCTGGCGCCAGCGGCCGGGCATTCTGGCCAGAAAGCGCGGCGGGATCAGGCGGAGGAAGGCGGCCGCCGCTGGCCGCAAGCAACTTATCTAAGCGCTGGCCCAGCTCGGCCGCCGCCACCACCTGACCCGCCTCCATGGCCCGCACCAGGACAAGCTCCAGGGCCAGGCGGGGCTGGGTGGCAAAATGAACCTGTTCCAGACCGGTCATGAAGAGATGAAAGAGCTGGTAGAGGCTCTCCTGGCTTTTGCCTTTGGCCAACTCCTCCATGGTGGCGAGTTCATCAGCGCTGACGTCCAACAGCTCGCCTGGCTTGGGGCTGGTATGGCAGATGAGGAGCCCCCGGAAGTATGCGAGAAGATCGGCGGCGAACCGTTTGAGGTCAACGCCTGCGAGATAGGCCTGCTCCAGGATATCGAGGCATGTGGCCAAATCCCGGGCAAAAACGGCCTGGGCCAGGCGGGCGAACACCTCCCCTGCCACCAACCCTAAGAGCTGAACCACGTCATCATCTTCCACCAGCAGCCGTTTGCCCTCCTCGGCAGTGGCAAAGGAGAAGACCTGGTCCAGCAGAGAAAGACCGTCGCGCACCGAGCCATCTGCCTCCCGGGCGATCAGGGCCAGGGAGGGGGTGGAGATATCCACCTCTTCAACCTTGGCAATTTCTTGAAAAAACTGGAGAAGGCGGGGGGCAGCCACCCTTTTCAGCTCATGGCGCTGACAGCGGGAGAGGATGGTTATGGGTACCTTGTGGATCTCGGTGGTGGCAAACATGAAGTAGACATGGGCCGGCGGCTCTTCCAGGGTCTTTAACAGGGCGTTAAAGGCCTCGGTGGTGAGCATGTGCACCTCGTCGATGATAACCACCTTAAATCGGCAGCTTACAGGGAAGAACCTGATATCCTCCTTAAGCTCGCGAATCTCCTGGATACCACGGTTGGAGGCACCGTCTATCTCTTTAATATCCACGGCCGTGCCAGCGGTTATCTCCCGGCAGGTATTACACTGGTTACATGGCCTTGCCCCTTCACCTTCACAGTTGAGGGCCTTGGCCATGATGCGGGCCAGGGTGGTTTTGCCCACCCCGCGCACCCCGGAGAAGATCATGGCATGGGCCACCCTGTCCCGGGCCAGACCATTTTCGAGAATGCGCACCACCGCTTCCTGGCCCACCACTTCCGAGAATGATTGTGGCCGCCATTTGCGGGCCAGGACTAGGTATGACATTTTTTTTAGTTAAGACAACTATTAAGAAGGGAATTGGGCTACCTACACCCGGGGGCAAAGAGAGAGAAAAGGCACAAAAAAAGATAGCCAGGCTACCCTGCGGCACACGAAGGGATTCACTACCGCTGCTTCCTTCCGGACCTGACGGAGTTCGCGAGCCTTACGTTGCACAGGACCCGGCTATCAAAACCAAACGGATCACATCGCCGATTAATTAACCGGCGTTATATCTTTGATTATGGCGGAGAAGGAGGGATTCGAACCCTCGGTACGTTGCCGCACACACGCTTTCCAGGCGTGCACCTTCAGCCACTCGGTCACCTCTCCGCAAATCGTTCTTTGCCATGCAGCCGCAAAGAGGGAGTCAATGTACACATCATTCCCCCTCTTTTCAACCAAAATTTAACCGGTGAAAAAAACTTTAATCGCCCGCTGCGCCACCCTTTCGCCTCTGGCGGAAAAAGTCCTTGAGAAGCTGGGCGCACTCATCTGCCAGCACCCCGCCTTCCAGGGCCAGGGTATGGTTCAAGAGGCCGTCTCCCCCTACGCCATAGTGGGAGACCATGCCGCCACCCTTGGCATCGGTGGCGCCGTAAACCACCCGGGCCACCCGGGCTAAGACCAGGGCGCCAGCGCACATAACGCAGGGCTCCAGGGTCACGTAGAGGGTGGTGCCGTTTAGCCGGTAGTTGCCCAGCAGGGCGGCGGCCCGGCGCAGGGCGATGATCTCGGCGTGGGCCGTGGGGTCGTTGCACCCTATGGGACAGTTACCGGCGGCGGATAGCAGGGTGCCGTCGGCGGCCACCAAGGCCGCGCCAATGGGCACCTCGCCCAGGCGGGCACTATGACGGGCCTGGGCCAGGGCCAGCCCCATCCACATCTCATCCATAATTACTCTTCCCAGCTGTCCTTACTCTCCTGACGCTGCTGCCTCTTGGCAAAGTTGGCCGCCTCCCAGCCGGCGGTGCACCCCTCCCCCACCGCCTTGGCCATCTGGTACGGCTGGCCCGCTATATCACCGGCCGCGTACACCCCGGAGATATTGGTGTGCTGCTTCTTATCCGTATCAATATAACTGAATGTCTCCATATCCAGGGCCACCCCCAGGGAGGTGGCAAGCTCCATGGGACCCTTGGAGCCAAGCTCGATGAAGACGCCGTCCACGGCCAGCACCGTGCCATCCTCCAGCACCACACCGCTCACCGCAGCCTCGCCAACTATCTCCTTGACCCAGTTGCCTTTAATCAGGTTGACTGGGCTCTGGGCCAGCTTATCCGCCATGGTCTCGGAAACGGTGAGGCCCCGGCTAACGAGACTCACCTCGGCGGCGTACTTGGTGAGGGTTATGGCCCCATCCACGGCCGCGGACTCGTCGCCCACCACCGCCACCTTGGCGCCCCGGTAGAAGTTGGCGTCACAGTCCACGCAGTAGCTCACCCCCTTGGCGCTGAACTCCTTTTCCCCCGGCACCTTAAGCTTCTTGCGGGAGGTGCCGATGGCGATGATCAGGGTCCGGGCCACAAATGATTTACTCTCCGATTCTATCTTGAAGTAAACGCCTTCCTGGGCCACGGAGAGGACATCTTCCTCCAGGAGGGTGGCGCCAAAACGGGTGGCCTGGGCCACGGCGGTCTCCATCATCATGGCGCCGTCGGCCACGCCGTCCACGCAGAGATAGTTTTCCACATGGGCCTTGTAGATGGCGCTTTTTTCCGGCTTACCCAGAACCACCACAGACGCCTTCTTGCGCACCGCGTGGATGGCGGCCTGCAGGCCGGCCGGACCGGCCCCCATGATAAGAACATCAATAATTTCAGCCATTATTTTCTCCTTGCCTTACCGCATATTCAGGATATGGTTGTTTAGATTCACTAAACAACTTACCTATCAGCCAGAAAAAGTCAAAACTTTGCTCTAAATCCAGTGCCCTTTCTTGCCGACCTCCATATCCACTCCCCCTACTCCCGGGCCACCAGCAAACTCTCCACCCTCTCTGGTCTGCACGCCTGGGCGCAAGTGAAGGGCATCCAGGTGATCGGCACCGGCGACTTCACCCACCCGGCCTGGTTTAACCACCTTAAAGACGAACTGATCCCGGCCAGGGACGGCCTTTACCAGCTGGCCAGGCCGGAAGAGGTCCCGCCCGCCCTGCCAGGAATCAGCCCTGAGGAAGTGGATGTCCGCTTCTGCCTCACAGCTGAGATCAGCTCCATCTACAAACGGCACGGCCAGGTGCGCAAGGTGCACAACATCATCTTTGCCCCGGATCTGCCCGCTGTCCAGCGTTTCAACCGGCGGCTGGCCGGTATCGGCAATATCGAGGCGGACGGCCGGCCCATCCTGGGCCTTGACTCCCGTGACCTGCTGGAGATCGTTTTAGAAGAGATTCCGGGCGGCTTTCTGGTCCCGGCCCACATCTGGACCCCCTGGTTCTCGCTCTTTGGCTCAAAGTCCGGCTTTGACACCATCGAAGAGTGCTACGGCGACCTGAGTCACCACATCTTCGCCCTGGAGACCGGGCTTTCCTCCGACCCGGCCATGAACCGACTGGTATCGAGCCTGGACCCCTACACCTTCATATCAAACTCCGACTGTCACTCACCCAGCAAACTGGGCCGGGAGGCCAATATCTTCACCTGCGACCTCTCCTTTGCTGCCATGCGGGGCGCCCTGGAGGACCCGCGCCAGGGGCTTGCTGGCACACTGGAGTTTTATCCGGAGGAGGGCAAGTACCACCTGGACGGCCACCGCAAATGCGGCGTCTGCCTGGATCCCCTCACCAGCCGGGAGCAGGGCAAGATCTGTCCCCAGTGCGGCAAACCCCTTACCATAGGGGTTAGCCACCGGGTCATGGAGCTTGCCGACCGCGACACCCCGCTCTTTAAACCCCACGATCCCACCTTCGAGTCCCTCGTCCCCCTCTGCGAGATCCTCTCCGAACTCTGCGGGGTGGGGCCGGCCACCAAGACCGTCCTGAACCAGTATATAAAGCTGATCAACCGCTTTGGCTCCGAGTTCCAGCTGCTGCGCGCCACCCCGGTTGAGGATCTTGGCAAGCTTTCCCCCCTGCTGGCCGAGGCCATTAGACGACTGCGAAGCGGCGAGGTGATCCGCCAGGGGGGCTTTGACGGCCAGTTCGGCGTCATCCATCTCTTCGGCGACGGTGAGATGGATAACCTCCGCGGCCAGCAGGATCTCTTTGCTGCCCCCAGACGTAAGAAACAACGGAAGATTCCCGTGGCGGCCAAGGCGTCCATCTTCAGCCCAGACGCCCCGGCCCCAGACCCGTCAGCAGAGGGCAAAAAAAAAGTTAGCTTAAATAAAGGCCAGAAGGAGGCCGTAACGGCCAGAGGGAATCAGCTGGTGGTGGCGGCCGGCCCCGGCACCGGCAAGACCTTTGTCCTGGTCCAGCGGATCCGAGCAAAGCTTACGGCAGGTCAACCGGGGGAAAAAATCAGCGCCATCACCTTCACCAACCGGGCGGCCCGGGAGATAAGAGAGCGGTTGAACACCCTGGAGGATGAGGGGGCCAAGGCCATATTCACCGGCACATTCCACGCCTTCTGCCTCCACTGGCTGCGGCGGGCCCAGCCTTCGCTTAAGGTGATCGGTGATAAAACCAGGCAGCTCATCTTAAAACAGCTCTTCCCGGCCCTGGACAGTAAGCAGCGCCAGGAGATCCGGGCCGAGATCATCAGCCACTGCCACTTTCTCGCCACCCGTAAGAGCCCACCGCCGCCGTCTGCGGTGGTGAAGAGCTACCTGGGCCACCTGGAACAGGCCGTGGCCATTGACCTTGACCTGGTTATCCCCACCTTCCTGGTCTGCCTGCGGGACCATGATTTTCTGGCCCAGGTGCAAGATGCAGTGAGGGTACTGCTGGTGGATGAATTTCAGGACGCCAACCTGAGCCAGTTTGAGCTGGTGCGAAGCCTGGGGTGCAAGGCCCAGGTCTTTATCATCGGCGACCCGGACCAGGCAATCTACGGCTTTCGCGGCAGCGACATGACCCTCTTTTCCCGCTTTGCCATAGAGACCGGGGCCCGGACCATCAACCTTAATAAGAATTACCGCTGCGGTCGGGAGATTATCGCCGCTGCCGCCAGCCTCATCCGCCACAACAAAGAGCGCAGCGGCCTGCGCCTTGAAGCGGCAACAAGGAGTAAGGGCGCCATCTCGCACCACTCCCTGGAAGAACCGGGCCAGGAGGCACTCTTTATCGCCACAGAGATCGAGAGGCTCATGGGGGGCACCAGCAACCTGGGCGCTGGCGGTGAAGGGGGTTACGGTTTTAACGATATTGGTATCCTCATGCGGATGAACCGCCAGGCCCCGGAGATCACCCACGCCCTGGCCAAACGGGGTCTGCCCTGCCAGCAGGTGGGGGCCACGCCATTCTTTATGTCCTCCCCCTGCCGCCTCCTCAGCCTGTTCATCCTGGCCGCGGCCAAGAGGGGCGAGATCAGTGATCTTCTTGAGCTATGTCAGGGGTTGCCTGGGGTGGGCCAAGGTACGGTGGCACTCCTGGAACAGAATCTGCCCCTGGATACCCAGCTTTTCTGGTCCGGCCTGGAAAAGCTGGAACTGCCAGCCCGGGTGGGCCGGCAGCTGAGCAGTCTCGTGGACCTCCTCACCGAGCTGGCTCAGACCACGGAGCTTGCCCCCGCGACACTAGAGGCGGCCTGCGGGCTACTGGGTCTTGCGACTGATAATGAAAAAATAATCCGGCTGGTGAATCTCTGCCAGGCCCTGGGCTCCCTTGCTGGTGTGGCCGACCACCTGGAGCAGGGCCGGGAGGCCATTATCTACGACCAGCGGGCCGAGGCGATCAGCCTCATGACCCTGCACAGCGCCAAGGGACTGGAATTTCCCGTGGTTTTCATCTGCGGCCTGGAAGAGGGAGTAATCCCCTACCTGCGGCCCGGCGGCGACCTGGAGGAAGAGCGCCGCCTCTTCTACGTGGGGTTGAGCAGGGCGGGCCAGAGACTATATCTCACCAGCTGCCGCCACCGTTTCGGCAAAGAGTGCCAGAAGTCCCGTTTTCTAGGTGAGTTACCAGCCATGGTTAACCAGGAAAATCCCCCGAAAGTGCCCCCCCAGACAAAGGTCCGGCAGAAAGCCAAACAGCTGAAACTTTTTTAAAACATTTTCAGTCATAAAAAAATGAACGATACCCCGCCAAAATTCTTAAAGATCGGCAAGAGCAGCGTCGGCCTCATAGGCCTGGAGCCGGCCATGGCCCGCGCCCTGGCCCAGGATTTAAATGAAGATGCGGCGGCCGAGATGCTCCTTGTAGCCATCGAGAAAAACAACTATGTGCCGGCCGGCGCCAGGGAGAATTACCGGGCTGCCCTGGGCGCGGAGTATGAACGGCGCCGCCACGGCGAGACCAGCGGCGGAGATGAACTCTTGGTCCAGGTCTTTGGCAGCGGCTGCGTTACCTGTGACAAGTTGGAGAGCCAGATCTTTGACATCCTGGCCCGGCTTGGCCTGGCGGCGGATATTGACAAGGTGTTTGACCTAGATGATATCTGGCGCCACGGCATCATCTCGCCGCCGGCCCTGAAGATAAACGGGGCGATCAAATGCCAGGGCAAGATGCCCACCCCCAGCGAAATTGAACAGTGGCTCAAGGAGGCGGCCGCAAGCTAGCAAAAAATGGTGGCAGCCCCCTTCTGTAAGAGCGGCCACCAGAGCGAAAAAGAAGTCATACCCACCTGCCGTGCTGCCCCAGCCAAGCGAAGCCCCCCTTCCCCCAAAAACATCCCTTTTTTCATAAGGTCTGCCAGGCCCTGACCATATGGCCCGGGAACAGCGGCCCAGGCGAAACATTTAGTCCCAGACCGGCCTTTGGTTCAGGGGGCAGGGGCAAAAATTCAACCATACTATAGGCATATATTTAATTTTAAATATTTTTTCAGAAAATACATGCCCCAGGCAATTTCCCTGTGGACAAGGGGCAAAATCCCGGGTTAACCTGACATCACCAAAGAGCAATTCTGGCGTTTTTCATGCGCCTCAATCATCGTTCCGGACTAAGCCCATGAGCATAAAACATTCCGCCTTAAAGGATCGGCGCCACCACACGCGGCACCAGGCAAAGGATAACCTCATCGCCTTTGACTCCCGCTGCTTTGGCCAGGTGGAAAATATCAGTATGGGCGGCCTGCTCTTCAAGGTGTTGAGCAGTAACGACTATGATCCTCCGGAGACATTCAAGCTTGGCCTGCTCAGCTCCCGGGCCGAAACTTACCTGGAGAGCCTTCCCTGCCGGGTGGTCAAGGTCTCCCGGGGAAATTCCAGCAGCAGCCACAACTCCGTCACCAACACCTTACATATCTGGGTAAGGTTCGGCCCCCTCTCGCTGACTCAACAAAAACAGCTGGCCATGTTTATCCATGACAACACCAGACCAGCCCTGATGAGCAGTTAGGCAAGGGGCACCGCCAGCAAAGGAACAGCGCCCTATTTTTTCACCTCTGTGATATTCGGACCCTTTTGAAAGGCAAGGGCCAGGCCTTAGATATCAACCGTCTTTTCTAGACTTCTCTCAGATAACCTGCTGGAATAAAAACGATAACAGCCATGGAGGCCAACCTTCTCCCCCTTGGCCCGGTACATGGCGGTGTCGGCCTGCATCAAGAGATCTTCTAGTTCAGTACCGTCCTCCGGATAAAGGCTGATGCCGATACTGCTCCCCACCTGGCAGGCAGCCCCTTCCAGCTGGTAAGGAAGCCCCACCTCCCTGATGATCCGCTCACATATCTCCGCCACCCTCTGGGGCGAGGAGGGGTTACGGAGGATAACGGCAAACTCGTCGCCGGAGAGACGGGCCGCGCAGTCAGAGTCGCGGACAACACCTTGCAGGCGGCGGGCCACCTGCTGGAGGAGAAGATCACCGGTAAGGTGGCCATGCTGGTCGTTGACCTGCTTGAAGTCGTTGAGATCAATGAAGAGCAGGGCCAACTTTTCCCGCTGATGACGAGCATCTGCCAGTTCCTCGGCGAAGCGCTCATGGAACAGGGTCCGGTTGGGAAGCTGGGTAAGGGGGTCATAATAGGCCAGATGCTCAAGGCGTTTTTCGAGAACCTTGCGCTTGCTGATATCGATGAAGGTGGTGACCATATAAGGTTTGCGGCGGATCATCACCGGCACCGCGGAGAGGAGAATGGGCACCGGAGGGCGATTGGCGGCCAGGAGACTCATCTCCATATTAAGCTGGCTCGTGCCCTTGCGCCGCTCCTCAAGGCAATCAAGGCCAAAAGAACCCTTGCCAGCGAAGAAGGTGGTGCAGGGCCGGCCGACAATATCCTCCTGCTCCAGGCCCAGCATGGCCCTGGCCGAGGGGTTGGCCTCCACCACGTGGCGCGTCTGGTGGTCAAAGACCATTATCCCCACCTGGGCGCTGTTGATAATAACCCGCGACACCTCCCGGCTCACCTCCACCATATTTTCATGGGAACGTAAGGCCGCGATAACCGAGGTAAAGAGGCGTTGGGCGGTTACCTCACTCTTGGTCAGATAGTTGTTGATGTCATAATTCTGGACAATATCCCGCTCCGGTGCCAGGTTGGGATGGCCGGTGCGGAGAATAATACGGACATAGTTATTGGCCAGTTCATCACGGATCCAGCTCACCAGCTGCAGGCCACTGTCCTCCTCCTCCATAACCACATCGAGTAAGATCAGGGCGCAATCACTGTGCTGGCTCAGCAGGGCCATGGCCTCAACCCTGGAGGTAGCACTGAAGAACTGCAGCTGTCGGCCCGCGTAGGTTATATCGCTCAAGGCCAGTTTGGTCACGGCATGGATATCAGGGTCATCATCGACGATGATCACCTTCCACACCCCCCCGCCAGAAGAGGGATCCTGCTCCTGCTCCGCATCCTTTACAGCAAAGAGCTGCTCAAATTCAGAGGTCATACTTTTCCGCCTTTCCAGAAAAATTACACTTTTTAACCACCTTTACGGACAATACTCTAAACGTTATGCTTATACCATAACAAATTATTGCAACAAATTACCCTATTTATTACTTTCTCCCAAATTTTTTTTTATAACCGTGGGAAATTAGTCACAAAAGCAGCAGGGCACAACAGACCTTATTGGATGGAGGTGGCGGATTGATAGGCGTGGCCTCCCCTCTACACCTCGGCAAAGGGGAAGTCGGGATCGGCAAGGAGCTTAGCCATGCGCTGCTTGCTCACCGTTTTCTCATGATGAAAGTCCACCAGGGTGGCGATGATCTCCACCACCTCTCCGGCCGTGGCCTCCCGCTTAATGCGCCGTCCCTTCTTGGGGAAGGGGCCACCCTTGCCGCCGGCAAAGACCTCAAAGCCTTTTTTCGTGGCCACCACGCCAATATCGGTCTCCTTGGGGGCGGAACAGCCCAGGGGACAGGCGGCCAGGGCGATCTTAAACTTGGCCTTGGTCTCTTCCCGGCCGCTGAAACGACTCAAAATCATCTCATTTAACTCGCTCAGGTCCAGCAAGCCCATGGGGCAGTGGCCCTGGCCCACGCAGACCCGGGGCAGGGGAAACTTACCAGGTCCCTTGAAATCCGCGCCCAAGGCAGCAAGTTCCTCCTTCACCATGGCCACCTGCGACTCCGGCACATCTAACAGGCGGATATTCTGGGCCAGGGAACAGTAGACCCCCAGACCGAGGCGGCTGGCCAACTCCTGGGCCTTGGCCATGATAGCCAAAGGCAGCCGCCCGCCGGGCAGCAACACCGTAACACTCATCTTTTTCTCACTCATACCTTCTGCCAATTCTAATTTTTTTATAATGATAACAACCGTAATAACAGTGACCTCAGGGCCAAAAACATGGCACCATGCCATGAATCCGCCAACTTCTCAAGACCCCCTTGGCCTCAGCCAGACGGGCAAGGCCTTTTTTTACGAAAACAACCGATTTTTTATAGCTGATTTAAGCAACTCCGAGTAACTTTAATGATTAATCTGCACTTATTAAAAATTATATTGGGAGCAAGACCGGGATGAACCGCCTCATCCTGGAGCCTTGCCCTTCATAGCAGGAGACAACATGGGAAACTATGCCCACAACCCCTACGGCGCCGGTAACCGGGCCGTGCGTTCCATTGACCGCAAACGGGACAGGGAACGGCAGATGATGATGAAGACCGCTCAGAAGCACGCAGAAGAGCTGGCCCTGCGCCTTGTCCAACGCCTCCTTGACGCCCATGTGATCGAAACCGATTCCGAGGCAGATATCCGTGAACATTTCAGCACCCTGTTCACCAAGCTGCGCGACATGGACGAGTTTGACATCAACTTCAAGATATCCCCCCTGCGCCGCCTTGCCGCTGACCCGAACTGGATGAGCCTCTACGTAACCCAGCACATCATCGAGGACCTCATCGATCATGCCAAGATCATCGATATCTTTGGCGATGAGCAGACGATCTACCTGGCGGTGGACTCCATCCTCGATCATATCCGCCCGGAACTATAGGCGTCTTTTTTTACGAGCAATTACCGGCACCAGGGGTGGAACAATAAAAACTTACCGCCCGCCCTGGTAACGGTTTTACCTTACGCAGCCAACACACCTAGACCTGAGGATGGGGATCTCCCCATCCTTTTTATTTTTAAGCATGCCTTCCCCTGAAGCCACCGATATCCATCCCCACCGACTGCCAAGCCTGGTCTACGCCAATGGCCAGGGCGAGATAATGGACCTGCCGGAGCTGGGCCTGGCGGGCCGGGCCGGGCGCTGGTTCTTTAAGCCGGAATTAACTGACATCATCCCCCTGCCCGAAGGCAGCGATGTCTTTGTCCTGCCCAACAGGCTGCCCATCGGCATCGACCCCGAGTCCTCTGAGCCGGCCCTGCTGGCGGAAAACCCCCTGGATCCCGGCCTGGGGCTCCAGGCGGTGGCCGCCTTCATGTCCCCGGCCCATACCGCCACCTATTCGGCCGCCTTTGAAAAAGACGCCTCCAACCCTTCCCACCTGCCCCTCTTTGCCTATACCGCGGTGGGTTGGCTGGACGACCGTTTCTGGGTCTGCGGTTTTCGCAGTGACGACGACCGGCGCCAGGAGTTCTTTGACATTGCCCCGGCCCGCCTGAAAAAGCGGACCAAGAAGCGCCTTAAAAAAGAGCAGGACAACCGCCTGTTGCAACACCTGGGCAAGTGCTGTCTCACCTACGGCTGCCCGGCGGCCAAGAACCTCTTCCTGGGCCGCTTCGAGGCCCCCCTGCCCTGCTCGCCCGCCTGCAACGCCAACTGCGTGGGCTGCATATCGCTGCAGCCCTCCGGCTGCTGCCCCTCCACCCAGGAGAGGATGAAGTTTGTCCCCACCCCCAAGGAACTGGCCCAGGTGGCGGTGCGTCATCTAAAAAACGTGCCCCACGGGGTGGTAAGTTTCGGCCAGGGCTGCGAGGGCGAACCGTTGCTCCAGGCCGATACCATAGCCTCCGCCATCCGCCTCATCCGCCAGGAGACAAAGGCTGGCACCATCAACCTCAACTCCAACTGCAGCAGGCCCGCGGCCGTGGCCAGCCTGGTTGAGGCGGGCCTTGACTCCATCCGCGTCTCCATGAACTCGGCCCGCAAGGGCTGCCACACCCTCTACTACCGCCCCGAGGGCTTCAGTTTCAACGACGTCAAGGAGTCGATCCTGGTGATGAAAAAGGCGGGCCGCTTCGTGTCGCTGAACTACTTCATCCTGCCCGGCTTCAGCGATGACCCGGACGAATTCGCGGCGCTGTGTGATCTTATCGACCTCTACCGCCCCGATCTTATCCAGCTGCGCAACCTGAACATGGACCCGGACTGGTACTTCGAGGTGGTTCAGCACCCGGCCAGGCAGCGGCCCTTGGGCATCCGCAACTGGCTGAACCAGCTGCAACACCGTTTCCCGGAACTGCGGTTCGGTTATTTCAATCCCCCCCTGCGCTGAGACCGGTCTGCCTCAGATCAGCTCAAGGCCCCTTAATTTTCTTAGCCTAAGAAAGATTGTCATGAAGAAAAAAATCATCACCCTGCGCGACAGCCACAAACACTACACCTATGACCAGGACAAGGTCTGCTCGCCCGAAGAGACAGTGGCCCGCTTTAAGGAGCGCCTCAAGGCGGCAGAGCTTGACGTCTTGAAGGAGGTGAAGCGGATAGACACCGGCCGCCTTGACATCCCGGTCTTCTTCAGCGTCTGCGGCAAGGACGCAAGGGAGATCATCGGCAACAAGAAACAGATGGGCAAGGGCTCCACCCCTGAGCAGTCCCGGGCCAGCGCCTGCATGGAACTGGCCGAGAGGTTCAGTTTTTTTTCTTTCATCAAGGATGAAAAGAACTTCCTCAGCGCCACCTATAACGAGGTGATAGCGGAAGGTTACCCGGTGCTGCCCTTGGAAAAATGGCTACAATCGGTCCATGACGAGAGCACCAGGCCAGAGACCCTGGCCGCCCTGGTGGGCGACATCCCCATTCAATGGGTCTGGGCCAGGAACCTGAGCACAGGCAGCGAGACGCTCATGCCCTTCTCCTGGTTCTACGCCATCAACGAGTTCAACGGCCCCTCGGCCGGCAATACCATGGAGGAGGCGGTACTCCAGGGCCTCTCTGAGATCGTTGAGCGCCATGTCTGCGCCGTGGTCACCTATGATGAAGTGAAGACGCCGGCCATTGATCTCGACCAGCTCACCGATCCGGTGAGCCGGGAGCTGGTGGCCAAGTTCCGCCACCATGGCATAGAGGTCTTTGCCAACGACTTCACCCTGGACACCGGCATCCCCACGGTGGCGGCCCTGGCCATGGACCCCGCCACCTTCCCGGCGACCAGCGAGATCGTCTACACCGCCGGCACCACGCCAAACCCGGAGAAGTCCTTGATCCGGGCCCTCACCGAGGTGGCCCAGCTGGCCGGGGACTTCGAGTCCAAGGCAAACTATGTGGCCAGCGGCCTGCCCAAACCCCTGGCCATGAGCGAGGTTACCCACCTCACCGCCCCGGGGTGCCAGACCACTACCGGCGCCATGAGCAATCTGGAGGACAGCAACTTCAAGGTGGAGGTGGAGAACTGCGTGGCCTCATTGGCGCAACTGGGAATGGAGGTGTTCGTGGTGGACGTGCGCCATCCTGAACTTAAGATCCCTGCCTGTTACACCATTGTCCCAGGCTGCCATTTCCGGGAGCGTTCCCGGATCAGCCATGTGGGCCTCTTTGTGGCCAAACTGGTCAGTGAGCGTATAGTCGACCCCCAGGAACAGGAGAGACAGCTGAGAAGAATGGAAGAGGTGTTGCCCGAGGCGTACTACCTCCAGTTTTATCAGGCCAAAAACCTCCTGAACCAGGGACTCTTTGAACAGGCCGTCCCCCATCTGGAAAAGGCCTTGACCTTACAGCCGGAGGAGGAGGACATCCCCTACATCTACTCCTTTCTTGGCGACTGTCTAAAGAACCTGGGCCACTATCACGAGGCGATCGCCGCCATCGAGAAGGGCCGCCGTTATGATGACGAGCGGCCAGACCTCCACAACATCCTGGGGGTCTGCTACTTCAAGCTGGAACGGTTCGCCGAGGCGATCAGCTGTTTCCAGCGGGCCGTGGAACTCCACCCCTCCTCGGCCATCGACTACGCCAACCTGGGCGTCAACCACCGGCGTCTGGGCAACAATGAAGAGGCGGTGCGCTACTTTGAACTGGCCCTGGACCTTGACCCGACAATCGACTTTGCCAGGCAGCAGCTCCTGGAAATTATAGAAGAAAAGTAGACAAAGGATATTAGACCATGAGAATACTCGGAGTTTCCGGCTCAGCCATTAAAGAGAGCAACACAGATCGCGCCCTTAAGCACCTGCTGGAGGCCACCGGCATGCGCACGGAGTTCATTAAACTGAGCGACTATGACATCCGTCCGTGTACCGCCTGCCTGGGCTGCATTGAGAGTAATCAGTGTATCCTTAAGGATGACGGCGTCAAGCTGGCCGAAAAGGCCTTTAAGGCCGACGCCCTGGTGGTGGCCGGTTTCACCCCCTACTCCACCCTGGACAGCCGCACCAAGATGTTCCTGGAGCGCCTCTACCCCCTGCGCCACCGCCACGGTCTCATGGGCCAGAAACCAGGGGCGGCCATCGTCACCAGCTGCGTGGTGGGCGAACATCCCCAGTTGCCGCCGGCCGGCCAGCTAGGCTTGGACGCCATCCGTTATTTCATGATGGAGGAGGGAATGAACTATGTGGGCGGCGCCATTGTCCCCGGCAACGTCCCCTGCCTGCGCTGCGGCGAAAACGGCCAGTGCCAGATGTCGGCCATCCCGATGATCCATGGCCCGGAGGCCGAGGTGGGAGAGGTGGAGATTAATGACATCGCCAGCAACGCCCCCCTGCTCAGCCAGCTGGAGGAGCTGGCCCAGGCCCTGGTGGACGACTATTATAAGGGTTGATTTTTTTTGCTGACCAACGACCAGTGGTCACCCCGGCATGGCCCGGATGACCACTGGAATTAATATCATAAACCTCCCAAGTCTATATTACATATGACACTTCTCAACATATACTTTTGATCTTCTCCATAAGCATAATCGACAACTTGCGCCTCGCCATAAAACGAACAGTTTAAGTCTCGATAGTAATTTGGGCTTATAGCATAAACTGAATCCTCGAGCATAGTCAGATCCTGTGCAAGTCGTTCTTCAAGAATACCGTTGTCAACAGAACTATCATATAGTGTCGTTGCGAAAGTAGTTAAACATCTTACCTCAGCATCAGATTCAGGATCAACGGCACAAACCGCCCTGGATCCCAGACGTATGCTACGGAAATCACTGGTTATCTTTTCTTTGTGATCAGCCACACCAACAGTACATATAGAAGGTCTTATCATATATTTCCCCTCTCCATACCAATCGACAACTCGCCCCTCGCCAGAAAACGAACACTGCAAATCGTGATAATAGAGTGGATCTATAGCAAAGACTGAATTCTGTAGTATAACCAAATTGTCTTCAAGGGATTGTTCAAGAGTACTGTTATCGACAGAATAATCAAACAGTGCCGTAACGCTAGTATTTGCACAATCTACATAATCAGGAGAATTATAATCACAATCTGCATAAATCCCTAGTCGAGTACTATGGAAATCATCTGTTATTTTTTCAATCTGTTCAAGATTGTTCGGGTCATCTTCAACAGGTATATCTTCCACGGGATCAGCGAGACCAACAGTACATGCAGAACCTCTTAACAAATATTTTTTGTTATCTGCTAGATTGATAACTCGCGCCTCATTAGTAAAAAAACACTCTAAATCGTGATAATAAGTTGGGTCTAGAACATTTACTGAATTCTGGAGCATACTCAGATCTTGTTCAAGCCTTGCTTCAAGAAGAAAGTTAGGAATTGAATTATCATATGCTGTCGTTCCAATGGTATTTATACATTCTACATAATCATAATCAAGAGAGTTGTAATCGCACTCTGCCCTATATCCCAGACGCGTACTACGGAAATCAGCTGTTATTTTTTCTACCGGATCAGGATTATTCTGATCATCCCCAAAAGCATATACGTCAAGCACCCTTGAGCCGCCACCGTAGTCATGGGAATACTCGCCGAATTCGTAAAGGACGTATCGGGCGGTCATGGGAGTCTCCAGCTCAAAAAACTTGGATGCGAGCGGATGTAGCGCGGTCGCATTTTCGTCGAATACATCTTGGATCCCATCGTTTTTCGTGCCAATGTGGCCAACTTCCTGCAAATTATTCAAATCCATACCGGCGTAAACGCCAATATAATCCCACACCTCCCTATCGTAGGGTGGCGCCACAAAGCGTGCGCCAAAGCGATCTATTTTTCGTACCATACCGAGGTCAACGATAATCCATTGGTCTGAATCATAACGATTAAACATAAACCGTCCTACTTCGCCGCTATAGTACTGAGTAAAAGAACCACCGATTACGTCCCGCGCATCTGACTCGGTAGCTCCGCCGGCAATTTGGCTTGGATCGTCTAAGGCAGAAGACGTACTGTTAATCACTGCTCCCTGGTCAAGGTGGGCGTAATCAATGGTGACAGCCTCAGCTGTTCCATAAGTTGCACCCAGAAATAGTCCTGCGGCCAAACATCCTAATAATTGTCTCTTCATCTTCCTCCTCCCATTCAAAAAATTTCAGCTTCACGCTATTCCGTGTGAATTTGCTTCAACAATAGGTCAAGCCCACTCGTAATAGTAGGAAACCGCCTTTTCAGCATAACAGCCTGAAATCATATCAAAAATATGGAGAAAGAATCAAACGAATTTAACAACTAAAATCTTCGACTATAATTCCCACGCTCTTTCGTCGAGTTACACTGAAGACAACCATGGCAAGCCGCAAAATCGCTTGCTCTACTGCTGTTAACTTGCCAGCCACGCCAGGCTCTCAGCCAAACTGTGCGTGGGCCGTACAACACCAGGCCCCAAGGGGCTTTTCACACAAAAAAAGGCCCCTTCCAATGGAAGGGGCCAGACAACGTAGAGCAAGTTGTTTAACCGGGCCTGCCCTGGAACAGGCAGGGGAGGCGTCGTTTATTAAGACAAGTTTTTTTTCCTTTAGCGCCGCGGCCCTCTGTACTTGCGGGGTGAGGCCGGTCGCTTCCGCCCTCCCCTGGGCAGGGGGGTTCTGGCAACCTCTATGGCCACGGTCTTGCCGTTAATCTCCTGCTGCTGAAAGGCGGCGAGAATCTCCGGGGCAAATCTGCTGTCCGCCTCAAGCCAGGCGGTATTACGGTTGATCTCAATCTTGCCCACCTGGATCCTCTCCTTGCCGGGAATCTTGTTAATCCGGCCCATGAGGCCCTGGGGCATAATGCCCTGGCGCCGCCCCACGTTGAGGAGAAAGCGGCTGAAGCGCTGACTCTCCCGGTGCCGCTCTTCTTGCGGACGGGCTCCCTTGCCCTTGAGCTGGCCCCTCCCCTTGGCGGGTCGCACCTTGACATTGAGGTCAGGGGCATCCTGGTAATATTCCAAGACCTGCTTTAACTCGGTGGCGAGCAGCCGCTTGAGAAGATCGTCCCGGTCCAGATGGGCCAGCTCATCACTGATCTTGGCCAGCAGGGGATCAAGGAGGCTGTCAGCCACCTGCGCCTCTGCCAGGCCCGCGACAAGGGTCTTAACCCGGGTCTCGCAGATCTCCGCCCCGGTGGGGAGGGGAGACTGGTTGAACTGGCAGTTGATCCTCCGGGCAATGGCCTTAATCCGGCCAACCTCCCGGCTCTGAACCAGGGAGATGGAGATGCCACTGCGGCCCGCCCGGCCGGTCCGGCCACTGCGATGGGTGTAACTGGCAATATCATCGGGGAGGTTGAAGTTGAGCACATGGCTGAGGTCACTGACATCAAGGCCACGGGCCGCCACATCGGTGGCCACCAAAAGCTGGAGCTCCCGGGCCCGGAACCTCCGCATCACCTGGTCCCGCTGGCCCTGATTGAGCTCGCCGTGGAGGGCGTCACAGTTATAGCCGTCCTGCTGTAATCTGGCGGCCACATCATTGGTATCATGGCGGGTGCGGCAGAAGATGATGGCGTACATCTCCGGGGCGTTATCGACGATCCGCTTCAAGGCCGGATAGCGATCGCGGCCCTGGACCACGCAGTAGTCATGGCGGACGTTGCTGGCCCCGGCATTACGCTTGCCCAGGGTCAGCTCCAGCGGCTTATCCATGTAGTTGGCGGCAATGGCGGCCACCTCTTTTGCCATGGTGGCCGAGAAGAGGTAGCTGTTTTTCTCGGCCGGGGTGTGGGCCAGAATGGCGTTCAACTCCTCCTGGAAGCCCATGTTGAGCATCTCATCCGCCTCGTCAAAGACCAGATGGCGCACGGCGGAGAGCTTCACGTCGCGGCGGCGGATCAGGTCGTTAAGGCGCCCGGGGGTGGCGACGATGATCTGCACCCCGCGGCGCAACGCCTTGATCTGGGCCATGATGGGGCTGCCGCCATAGACGGCCAGGACCTTGGGACCAGGCCCCTTGCCGCTGAAGCTCATGAGATCCCGGCTCACCTGGAGACAGAGCTCCCGGGTGGGGCAGAGGATCAGGGCCTGGGTGGCGCGCTCGGCTGGATCCACCAGCTGCAGCAGGGGCAGGCCAAAGGCAGCGGTCTTACCCGTTCCCGTCTGGGCCAGGCAGACCAGATCTCGGCCTTTGTTCAGCATCACGGGGATGACTTCTTTCTGGGCCGGGGTGGGCTGGCTAAATCCTAAAGAGGTTAAGGCGTTGACGGTGGCGGGATCGATACCGAGTTCGGCAAATGTGGTCATGAATATACTCTAAAGAAGGGGAAAACGAAAATCGCTGGGAAGATCTGAAAAAAAAATGGGCAAAAAAAAATCCTGCCTGGGCAGGAGTGGTAGAGAGCCTGGTCTTATACCCTCATTTGCCCGGGAAGGCAAATTTATTTTACCGTTCCGGCCGGGCCGTGAGGATAATATTACTGAACCCATCCACTTTAAAGGAAAAGTATTTAGTGACCAGGATGGTGGTGTAGTCGTCAACTATGAGACAGGGCCCCTGCCCCCCCTGACCAGGGGCCAGCTTACGGCGGAGAAGGAGGGGCACGGAGAGAGCGCCCTCCTCGGTGACCAATGGCACAAAGGCACCAGCACGCCCCCCCCCTTCCCTGCCGGCGTTCGCGGCGCTGGGCAGCGGCGAGGAAGGTCTGGCCAGCCGCAGCCGGCAGCGCAGGGCCACACACTCCACCTCCCTTTCCGGCAGATGATAGCCAAAGGCGGTGGCGTGGGCCTGATGAAAGGCGCTGAGCAGATCATTATCCCTCAGGGGTACCTCAATCTCATGGGACTGACCCGCATAACGGAGATCCAGGTGGGCGGAAAATTCCATCTCACCGCTGAGATTAAGGCCGGCCAATTCACTACTCAGCTGGGCAAAGAGATCATCACGCAACGGGGCGATGGCGCTGGGGGTCAGCTCCTTGCCGCGCAGGAAGAGGGAGTGGCTCTTATCCAGGACCGGCTCGGCAAAGACCATGCCCTGGGCCGAGAGGATCCCGGCCCGGGCCGGGATAACGATCTCGCCCATGGCCAGTTCCCGGGCCAGCTCACAGCAGTGCAGGCCTGAGGCGCCGCCAAAGGAGAAGAGGGA
Organism: Thermodesulfobacteriota bacterium; assembly: GCA_039714595.1. Lineage (GTDB taxonomy): Bacteria > Desulfobacterota > Desulfobulbia > Desulfobulbales > SURF-16 > JAOZSN01. The sequence continues at coordinate 28,153 of JBDLJA010000020.1, read as the reverse complement.
AAACTCCTGGGGATCATGACCCCGCTCTAAAGAGACGGCGCGCACCGCCTTGACCATGCCGGCGTTGACGATGCGGACAATACCCAAGGCGGTTTCTTCTGGCGTGAGTCCCAGCTTGCCGGCCAGAATGGCCATATGCTCCCTGGTCCGGGCCAGATCAAGCTTCATCCGGCCGGCCAGAAAGTAGTCGGGCTGCAGGCGACCCAGGAAGAGATTGGCATCGGTGACAGAAAGGGTCTCCCCCTGGCCGTAACATACCGGCCCCGGATCGGCCCCAGCGCTCTCCGGCCCCACGTGGAGGAGGCCCCCCTGATCCAGCCGGACCAGAGAACCGCCCCCCGCCCCCACCGTGTGAATATCAAGGAGCGGAATGCGCAGCGGGAAGCCATCGAGGTGATAATCACGGGTCAGGGCCGGTTCCCCGGCGCAGAGGGCCACATCGGTGGAGGTGCCGCCCATATCAAAGGTAATGATGCGCCCCCGGCCCAATTGGCCGGCCAGCTGCCAGGCCCCCTGCACGCCGCCGGCCGGGCCGGAGAGCACGGTATGCACGGCCCGGCGGCTGATCCGCCCGGCCGGCAGGATACCGCCGTTGGACTGCTGGATGGAGAGGGGCAGACTCCCCAGATGGTCCTGCAAGCGCTGGATATAGGCGGCCATGATGGGGGCCAGATAACCATTGATCAGGGTGGTGGTGAGCCGTTCATACTCCCGGAACTCGGGCAGGATGTCGGAGGAGAGGATGATTGGTAACTTAAGAGCGGCCAGCTCCTCGGCCAGCTGCCGCTCATGGCAGGGATTGGCATAGGAGTGGAGAAGACAGACAACCACCGCCTGGGCCTGCAACTCTCTGGCCAGGGCCCGCAGACGCCGGCCAACGGAAGATCCCAGGGGACGCTGCACCGTGCCGGTGAAGGTAACCCGCTCCTTTACCGTGGTGATGAACTGCTGGTCGATAAGGGGTTTTGGCCGCTCATAGTTCAGGTCATAGAGGCGGCTCCGGGCCTGGCGGCCAATGGTGAGGATGTCACGGAAGCCGTGGGTCAACACCAGCAGCACCCGGGCCCCCTTGCGTTCCAGCAAGGCGTTGGTGCCCACCGTGGTACCGTGGACGATCTCCAGCTCCGGGGGGATATCTTCGCCAAAGAAATGGCGGACCCCGCTGATAATGGCGGCGCTGGGATCGCTCGGGGTGGAGGAGACCTTATAACGGCGCAGGCTTCCTTCATCCTCAAGGACAAAATCGGTAAAGGTGCCGCCGGTATCCACCCCCAGCTTCATGGCCCTAGTCAATCTCCTTCATCAGGGCCCGCATCTCTCTGATCTCCGCCATCTTGACCTTGTCAGCGGCGATGAGCTTCTGCGCCTTGGCAAAGTGGTGACGGGCGGTGGAGAACTTGCCCTGATAGAAGAAATTCTTCCCCAGGTAGAAGTAGGCGGGACCGGCATGGCCCTGGCGGGAGAGGATAGCGGCCATGTGATAGTAGGCCCCGGGGAAATCAGGCATGGCCCCGGATACCTGCTCAAAGAGTGAGAGGGCCCGCCCATCATCACCGCTGCTTTCCAGGGCCTGGGCCAGGTAGTAGTTGGTGTGCCAGTTGTTCGAGTCAAGGTCCCGCGCCTCTTTAAGGAGGACCAGTGCCTCCGCCACCCGCCCCTGACGGAGGAAGTTGACGCCCAGATCGGTCTTTAAGATAGGCTTGTCAGGGAAAAAGGCAATGACCTGCCTGAGCTCATCTTCGGCCTGCTGCCACTGGGCCTCGTCACCATAGGCCAGGGCGAGGCCGTAACGGGCCATGGCCCGGTTAAACGGGGTCGCGGCCTGGCGCAGCTTCTTCTGATAGAGGGCCTTCAGCTTCAGGGACTCTTTGGTGTAGGAGCGGACCCGGCACTTTAGGCGCTGAAAGGCGAAATCATCGTGCTGCCGCAACAGGGTCGGCGGGCTGGTATGGATCAGGTCCTGGACATAACCCATGCGGATATCCGGGTTGGGATGGGTGAGCATGTACTGAGGCACCTTGCCGATGTTGAGCTGCTGGACCTGATACATCTTGTGCAGCATCTCCACCATGGTCTGGGGGTCATAGCCCATGGCCAGCATATACTGATAGCCCTTGCGGTCCGCCTCCTCCTCATCCTTGCGGCTGAAGGCCATGCTCATGGCCTGGCCGGTGGCTAAGCCCCCGGTGATCAAGGCCTGGGACAGGGCGCCGCCGCCCACGGCAATACCGGCCAGGAGCATGGCCAGGGTGGCGGCACTGATCTTGGTCGACTGCTCCAGCCGCCCAGCGATATGGCGGCTGGTGACATGGCCCACCTCATGGGCCAGGACACTGGTCAACTCACCCTCGTTGTCCATGGCCTCAAGGAGGCCGGAGTGCATGAAAATCAGGCCGGACGGGGCAGCAAAGGCGTTGAATTCCTTGTCCTTAATCACATAAAAATGGTATTGAAAATATTGGTTTCCAGCAATCTTCAGGATATCCTCGCCGCGAGAGTTGATGTACTGGCTGATGTCAGGCTCATCAAGGAGGTCAAACTGGCTGCGGATCACGGCCAGCATCTTCTGGCCATACTCCCGCTCATCCTTAATGGTAAAGGCCGCCTGCAGAGGCGCTACATTATAAAGGAGCTGCGAGCAGAGCAGGGTAAGGGTCAACAGAAGGGCAAGGGGTGCCCGGTATGGCTTGGAGAATATGGACATTTCTTTTACTTAACTGCGAAGACGCCTTGGGGCGCGCCAAAATTTTAATCAATAAGAACAGTTTAACTGTCAGGGGACTGCTAATAAAGAGTTGGCCAGGGACCAGGCGGGACAAAAAAATCCAATCCGTCATGTCTAATTGAGTTTGCCAAAATCATCAATAGCTTATCATGCTTTACGAACTTAACATCAAAAACCTGGCCTTAATCGACGAATTATCCCTGAATCTGGACCAGGGGTTAACCGTGCTCACCGGCGAGACAGGGGCGGGTAAGTCCATTATCCTCCAGGCCATCCACCTCCTCTCCGGCGGCAAGGCCTCGGCCAAATGGGTCAGAAGTGGCGCAGACCAGGCGGTGATTGAGGCGTTGTTCGAGGTGACCGAATCCTCCCACGTCCACACCCTTTTGGACGACCATGGATTCAGCGCAGAGACCAGCATCATCTTAAAGAGGGTGGTGAGCAGTAAGGGGCGCAGCCGTTTTTACATCAACGGCTCTCTGGCCACGGCCAAACTCACCACGACGATAAGCGAGCACCTGCTCTCCGTGGCCAGCCAGCACGACCACCAGCTCCTGCTCTCCCCCCCCTTCCAGCTCGACTTTGTTGACGGGGCCGGCAACCTCTTTGGCCAGCGTTTCAAGGTTGCTGAGCTCTTCAGCAAATGGCAGAAGACAAAACAGGAGCTGGCCGAGCTGCAGGAGGATGAGCGGGAGAAACAGCAGCGCCACGACTTTTTGAGCTATCAGGTAAATGAGATTGAGGCGGCGGCCCTTGTGCCGGCGGAAGACGAGGAGCTGGAACAGGAGAAGAGGCGGCTCAAGAGCTCCGCCCAGCTCCACGATTTGGGGCGCAAATCGTATGAGGAGCTGAATCGCGCCACCAACAACCTGGCCCAGGTGCGCAAAAACCTGGAGCAGATGGCCACCCTGGACCCGGAGGCCGAAGCGATCTCCGCCCAGGTTGCCGAACCGGCCTTTATCCTGGAAGACCAGCTCCTGGAGCTGCGCCACTACCTGGACAACCTGCCATCCGACCTGGGCCAGCTGGAGGAGATAGGTGCGCGGCTGGATCTGATAAACCAGCTGAAACGCAAGTATGGCAGCACTATCCCTGAGATCATCACCTTTGGCCAGCAGGCCCGGGCAGATCTCAGCCAGCTGGACTCCCAGGGAGAAAGGCGGGATGAGCTCCTGGAGCAGGAGAAAAAATTGGCCACCTCCTATGAGCAGGCGGCCCAGAAGTTAAGCAAGGCCCGGGGCAAGGAGACCAGCCGCCTGGCCAAGGCGATCAGCAGCGAGATAAGCTCGCTCTGCCTGGAGAACGGGCAATTCAAGATAAGCTTGAGCCATGAGAAGCCCTCCCGCCATGGCTTGGACCGGGTGGAGTTCCTCTTCTCCGCCAACCTGGGTGAACCGCTGAAACCGGTGGCTCAGATTGCCTCCGGCGGTGAGCTTTCCCGGCTCCTCCTCGGCCTGAAGACAGTACTGGCCCGCCAGGACCAGGTGGAGACCGTGATATTTGACGAGGTGGACAGCGGCATAAGCGGCAAGGCGGCCGAGTCGGTGGCCCGCAAGATCAGGGGTCTGGCCGATCAGCAACAGGTCCTCTGCATCACCCACCTGCCCCAGATCGCCGCCCTGGCCGATGAACATTTCCTGGTGGAAAAGAGGGTAAACGCCAAGAGGACCATCAGTGAAATCTGCAAACTGCCGGCGGACAAACGGCCAGCGGCCCTGGCCACCATGCTAGACGGCGACTCGGCCGGCGAGCAGACCCTTGTTTACGCCCAGGAACTCATGGCCCGGCGCAGCAAAAATTCTCATAAGTAACGGCAATCATTCCCTGCCCTTCCGACCTGGAAAGCAGATCCATCCCCTTTTGTGCCGGCCACTCCCCTGGCCTCCCCTCCCCCCCCTCATCACAAAACAAAAAGAAAGATTTACAAATAAAAATTTCCCATCCCCGGAAATAATCCTTACCGTAAAAGGAAGTATAAATTTCAATACAGGTGTCAAGTAATTGCCAGCAGCAGGCGGCCCCCGTCTGCCCCATCCACCCCTAACCGGAGAGAGGCATGAGCGACGAGATCACCTTCCATGAGCAGCCAGGGGACTTGAACCGGCGCAGTTTCCTCAAGGGCTGCGCCACCGTTGCCGCCGCCCTGGGCTTGTCAGAATCCATGGTCCCGCAACTGGTGGAGGCGGCAACTAAGCCGGGCCGCCCCCCGGTTCTCTGGCTCCATTTCCAGGAGTGCACCGGCTGCACCGAAAGCCTGCTGCGCGCCTCCCACCCAGATATCGGCCGCCTTATCCTCGACATCATATCCCTGGACTACCACGAGACGGTGATGGCGGCGGATGGTCATCAGGCCGAGGCCAACCTCCACGCCACCGCCGACAAATACGCCGGCAAGTTTATCTGCGTGGTGGAAGGGGCCATCCCCACCAAGGATAAGGGCGTTTACTGCCAGATCGCCGGCAAGACCGCCATGGAGATCCTGGCCGAGGTGGCGCCCAAGGCCGCGGCTGTAATTGCCATCGGCACCTGCGCCTCCTTTGGCGGGGTGCAGGCCGCCGCCCCCAACCCCACCGGCGCGGTGGGCGTGGCGGAACTGCTCTCCGGCGGCCCGCCCCTGGTCAACATCTCCGGCTGCCCCCCCAACCCCATCTGTTTCCTGGGCACGGTGCTTCACTTTCTCACCTTCAACCGTCTGCCGGCCTTAGATCACCTCAACCGGCCCAAGTTCGCCTATGGCCGCAGGATCCATGACCAGTGCGAACGGCGGCCCCACTTTGATGAAGGCCGTTTTGTGGAACAGTTTGGCGACGCGGCCCATAAAGAGGGGTTCTGTCTCTATAAGGTTGGTTGCAAAGGCCCGGCCACCTTCTCCAACTGCCCGGTGGTCCGCTTCAACGACGTGGGTTCCTGGCCGGTGGGCGTGGGCCATGGCTGCATTGGCTGCACCGAGCCAGACTTCTGGGACACCATGAGCCCCTTCTATGAGCGCTTGCCCCAGATCAAGATACCTGGCGGCGACGGGATCATCGCCAACATCGACGCCACCGGCAAGAAGGTGCTGGCGGCCACCGCCGTTGGCATCGGGGTCCATGCCGCGGTGGGTATCGGCAAATCGCTGAAGGAGAAGGACGGCAAGGACGAATAGACATTTTTTGGTAAAAAAGAGTGGAGAACTCCCATGAGCAAGCGGATCACCATCGACCCTGTTACCCGGATAGAAGGCCACCTGCGCATCGATACCGAGATAAAAGATGGCCAGGTGAGCAAGGCCTGGTCCTCAGGCCAGATGTGGCGCGGTATAGAGGTTATCCTCCAGGGGCGTGACCCCCGCGACGCCTGGCATTTTGTCCAGCGGATCTGCGGGGTGTGCACCACCGTCCACGCCCTGGCCTCGGTGCGCTGCGTGGAAAACGCCCTGGGGCTGACAATCCCCCTGAATGCCCACTATATCCGCAACATGATGATGTCCATCCATGCCCTGCATGATCACATCGTCCACTTCTACCTCCTCTCCGCCCTGGACTGGGTGGATGTGGTCGCGGCCCTGAAGGCGGACCCGCGCAAGACCGCCTCCCTGGCCGAGAGCCTCTCCGAGTGGCCCGGCAACGGCCCCAAGCGCTTCAAGGCGGTCCAGGAGAAACTCAAGGCCTTGGTGGCCAGCGGCCAGCTTGGCCCCTTTGCTGGGGGCTACTGGGGCCACAAGGCCATGACCCTGCCGCCGGAGGCCAACCTGATGGCCGTCTCCCACTACCTTGAGGCCCTGGATTACCAAAGGAAGGCCAACCAGGCCTATGCCATCTTCTCCGGCAAGAACCCCCATGTCCAGAACCTCTCGGTGGGCGGCGTCACCACCTCCATCAACCCGGACAACGAGACGGCGCTGAACATGGAGCGCCTCTACTGGATCAAGCAGCTGGTCGGTGAGGTCCGCGATTTTATCCAGCAGGTGTACCTGCCCGACGTGATCGCCATCGGCGCCCTTTACAAGGATTGGCTGGCTTACGGGGCCGGGGTGACCAACTACCTGGCCGTGCCGGACATGGTCCTGGATAAGGGCGCCAGCCAGTTCGACCTGCCCGGCGGGACCATCATTAATGGCGACCTGGCCAGCGTAAAAGAGTTCACCAGCCATAACGACCCGTACTTCCGCGACAATATCGAAGAGGAGATCAGCCGTTCCTGGTATAAGGGCGACTGGAGCCGCCACCCCTATGAAGAGGAGACCGTGCCCGCCTACACTGAATTTGACCATGATGGCCGCTACACCTGGCTCAAGGCCCCCCGCTTCCAGGGCCGACCCATGCAGGTGGGGCCCCTGGCCCAGCTCATGGTGGGCTACGCCAGCGGCCATGAGATGACCGTCCAGCGGGTGGACGACGCCCTGGCCAAAGTCTCGGCCGTGGCCGGGACCAAGGTGGGTCCGGCCGTTCTCCACTCCACCCCTGGCCGCCATCTGGCCCGGGCGGTGCGGGCCGCCATGTTGGCCGATCTGGCCCTGAAACACTGGCAGCTCCTGGTGGACAATATCGGCCGCGGCGACCTGGAGATCTTTGTCCCCCCCACCTTTCCCAAGGGCGAAGTGCGGGGTTTCAGCATGCACGAGGCGCCCCGGGGCGCCCTCTCCCACTGGATTGTCATCGATAACGGCAAGATCAAGAATTACCAATGCGTGGTCCCCTCCACCTGGAATGCCGGCCCCCGGGACAAGGAGAACCAGGCCGGGCCCTACGAGGCCTCGCTCTTGGGCAACCCGGTGGTTGACAGCGAAAAACCGCTGGAGGTGCTGCGCACCATCCACTCCTTTGACCCGTGCATTGCCTGTGCCGTCCACATGGTCGACCCGGATGGCAACGAGGTTTACCGGGTAAAGGCGGTATAAATAAACAGCGAATATCGAACAAAAAATGTCGGAGTGTCAAGCAATGCTCCTTCACTGCTTCGTTATTAAGAGAGGTCTGCCATGGCGTATCAAAAAATAAAGGTGTGGTCTGTCCTGCTGCGTCTCTTCCACTGGTCCTTTGCCGGGGCCATTGTGGTGCTGGTAACCACGGGAACCTATATCAATACCCCCTGGACCAACACCCTGCTCCTGGGCCAGGACACCTTTCCCATGGCCACCATGCGCTATATCCACTTCCTGGCCGGGGTCATCTTCAGCTGTGCCATTCTCATCCGCATCTACCTCCTCCTCTTTGGCCGGCGCCATGAACGGCTTTTGGACTTCGCGCCCTTCACTGGTCGTGTGGCAAAAAAAATCCCCGGCCAGCTGCGGACCTACCTCTATCTTCGCGAATTCAAGGAGGGCCACCTGGGCCATAACCCCCTGGCGGGGATGGCATATCTCACCACCTTCTTCCTGGCCCTGGGCCAGATAATCAGCGGCTTTTATCTCCTCTACCCCGAATCAGCGACCTGGCAGTGGTTGGGGCTCACCCTCTTTGGTCCCCAGCAGCAGGCCAGAAATATCCACCACGCCCTCATGTGGTACTTCATCATATTTGTCCTGGTTCATCTCTACCTGGTGATCTGGAACGAAATCAAGGCGAGCGACGGCCTGATCTCCTCCATGTTCAGCGGCAAGAAGTATAAAAAGGACAGTAATTAATTTTGCCACAGCTTCAGGTAACCATCGAGGGGACGGTCCAGGGCGTGGGCTTCCGGCCCTTTGTCCACGGCCTGGCAAAAAAACATGGCATCGTGGGCAGCGTGGCCAACCAGGGCGGCCAGGTGAGGATAATCGCCGGCGGCCGTGAAAAAAGTCTGGCCCGCTTCATCTCGGCCCTTGGCCACTCCCCCCCGCCCCTGGCCCGCATCACCTGCCTGAGCCAGACCCCTTTCTCGGGCCTCCTGCCGGAAGATTTTCATATTAGGCCATCAACCAGCGAGGCCTCGGGTCATTCTTGTCAGCTGCCAGCTGACATGGCACTCTGCCTAAAGTGCCTGGCTGAGGTGAATGATCCCAGCCACCGCCGTTATAACTACCCCTTTAATAACTGTTTAAACTGCGGCCCCCGTTACACCATTACTGAAAAGCTCCCCTATGACCGGCCGCGCACCGCCCTGGCGAGCTTCCCCCTCTGCCCCACCTGTAAAGTAGAGTTTCAAGATCCCCTTAACCGCCGCTTCCACGCCCAGGCCATGGCCTGCCCCCAGTGCGGTCCCAGATTGTGCTGGCGCCAGGGTTCCAGGCGACTAACGGGCGAGGGGTGCCTGACCCGGGCCATGAGCGTCATAAATGACAATGGAATTATCGCCCTCAAGGGGCTGGGGGGCTATCAACTGGCCTGTGACGCCCATTCGCAGTCGGCCATCAGCCACTTGCGCCAGGCCAAGAACCGGCCCGATAAACCGTTGGCGGTCATGGCGGCCGACCTGGCCGCGGCCAAGGCTTATTGCCAGATAGGGGACCTTGAGGCCAGCTGGCTCCAGGGGTCCCAGCGACCCATTATGGTCCTTAAGCAGCAGCGCGGCCACGGACTGCCCCCGGAACTGAACCCGGGCCTTAAGCACCTGGGCCTCATGCTGCCCACCACCGCCCTGCACCATCTCCTCTTTGCTAAAAAAGACTGCCCCGACCTGCTGGTGATGACCAGCGCCAATGGGGCCGGTGAACCCATCTGCCTGGAAGAGAGAGAGGTGGAGAAAGGTATGGCCCGGGTGGCCGCAGGTTTCCTCCATCATGACCGGCCCATCCTCTGCCGGGTGGACGACTCCCTGGCCCAGGCCGAGGAAGAGGAAGGGAAGATCAGGGTCATCAGGCGGGCTCGGGGACTTGCCCCCCAGGGGATTAAGCTGAACTGGTCGCTGCCGCCCTTGCTGGCCTGCGGGGCCGAGCAGAAAAATACCTTTACCCTGGCCCAGGGGAAGATGGCCTGGCCAAGCCAGCATATCGGCGACCTGTCCAGCCCACAAATGTTGGATTTTTATAAAGAAACTATATATCATTTACAGGATATCCTGCAGGTTGAGCCCTCCCTTGTGGTCAGCGACCTCCACCCGGACTACCTCTCCAGCCACTTTGCCCGCAAGCTGGGGCTTGAACATAAACAGGTGCAGCACCACCATGCCCACGGCGTGGCCGTGATGGCCGAACATGATTTGCAGGACACGGCCCTGGCCATTGTCCTCGATGGCGCCGGTCTTGGCCCGGACGGCACCATCTGGGGCGGCGAGATCATGCGCATCAGCGTCAGCAGTTACCAGAGAGTGGCCAGCCTGGAGCCCCTGCCCCTGCCGGGCGGTGACCGGGCGGCCCGCTCCCCCTGGCGCCCTGCCCTAGCCGCCCTGTTTAAGGCTTACGGCAGCCCGGCCCTGCAGGAAGCGGCCAACCTGGCCAAGCCCCTGGCAACCATCGCCCCAAAAGAGCTGCAGTTGCTCAGCCAGATGCTGGAAAAAAAATTCAACTCGCCTCTCACCACGAGCTGCGGCCGTCTCTTTGACGCGGTGGCCGCCCTTATCGGCTGCCGTCTGGAGGCAAGCTTTGAGGGCCAGGCCGCCATGGAACTGGAGGCCCTGGCCCATGAGGCGACTGCTGCCCCGCCCTGTTTTCCGGTCCAGATCCATAATGAAGAAAACCTTTACAGGCTGGCCAGCAGCGCCATGGTCAGGGAGTTACTGGCCGCCCAGAAGAAAGGGTTAGGCCCCGAACCCCTGGCCCTGGCCTTCCATGAATGGCTGGTGGCAGGCCTGGTCAAACTGATCGCCAGCCTCTCCCAGGGAGAAGCGGTGGTCCTGGCCGGCGGTTGTCTACAGAACCGCATCCTCAGGCAAAGTCTTACAGCAGAGATAAAAAAAATGGGACTAGCGGTCTACAGCGGTGAGCAAATACCAGTTAACGACGGCGGTATCTCCCTGGGCCAGGCCGTCATTGGAGGACTCAGCTGATGTGTCTTGCCGTACCCTTAGAGGTGATTGAGATTATTGGCAGCCCGGATGATCCCCTGAGCCAGCCCACAGCCCGGGTGGCAAGCTCCGGCATCGAAAAGGAGGTGCGCCTGGACATCATTGACCGCTGGCCAGCCAGAGGCGATTATGTCATTGTCCATGCCGGTTTTGCCATCCATACCCTGGACCCGGTTGAAGCGGCCCGCAACCTGGAACTGATGCGGCAGATGGCCCGGGCCAACGCCGCCTCAAAAAAAGCATGAAACACCTCTCTGAATTTCGCGACCCTAGCCTCAGCCGTTCCCTCTTGGCCCGGCTCCGGACCACCGCCACCCGGCCGGCCCGGATCATGGAGGTGTGCGGCACCCACACCATGGCCATCTTCCACCATGGACTGCGCTCCATGCTGCCCCAGGGGGTGGAACTTATCTCCGGACCAGGCTGCCCGGTCTGCGTCACCAGCGGCGGCGACATCGACGCCTTTATTAAAATCGCCAGCAGAAAAAATGTGCGGGTGGCGATCTTTGGCGACCTGCTGCGGGTGCCGGGCAATAACGGCTCCCTGGCCGACGCCGCTGCCAGTGGCGCCAAGGTGGAACTGGTCTACTCGGCCATGGACGCTCTGGCCCTGGCGGAAAAATATCCAGAGGAGCTGATCGTTTTCCTCTCGGTGGGTTTTGAGACCACCAGCCCCACCGTGGCCGCCACCATCCTGGCCGCCAGCCAAACAGAGACCCGCAACTTCTGCGTCTATACCAGTAACAAGACCATCGACCCGGCCCTGGAGCTGCTCTTAAATGACCCGGACCTGCAGCTTGACGGCCTCCTCTGCCCCGGCCATGTGGCCACCATCATCGGGGCCCACGCCTTTGTCCCCATGGCCCAGCGCTTCAAGATCCCCTGCGTGATAGGCGGTTTTGAACCGGCAGACATCATCTCCGCCCTGCTCCTGCTCCTGGAGCAGGTAAACGAAGGTCGCCATGAGGTGGAAAACGGTTATGAGCGGGCCGTATCGTGGCAGGGCAACCCCCGGGCCCGAGAGCTGTCCGCCAAGGTGTTCAGTAAAGGGGAGAGCAGCTGGCGCGGCTTAGGCCTACTGGCGAAAAGCGGTCTTACCATTAGGGATGAGTACAGCCGATATGACGCCAAAGAGCGGCTGGGTATCACCGCAAAGGAGGTGCCGGAACCAGCCGGCTGCCTCTGCGGCGCCATCCTCCGCGGCCAAAAGCAACCGCCCCACTGCCCCCTGTTCAGTAAGGGCTGCACCCCGGCCTCCCCCATCGGCCCCTGCATGGTCTCCTCGGAAGGCACCTGCGCCGCCTGGCACCGTTATGGGGGGCAGCAATGAAGCTGAAACAAATAATGCTGGACCACGGCAGCGGCGGGCTGGCCAGCCAGGAGCTTATAGAAAAACTCTTCCTGCGCTATCTGGATCATCCCTTACTGGCCGACATGGAGGACAGTGCCGTCTTCTCTGTGCCTGGAACAAGGCTGGCCATGAGTACGGACAGCTATGTGGTGGATCCCCTCTTCTTTCCCGGCGGCGATATCGGCCAGCTGGCGGTGCATGGCACCATCAATGACCTGGCCATGCGCGGCGCCAGGCCCCTCTATCTCTCCCTGGCCTTTATCCTGGAGGAGGGGCTATCTTATGGGGAGCTGGAAAAGATTATCCGGTCCATCGCCCAGGCCAGCAAGGACGCGGCCGTGCCCATCATCACCGGCGATACCAAGGTGGTGGAGCGGGGTAAGGCGGACAAGATCTTTATTAACAGCACGGGCCTGGGAGTGGTGGCCCCTGATTGCCAGATTTCGCTTACCAGAGCCCGGCCCGGCGATAAGATCATCATCTCCGGCCCCATGGGCGACCATGGCCTCACCATAATGAGCCAGCGTAGCGGCCTGAGCCTCTCCGGCGATCTGGCCAGTGACACCATGCCCCTCCATGGTCTGGTGGAGCAGTTGCTAGACGAATTTGGCCCGGCCATCCACACCCTGCACGACCCCACCCGGGGCGGGGTGGCCACCGGCTTAAACGAGATTGCCAGCCACTCAAAGGTGGCCCTGGAGATCATGGAGGCGGCCCTGCCCATCCGCCCCCAGGTTGCGGCCGGCTGCGAGATCCTGGGCCTTGATCCCCTCTACCTGGCCAACGAGGGCAAGGTACTGATCTTCGTTGCCGCGGATAAGGCCCAAGGCCTCCTGAACCTGGCCCACTCCCGGCCCGAGGGAAGGGAGGCGGCCATCATCGGCCAGGTCCAGGAGGGACCGGCCGGCCGGGTCAGCCTCATTACCGCCATTGGCGGCAGCCGGCTCCTCACCCCCCTCCAGGGCCAACCTCTGCCCAGGATCTGTTAATGAAAGAAGAGAGCCAGCCCCAGGAAAGGACAGAGATGAGCGGTGAGCAGAAAATAGGGGTGCTGGGGGTGGGCAACCTCTTGCTCAGCGACGAAGGATTTGGTATTCATCTCCTCCGCTACCTCGAAGAGCAGTATGAGGTGCCGGAAAGGGTCACCCTGCTGGACGGCGGCACGGCCGGCATCTACATGGCCCCCTTTCTCGAGGAGTGTGAGAGGGTGGTGGTGCTGGATGTCACCGCCAAACAGCTCGCCCCTGGCACCTTCCACTGCTTTACCCTGGACGAGGTGAAGAGTGCCAATCAGGGCCTGCGCCTCTCCCCCCACCAGTTCGGCTTGCTGGAGGTGCTGGAGCTCTGCCAGTTCCGGGGGACAGCGCCAAGGGAGGTCTACTTTATCACCGTGGCCCCGGCCAGTCTGGAAACGGGCCTGGAGTTGACCCCGCATCTGGCGGCCAGCTTGCCGGAAGCGGCGCGGCTGCTCATAGAGTGCCTGGCCAGTTGGGGCTGCCCCCTCAGGAAGACGGCCCATGCATGAGTTTTCCCTGGTCCAGAACCTGATGACGGAGCTCGCCCGCCTGGCCGAGGAGCACCAGGCGGGCGAGATTATAAAGGTCCGGGTGGAGATAGGCCCCCTGGCCGGGGTGGTGATCGACTCCTTTACCTTTGCCTTTAGCGCCCTCTCCCAAGACCAGCCCCTCACCCGGGCTGCCAAACTGGAAATCAGCAGCCCGGAAGCAAGCTACCACTGCCTTGACTGTGGCGAGGAAACCGGGCCCGCCCCCCAACGGCCCCAAAAGTGTGCCAACTGCCAGGGCCGCCAGCTCATGGCCCAGGGGGGCGATGAGCTGCTCCTGACCCAGGTGGAGATGGAATGAGTTCCCCACTTAAGGGAATCTTGCCCAACTTAAAAAAAACATCTAACCGCAAAGGCGCAAAGTATGTTTTTTACAATAAAAACATTCTGTTAACTTTGCGTCCTTTGCGGTTAATCTAAATATCAGTTCAACAGTAATTATTGCAGCCCTCCTTCATAAAAATAGTGCTAAACAAACAGGAAACAAAAAATGTGCGATAGCTGTGGCTGCGACCTGAACGCATCAGGCAACCCCCAGGTCATTGAGGTGCACCAGAGCCTGCTGGCGGCCAACGACAAGATGGCTAAAGCCAACCGGGCCCATTTCCGGGCCATGGGCGCCCTGGTGATAAACCTCATCTCCTCCCCCGGCTCCGGCAAGACCACCCTCTTGGAGCATACCATCGAGGCCCTGGACGAGGTGAATATCGGGGTCATAGAGGGAGATATCGAGACAGAACGGGACGCCGAGCGCATCCGGGCCAAGGGTGTTCCCGTGGTCCAGATCACCACCGGCGGGGCCTGCCACCTGGACGCGGCCCAGATCCATAAGGCGATCCATGAGTTACAAAGTCAACCGGGCGGCGGCAAGCTGGACCTGCTCTTCATCGAAAACGTGGGCAACCTGGTCTGCCCGGCCACCTTTGACCTAGGCGAAGACGTACGCCTGGTGCTGGTCTCGGTGCCCGAAGGGCCGGACAAACCAGCCAAATACCCCCGCGCCTTTTTAAGCTCCAACACCTTCATCATCAGCAAGACCGACCTGCTGCCCCACTTTGACTTCCCCGTGGCCGAGGCCAAGGCCGAGGCCCTGGCCATCAACCCCAGGCTAACCGTGCTGGAGATGGCCGCCCCCAAAGGCATTGGCATGGACTCCTGGCTTACCTATCTGCGTCAACTCCTGGCCAGCCGGGCCTGATAAAAAAAAATTCTTAACTTAACCAGTAAAAAAAATGAACCGTTGCCTCGCCCTCTTCTCCGGCGGCCTGGACTCCATCCTCGCCTGCCGCGTTATCCAGGCCCAGGGAATAGATGTCCTGGCCCTGAAATTTATCTCCCCCTTCTTTGACTATGAGCTGCTGGCCCGGGAGGAGGCGTACCAGGCCGAGATCAAGGAAAGGTACGATATCAACGTCAAGCTCTGCGACATCAGCGCTGAGTACATCAAGATGCTGGCCAATCCCCGCCATGGCTACGGCAAGAATTTCAACCCCTGCCTCGACTGCAAGATCCTGATCATCACCAGGGCAAAAGAGCTGATGGCGAAGTATAACGCCTCATTCCTCATCACCGGCGAGGTGGTGGGCCAGCGCCCCATGTCCCAGCGCAAGGATACCCTGCGCGTCATCGAGAGGGACTCTGCCACCGATGACATCCTCCTGCGCCCCCTCTGCGCCCAGTCGCAGAAACCCACCCTGGCCGAGCGCAGCGGCATGGTGGACCGGGACAAACTGCCGCGCTTCTCCGGCCGCAACCGCACCCCCCAGATGGAGCTGGCCAAGGCGATGGGCATCCACGACTACCCCAGCCCGGCCGGGGGCTGCGTCCTCACCGAGCAGCTGCGCTCCGCCCGGATCAAGGCCCTTTTTGGCGAGGATGAGTCCCTGCGGACCCCGGCCAACATCCTCTTCCTCCTCCAGGGCCGCCAGTTCCGCCTGCCCCAGGGGGGCTGGCTCGCCTTAGGCCGCAATCAGGGGGAAAATAAACGGATAGAGGGACTGCGAGAACCAGGGGACCAGTTACTAAACACGGTGGAACGGCCCGGCCCCACCGGCCTGCTGCGCTACGGTGAGAGCCGTGAGGACCAGGCCCTGGCCGCGGCCATCATGATCCGCTACGCCAAAAAGACCAGCCCGCCAGACCAACCCGGCCAGGTGTCGTTTGCCTCGAGAAGTGGTGAAAAGACGATGAGCGCCGCCCCCCTGGCCAGGGAGGGCCTGGCAAAGCTCTACTACCCCGCGGAGCCAACCTGATCTCCCTTGACAGCCGCCACCATTATCGCTATCTCTAACAGAAAGAAAAATCAGGAAAAGAAAGGTAAGATTTCCACCTTACCCCCACGAGACAAAGCCAATATAGCTCAGATGGTAGAGCAACTGATTCGTAATCAGTAGGTCAGCGGTTCGATTCCGCTTATTGGCTCCATTTTTCAAGCACTTAGCTATTTTCAAGTTAGGTGCTTTTTTTATGCCCGCCCCAGGACCTGCCCTTGGCCTTGGAATTCCAGGGGCAATCCAGCTAACAGTAGTGGTGTGATCAAAATGAGCCAGGAGAACAGAAAAAATTTAAAGACCCTCCAGGAGCTGCCAAATGTCGGTCCGGCCATGGCCCGTGACCTAAATCTCCTTGGCATCCGCCAGCCTGATGACCTTAAAGGCAGAGACGGCTATGAGCTTTATGATGAGCTTTGCCGGCTGACGGGCAGAAAACATGACCCGTGCGTCCTGGATCTGTTTCTCTCTGTGGTGGACTTTATGAATGGCGGGAAGGCTAAGAGGTGGTGGGAGTTTACAGAGGAGAGGAAGAGGCATCTGGCGGGGCAGTAAGCCCCTGGCGCTGCTGGCACAATCAACTATCATGCCCCAGGGACGTCTTTTAGCAGATCATCATCTGAACGTCACAATGTCCGGCATGTTCTTTATTGCCTCGGCAAGAGAGTTACTCCGCTGGAGATAACTGACAATGATCGGCAGGGGTTCATGCCAGACGCCGGGAAAGTCAGCCTCGCCCGGCTCAACAATGGGCCAGGCCAGCTGCTCCCTTGGCGGGGTGAACTGGGCGTTGACACCCGGCTTATTGCCCCGCGCGTCAACGCGATACCAGCCCACACCCGGCAGGAGCACACCGTTAAGGCCGTGGAGGGAAAGGCCTTTGCCATCATCACGAAGCAGGCGCTGATAGCAGAGGCCGGCGGGGATGCCGTTTGCCCGGAGCAGGGCCGCGAGCAGGTGGCTCTTGGCAAAGCACCAACCTGTCTTTTCCCTGAGGACGTCGGAGGCGCTGCGGGTCATCACATCCGCCTGAATGTCACCGCTGTGGGCAATCTTGTCCCGAACCCACTCAAAACAACGACGGGCGACCTCTTCCGGATCACTGAGAGAGGAGGCCAGTTCAGCGGCAAGGGCACTAACAGTCGGCGTCTGCCAATCGATAAGGGCGGATGATTCAAGGTACAGTTGAGCCTTCATATTAGGACACCGTCTCATGCATTGTAAATTATCATCGACCTTCGGCCAGTGAAGGGGCAGGGGGCCAAATGGCCATCAATTTAATTTTAATAATTTCAAGCAATTCACGGTCGGCGCTGCCCTCCTGCCGGTTTAGAAGAAATAACTTATCCTTAACAAGGGACGCTTACCGTGATCCCCGTCTATATTGCTGAAAATATTGCCAAAGATCAAGGTCATTGTGGGGAGTTGCTGGTAAAGGGTCCTGCCCAGTTGAGAGGTCTCAGAATAAATGGGGTACATATCCACCGCAGTTATACTCTCTCCAGCTGACCAGATCATTCTAGATTGCCCTGTAGGCCTTCAGAAACAAAGGCTGATATTGAACTTAGCCCTTGAACCTACTATTATTAGGAAACGTTGGAACGCAGCAAAGGGAGAAGATCGCCCCTGACAAACGCACTAAGGCAGTGCCAAAGATAACAACTAGGAAAAAAATATGCGGAAAATCACCTCGCTGACCCTTCTCATTGCCGGCATAATTGAACTTATCACAAGCGTTATCCTCTACATAATTCCCTCGGGACGGGTGGCCTACTGGTCCGACTACCACCTGCTGGGACTCAGTAAGACCCAGTGGGGCGATGTCCATATTACCGTTGGCGCCCTGTTACTGCTCTTCGCGGCCTTGCATATCTATTACAATTGGCGGGCCATTACCGCCTATCTGAAAAATAAGGCGCGGCAGCTCACTGTCTTCAACAAACATTTTAGTACTGCCACCCTGATCTCCCTATTTGTAGTGGTCGGGACAATATACCCCATCCCGCCCATGAACTATGTTTTGAGCTTTGGTGAATACCTTACAGATCTGGGCAATGAGAAGTATGGCGAACCGCCCTATGGCCACGCCGAGCTTTCATCCCTGAAGATGTTCTGCCAGAAGATGGATATTGAGCTAGAGAGCGCCAGCCAATCATTGACAGAGGCAGGGATCAGATTCTCCGGGCCCATGGACAGCATGGCCGACATTGCCAAGAACAACGGCAAAACGCCCCAGCAGATATTTAATATCATTAAACCAGTAAAGATCAGCGGCAACGGCGCCATCCCTTTCCCAGACTCCCCGGCCCCTGGCTTTGGCAATAAGAGGATAAAAGATATCTGTAACTCTTATCAGCTGGCGGAAGAAGAGGTGCTGGCGGGATTAAAGGCGGCGGGGCTTAGGGCCAAACCAGATGAGACGGTGAAGGAGATTGCCGCGAATAACAGCAGTAACCCAATGGCAATATTTGAAATTCTTAAAGAAATCGCCAACAGGTAGAGAGATAAGCAAAGCTGGGGTTAAGGCCCCATGGCGCTACAACTAACTTGAATGATGGCCAACTCCGCCCCCCCCTGCCGGGGGAGCAAAAGAGAGCCCTGGCGGCCGCCCTCACTCAGCGCCCCCGGTCTTTTCCACCATCATGGCGGTTATCAGCGCCTCATACTTCTTCATGGCAATACGCACCCGGCCCAGCCACTCCTCCTTGGAGGTCATGACAAAGATGAAAAAGGGGTGATTGGCATCATGCCTGATTAAAAAGAAGTTCCTGTCCGTGGTAATGAGGATATCGTCCGTGCGATGCCCCCCCTCCAGGATCTTAATGGCCCGCCGGTTTGACTTGACGATACTGGCCAGGTAAGCGGCTGCCTCGCCCGCCTCAAACTTCGGCTCCTGGCAAAACTCCGCCAGGGGAAGACCATCCTCCACCATGACAACGGCAGCCGCCACCAGATGGGGAAGATCTTCGCCCATCCGGACAAGAATTTTTTTCAGCTCAGAGTCCACGTTTCTCCTCTCCTTTTTTACTGGTCGCCCAGACGAAATTGCCGGCTTGGCCTCTTTCCCTGGCTGGCGATCTTTTCCGCCTCAAAGACAAACCCGGTCCGGCCTGGCATTCCCTTGGATATTACCCCGCTGCCAAAGGTTTTGCGCAGGAAAACATAGCGCGATGAGAAAAAAAGGCAATTCAGCTCCGGCTGAAAATGGCTGGAGATGGGGTTGTCGTAGCGCAGGCAGAAGAGCGTTGACGGCAGGTTCTTGTTGAAAAACAAGGTGGTGAACGAACCCACCAGCTGTCCGGCGGCCCGCTGCAGACCTTTGACGTATTCAGCCATGGCCAGCTGCGGGTCCACCCGGTCAAGGAGGGCAAAGATCGCCTCGCTGTCCACCGCGCCGATCCGCGCCTTAGGCTGGAGGCCGGAGCTTAAGGTGCTGAAGATGGAATCGTCGTTAGAGATTACGCCGTTATGGACCCCCACCGTCTTGCCTACGACTATGGGGTGGTTGTTGTTATTATTCTCCACCGTGCCCTTGGTGGGCTCCCGGGTGTGGCCGAGGATGATGGAGGTGGAGGTGTCGATGGCGCTTTTCATGAACCCTTTGCAGCCTGCCGTCTGGACAAAATCATGGGCCGGCAGGGCGGCCTTGTGGCAGTTCGAAGAGCCATCAGCCCCGCAGCTCACCACTCCGGTGGCCTCACGGCCCCGTTCTTCGTTAGCCAGCAGGTTGGCCACAAAGATCTCCTTTATAAGCTTAAGCTGCTGATCACTCACCCCCGGACCAAGCAGGCAGCCTGCTAAACCGCACATATCCGCCCCCCTGCCCTCACCGGAAAAAAACTACCCGGCCCAGGGCCGGGCTCCACAGCGGTTTGCGCTGCTGATACTTGGTCAGCCGCCGCTCCACCTCCCCCGCGTCACAGTTGCTCAGGTAGGCCGCGCCCACCAGCCAGTCCCGGTAACGCTCCTTGGCATCCACCAACCCCAGCTCAATAACCTTGCATATCTTATAATCGAGCTCATCCAGGCTGCCGGCCGGGCTGAGCAACCCTTGCAACTGGTCATCAATATCCTGCCACTGGCACCCCTGGTCGCGGCGCAGGGAGATGGGCTGGCGGGCCAGGTCCTGGAGGACGATTTCGGCCGGATTATCAAGGAGGATGAAGATAGACTTGAGGAAGCGCAAGAGATCTTTGGCGTTCTGCCGATACTCGTCAAGAAAGGGCAGGCAGGCCGAGGTTTCGCTGGTGGCCAGCCGGCCATCGTTGTTACTGATCAGGTCGAGGAGCTCCTGCTTGCGCTGCCAATGGGCCCTCCGACCCACGTGGAGGAGGCCAAACTTCGAGATCTCCACCGCCTTCAACATCATGGACAGGAAGAGAAATACCTTGGCCGTGATGGAATGGGAAGAAAGGTCGCCATCCGGGTAGCGGAACTCCACATGGAAGTTGGCCAGCTGACCCATCTCATTAAAGCGGAGATGTTCCAGATTGAAAAAATTCTGATGCTCGGGCACCTCATGACTATCCTTGAGGATCGCCTGAATCTGGGCCATGGTGTGCTCTTCAGGAGATTGGCGCATAACCTCCTGGTGAGCATTATGCTGCCGCCGCCGGCAGAGGGCCGTAACCGATTCACCGCCGCTGGTGAGAAATTTCAGGCCAGGGGCATAGCGCCGGGTCATATTCCAGAGATTGGCCAGGATGATTTCCGGCACCGGCTCAGAAAGGCCCACGCTCAGGAGATGAAAGTGAAGCCCGCAGGTGGGCCGCATGCGCACCTCTTTAGCCATAAGCGGGGCAATGATCTGGCGATACTGGTTGACCTGGCTGTCCCAGTGGGGGTGGCGGCCAATGACCCGTATCTCGATACCGCAATGCTCCTTGCTTATATCAAACACCCCCAGCCGGCCCAGCCGGTTCATGTCCTGGGAGGGCTGAAGGGTGGCGATCAACTCCTCTTCCAGCTCCTGCCGCTTGGCCATCTTGGGCAGGGCAAACTCCAGTTCCGTGCCGATCTTAATGGTGCGGTAGAGGAGATCCTGATAGTAGGTGGCCTGGCCAAAACTGAGACAGTCAGGCCGGCAGGAGAAGACAGGCGACTCTTCACAGATTGCCCCCTGCCCGCCAGGCGATGACTCTACTTTTAACGCTGCTTTAGCCATAGTGCAAAGACCGCCCCGCCTCGCGGCAGGGCGGTAATAGCCTTTAGTCGATCAGGCTGAAGGTAATAGCAGAACCACGCACCTCTTCCCGGGGGACGATCTGCTTTCTGGCATGCTTACCCATCTTAAGTAAGGCGGCCTGGCCCACATTCATTATGGGGCAGGTAAAGGGGACGTCAACGCCTAGTTTGACGATGGACTGGGTGAGGTTCCAGCCGGCGCATCTGTCCACCAGGAGGGTGATCTCATCGCCATCAGTCTTCACTGTAAAATCAGCGACAAAGCCCATCTCATCGGAGAAGATCCTGCCGATCTCCATGATCACCGCCTCCGGGTTGTCGTTGTCAAGCTCAAGACCCATCTCATCCTCCATGATGGTCAGCAGGCTCTTGCCCACCTCGGCCATGGTCGCGTAGGCGGTCTCGCCGAAAAGATCGTAGAGGGCCTTGGCCATACCACCGACCATCAGGGTCATGAGACGCATCATATTTGCTTTTTTCTGCTCTTCGGTTGCCATTTATTACTCCTTAAACTTATAAAAACTTTGCTGGGGTACACATGCTCAAACCCCTGGTTACAGAGCGCGCTGGACCTGCTCAATATACTTCTTAGCCACCAACCTGATGTTGCCCAGGGTGCCGTCCCGGCTGACGATGGTGGCGAAGTAATACTGCTTGTCAAGAAAACGGGTGAGAACCCAGGAGTTGGCGGTCTGAACCAGATTCTCTTCAAAGTTGCCCAGGCTGCCAAGATCGCCCACAGAGCGCTCCACCAGCTTCATCACCATGGCAAACTTGGCGGAAATAACGTCCATGTCAACCCCGGTGGGGTTATGGGCCGCAACGGTGATACCGTCCATGCCAACCACGCCCACGGCGATGACGCCATCCATTTCATCGGAAATATCCTTCAACAACTGTTTTAAGCCAGCCATCTTTTTGCTCCCCTTTACTTTTTTCTGGTTAACGGCTTCTTTGTTTACGCGGGTCTGATCGGCCTTAACTTCGTCACGGCTTACGCCGGTCGCCTGATCGTCTTGACCTTCATCTTCATCCCTTACACCGGTCTGATCGCCCTGTTGACTCTCATCTCGTATGCGCATCCCCTCCATAAGAAGCCCAATGGAGGAATTATTTACGGTACGGGCCGGTTTTTGCTCCGGTACTGGTTTAAAACTGGTTTGGACGGTCTCCCAGCTGATCATCTCCAGCACAGCCGCATCACCCTTCAGCCGACCGCAGGCGGCATCGATAATATTGCCGCTGTCAAAAAAGATAGTGCCGTTTTGCAGGCCGTTACCCTTGACAACAACCAGGGTGGTGCGGGTTTCATACTGCAGCATCTGAATCAAACTTGGGACGCTTAACCCGGCCAGATCTCCCACCATGCCACTTTTTAAACTTTCTTTAATCTCTTCAAGCTCTCTGTTCGGGTTCTCCTCCATCATTTACACACCTCTAGGGTTTTCAAAAAATAAACTTAAAAAAATTAGCACAACAAAATTGCGAAACTTATAACCGCCATGGCGAACAGCGCATGACCCAGGCCAGGCAGAAGGCGCTTAGGCCCATTAAAAGCCCACCACCACATCTTTCCCCCGGAAGGGCCCAACGTTAACCGTTGTCTTTATCCTTTCATACGACAGCAACACCTTTTGCATGAGGGTGACAAACTTCTCCGCCAGCACAGGGTCAAATTGCGTGCCGCTGTTGTCTTCTATCTCTTGCAGGGCCAGGGTCACGGCGTCCGTCCCCTTGCGATATGGCCGGTCAGAGGTCATGGCATCATAGCTGTCAGCAATGGCAATGATCCGGGCAAGGAGGGGAATCTCCTCACCCTGTAAGCCGTCAGGATAGCCCATGCCGTCATAGCGCTCATGATGGTGTCTGATCACCTTTGATATCTTAGCGATGCGCCGATCAGATTCCATGGGGCGCAGGATCTGGGCCCCCTGCTCAGGGTGTTTTCTGATAACGGCAAACTCCGCGTCGGTGAGGCAGTCCATCTTGCCCAGGATCTTATCGGGAACACCGATCTTGCCGATATCATGCAAAATGCCGCAGAGGCGCAACAGCTCAAGGTCAACATCCGCTTCAGGAATCTGCTCGGCCAGTTGCAGGGCGTAACTGGTCACCCGCTGGGAATGACCATGGGTATATCTGTCTTTTTCATCCAGAGAGATGGCCAAAGACTCGACAATATGCAGAAAAAACGTCTTCTCACTCTCCCGTCTCTCCGCAAGCTCCGCCAGGATGAGGCGTTCACGATAGATGCGCTGCAGCTTTGCCTTCAGCTCATTGGCCTGAAACGGCTTGGCCATGAAATCAACCGCGCCGGCGGCAACAAGATCGGTAAAGTTGTACAGTTCATGATGGCCGGAGATGGCCAGAACGTCCAACTCCGGGTAATGCTCCTTTACATGGAGCAGCAACTCCATGCCATCCATCCTGGGCATGGCGATATCGGTGATAAGCAGACCATATCGGCCCTTTTTTAGAAGTTGCAGGGCCTCCTCACCATTATTTGCCTTATCTATCTGCAGGCCAAACCGACTGACCATGAGATGGACCATGCCCAGCACGGCCTCATCATCATCAACCACCAGAACCGGTTCAGTGATTGTGGCCAGATCCAACTCTTTGTTCTGCTGATTAGCCTTGGCAAATTCATTCTTCACGGCTTTTTCTCTATCTCATTGCGGCAAACTTTTTTTACTCTGGCAAGACAAGCCAGAGGGGCAGTAGTACGTCCCAGAGCCCCCTCTTTAAAAATGGGTATAGTGCTGGGACCTTGGCGCACACTTATAATTTCACCATTTCCTTTACAACTATCGTGCCAACAGGAGGAAGATGGCGAATTATGCTCAAAACGCCTGTTACAACTAACTATGTGAAATCAAAGGAAGAAAGACGGGGGAAGCGGGCTGTTCACTAAAAGAACCATCTGCCACTTTTGTAAATAGGAGGATGGTCACTTTTGTGAACAGTGGTCCAGGCGGGTTGGAACTATTTCAGACCATATTTGCCGCGCAGCTGATAAAGACGGGTGCGCGAGAGGCCTGAAATTTGGCAGGCAACGGTGATGTTGTCCTGGGCATATTCCATGAGCTGAGCGATGTATCTCTGCTCGTGGGAGTTCTTAAAATCGTGCCAGGATGGGGGGGCAGAAGAGAACTCAGGTTCTGATCCACTGTTAACCGGAGTGGGAGAAGAAGATAATGGCTGAACTGGCTGGATACCGGCCTTCGCCTGACGGATACGGAAATGTTCCGGGAGATTGGCGGCAAACAGGGTGGGCGCTTGGGGGGTAAAGGCGATGACCTGCTCCATTACCTGCCGTAATTCCCGCACATTTCCCGGCCAATCATAGCCTGTCAGGTGTTCACTGAAATCGGGGCTGACTCCCTTGGACTCTACCTTTGCCTGGTCACATATCTGGGCCAGAAAATAGCTGGTCAAGGGTTTGATATCCTCCTTTCTCTCCCGCAGGGGCGGCAGACAGAGGGAGAAGGATCGCAGGCGGTAAAGGAGATCGCTGCGCATGGCCCCCTGGGCCACGCACTGATCAATATCAACATTGGTCGCGGCAATTACTCTGAAATCACTATGTTTTTCAGTGGTTGAGCCAACTGGGCGATAGGACTGTTCCTGCAGGACCCGGAGAAAGGTTTTCTGGATGGCAAGGGAAAGCTCGCCCACCTCATCGAGAAAGAGGGTGCCGCCATCGGCGAGCCCCACAAGCCCTTCCCCCGGAGTATCGGCCCCGGTGAAGGCCCCCTTCACATGGCCGAAGAGAATGCTCTCTATGAGGTTTTCCGGCAGGGCGGCACAGTCGACGGTTACAAGTTTCTTCCCGGCCCGGCCACTGTTTTCATGGATTGCCCTGGCAAACAGCTCCTTGCCGGTTCCCGTTTCCCCGGTAATTAGGACACTGGCATCAGATGCGGCAATCTGGGCGACCTGATCCAGACATTTATTCAGCTCCTGGCTATTGCCGATAATGGCCTCCCTCTTCAAGGAGACAGGAACCTGCTCCACCCTGTTTTTTCCCTGGCGGAACTGCAGGGCGCGGGTGAGGTGGAGCAGGAGATCCTTAATGACATCCGGCTTTTCAATATAACCCCAGGCCCCGCTTAATATCGCCTTTTCCGCCCCGAACTCATCACCCTTGCCGGTGATGATAATCACCTCGGGCGCCGAAGAGACGGCCTTAAAACGGGTCAGCTGTTCCAGGCCATCGCCATCAGGGAGTTGCACATCGAGGAAAACAACATCATAATCGCCCTCTGCAACCTCTTTTAACCCTTCCGCAAGGGTTCCGGCAGCCCGAGCCCGGTGACCGGAACGCTCTAGATGGGTAACAAGCATCTTCTGCAGCATTAGATCATCATCGACAACGAATATTTCAGCCACGATCCAGCACCTTCCTGATCGACTCCGCCATTGGCCTGGCCAAGACGGGTTTAAGAATAAGCTCCGCAATACCATGGGACTCAAACTCATCGTGGTCCAAGTCCTCACCATATCCGGTACAGAGGATAATTGGCATCTCAGGCCGCAGAGCATGAACCTTCTGGGCCAAGGCCATTCCGGTGAGACCCGGCATGGTCATATCGGTAATAAGCAGGTCAAAGTCGTCTGGGGCAGCCCCATAGGCAGCCATTGCCTCAACACTGCTGGTAAACCCGGTGACCCTATAGCCAAGATTACCAAGGAGGCGGCGCAAAACGCCCACGATAGGGGCCTCGTCATCCACAACCATTATCCGCTCGCTGCCGCCCAATACATCTCCCGGGGACACCTGGGGTTCATTGGCCGCTTCTTCGGCAATGATCGGCAGATACACATGAAAAATGGCACCCTCCCCCGGCTGGCTGGCAACGGTGATCTCACCCTGATGCTGCTTGATGATGCCATGGACCACTGACAGCCCCAGGCCAGTTCCTGCGCCAATGTCCCTGGTGGTGAAAAAGGGGTCAAAGATCTTAACCTGAGTGGCCTGATCCATCCCGCAACCGGTATCTCCCACCAGGAGATCAAGGTAGACACCGTTCTGCAACTGCGGGCAATGGGCAATAGCTTTTGAATCAGTAACTTCCACCTCAGAGAGGGAGACAGTCAATACGCCGCCACTCTCTGCCATGGCAAGCTTGGCATTGGCGCACAGGTTCAATATCACCTGGTTAACCTGAACCGGATCGCCCAGGATTGGCCGGCAGTAGGAATCGATTTCTCCTTCTATCTCAATGGTGGCAGGGAGCGAAGAGCGTAAAAACTTCAGGGCCTCTTTGACAATCAACTGGACATGGAGGGGAGAAAAAACCACCTCATCCTGACGACTGAAGGCCAGAATCTGTTTCACCAGATTCTTTGCCCTCTTACCGGCCTTTAATACCAGGTCAATATCTTCGGCCGCAGGATCTTCCGGGGATAGCTGGACCTTGGCCATTTCGCCGTAACCAAGGATGGAGGCGAGGATATTATTGAAGTCATGGGCGATACCGCCGGCCAGGGTACCAATTGCCTCAAGCTTCACCGCCTGCCGTAACTGCTTTTCCAGGGACACCTCCCGGCTCACATCACGTTTCATGGCCACAAAGTTAGTCAACTTATCATGTTTGTCCGTAACAGCCGAGATGGTGGCCTCTTCTTCAAACAGGGAGCCATCTTTTCTCCGGTTGGTCAGATGCCCCTTCCACACCTTGCCCTGGAGCAAGGTGCGCCACATCTCTTTATAAAAGGCCTGATCATGTTTGCCGCTCTTCAGAACCCGCGGGTTTTGCCCGATGGCCTCTGCCCGGCTGTAGCCGGTGAGTTTTTCAAAGGCGGGATTGATATATAAAATGGTTCCCTGCAAGTCAGTGATAACCACACTCTCTGAGGCCTGATCGATGGCGTGACTTAACCTCTCCTGCCCCGCCCGGACCTTACTTAGCTCTATGAAACGCCACAGGGCCATGGCGGCAACCATGATAAGGAAAATAATTGCCCCGATAAGCCCAATCCGTTTCCCGGTCCAGTAGGGCGTCTCTCCCCTCAGCCATTGGCGCTGAAAGGTGCAAAAAAACGACTCTCGCTCTTCTTTCAGCTCTTCTACATATCTATCTATTACGGCCAGCTTCTCTTGGTGCCGGCCACCGGCCGAGATCGCGAAATGGGTCGTAAAGGGGCTGAAGACAATGGGGGTCTGCCTGATGTCACTACGTCTCAGCTCCTCAATACCGCGGGTATTGTTGGCCGCCACCACATCTACCCCTTGGCCATGCAGGGCGGCAAAGGCCGCCTCATGGTTGGCAAATTCAACATAGTGGACCGGGATATCAAGACCTGCCAGTAACGGCTTTAAGGCAAAGGTTACCTGGCTGTCTTTACTTAAGCCAATCTTCTTATCTTTTAAGGCAAAGAGGTGATCTATCTTAATGTCATGGGAGTAGATGGTCCCCCATAACTTCCAAATCGACTCTTGTGAGAGGGTGAGAACATCCTGCCACTTAGGATGCTTCCCCACTGAGGTGAGCAGATCCAACTCCTCGGCCTGGAGAAGCTCAAAACATTCTTGCAGATTACAGGGGATGTACTTAATGTCCCACCCCTCCTCCCTGGCAACGTGATCGAGAACCTCAACAAAGAGCCCGTTTGCTCCATCCTCAATATAGGCAATGGGTTTATTCTGAAATACGCCAACCCTGAGCGATTCATCCGCCCAAACTGGAGGGGCGAGGGCCACGAAAAGGGCAAACCAGGCAAAACAGTGTACTATTTTAGAAGAAACCGCCGCTTTAATCATCTATCAGTGAATCTCTGAAAATATCGTAACAGGGCGGCAATCAGGCTGATTGCCGTGGGAAGAGCACCTCGACCGGCACCTTTCCCGCCATCCGCATCAGCCAGGTATTGTCCGCCACATGGTTGACCAACTTGCGCCAACCCGGCTGCCCAAGAGAATGTAATTATCGCCTTTTGTCAATTTGCATAACTGTAAAAGTAGAAAAAACAGCGGTTGGGAATTTTTATAAAGATCGTAAGCCATTGATCTAAAAAGGAAAGGATGGGTGCCGGGCTGCTACTTAGAGACCCACTAGAGATAAAGATCATCATCCTCGTCCTGGTAGATATCGTCTTTATCGATCAGGTTACCGTCCTTATCCCAGCGCGGTCCGTAATTGATCACCGCGTCG